>NZ_CP044232.1:608360-912540 GCF_008727775.1 Microbacterium lushaniae
TCGCGTTCGATCACGGGTACTTCCAAGGCCCCACGTCGGGCCTCGAGCGCATCGACCTCAACATCGCGCCGCTCGCCCCGTACGCCGATGCCCTCATGTGCACGCGGGGCGCGCTACGCACCTCGATCCCGCCCGCGACGCGCGCGGGACTCGTGCTGCGCGCATCGGGAGGTCCGTCCATCCTCAAGGAGCTCTCCGACGAGTTCACGGCGATGACGATGGCCGACGCGGTCCGGATCAATGCCGATGCCGTCGCCGTGCAGGTGTTCGTCGGCGGGGAGCACGAGACGCGCAGCATCCGCAATCTCACGACACTCGTCGACGAGGGCTACTCCGCAGGCATCCCGGTTCTCGGGGTCACCGCAGTCGGCAAGGAGCTGACGCGTGATGCCCGGTACCTCGGGCTTGCGACGCGCATCATCGCGGAGCTCGGGGCACAACTCGTGAAGACGTACTACTGCGAGGAGGGCTTCGAAGATGTCGTCGCCGGCTGCCCCGTGCCCGTCATCATGGCCGGTGGCAAGAAGCTGCCCGAGCTCGATGCGCTCACAATGGCGTCCTACGCCGTCCGCGCCGGGGCGGCCGGCGTCGATATGGGCCGGAACATCTTCCAGAGCTCCCACCCCGCCGCGATGATGACCGCCGTCCGCGGGGTCGTCCACGACGATCTCGACCCGGCTGACGCCTACGAGTTGTTCCGCGACGCCACGGAGACGAAGGCGCTCGCATGAGCGCCGAGATCCTCCGGTCGGCAGACGCTGCGCTGCGCTTCGGCGAGTGGGGGCCGGCCTACCTGTCGACGACGGATGCCGCAGCGTTCGGGATCGTCGTGCTCCGACCCGGCGATGAGTTCGACAACCACCTCCACGAACAGCACACCGAGTCGTTCGTCGTCCTCGAAGGACGCGCGGAGTTCTGGATAGACCGGGCGCAGCCGGTCGTCGCCTCCGCGGGCGAGATACTGCACGCCGAGCCGAACGAAGAGCACTTCGTGCGAAACCCCTTCGAGGAGACCTTCCGCGCCATCTTCGTCAAGTCCCCTTGGGTCGAGGGCGACAAGGTGGACAAGCCCTGGACGCCGGACGCGTCCGCCACAGACCCGCAGCCCCACCCCATCGAAAGGACACGACCATGAGTGTGCAACGACGCTCCTCATCACCCGCTCGCCGAGCCCGCCGCCTGACGGCCGTCATCGCTGTCGCATCGAGCGCGGGCCTCGTGCTCAGCGGCTGCGGAGGCGGAACGGGCGACGACTCCGGCGGCGGAAGTCAGACGCTCAAGGTGCTGATCGCCGCGCCGCAGGAAGGCGCGGGGAAGATCCTCGAGGCCGACTTCGAAGAGGAGACGGGAGTCGAGGTCGAAGTTGAGGTGGTTCCGTACGACCAGATCCAAACCAAGGCGATCCTCGACGCGCAGTCGGGGACGAACAACTACGACGTCATCCAGTACTGGTACACGTCGGTCGGTGCGCTCGCCGAGGCCGACGCGCTCGCGGACATCACCGAGTGGGTCGAGGGCGATGAAGAGATCGACTCGTCCGACTTCATCGAAGCCATCACCGCGCCGTACACGGAGTATGAGGGCGCCACCTTTGGACTGCCGATCGACGGCGACACGCACGTGCTCTTCTACAACAAGGCGATCTTCGAACGCAATGGCGTCGAGGTCCCCGCGACCTGGGACGAGTACCTCCAGGTGTCGAAGACGATCACCGACGCGGAGAAGGCGAACGGCGTCTACGGTAACGCCCTGCTCGGGTCCAAGAGCGCCTTCAACATCGGCTCCACGTTCTTCAACCGCCTCGCGACGATGTCTCCCGACCCGATCGACTCGCAGATGCCGCAGCTGAACACGGATGCGGCGGTCGCGGCCGCCCAGTCCATGCTGGATGCGGCGCCCTACGCGCTGCCGAGCCCGCTCGAGATCGGCTTCGAGCAGGCGCTCCCGCAGTTCCTATCGGGATCGGTCGGAATGATCGAGTTCTGGACCGACCTCGGCGTCTTCGCACAGGATCCCGAGCAGTCCAAGATCGTCGACGGATGGGGCGTCGCGCCGCTCCCCGTCGGCCCCGAGGGGTCGGTGTCGGGTGCACTCAATGCCGGATGGGCCATGGGAATCAGCCCTAACGCGAGCGACGAGGACCTCGCGAAGCAGTTCGTCGCATTCGCGTCGTCGAAGGACATGAACGAGAAGCTCATCACGACGACCGGTTCGGGCGTCGACCCGATCCGGACCTCGACGCTGGAGAGCTCCGCATACACCGAGTTCGCCCCCGAGGTGTCGGCGGTCGCGGCGGAGGTGCTGCCGAACGCGCAGTCGTGGCCGACGTCGCCTCAGGCTCCGGAGATGATCCAGTCCCTCAGCGACAATCTCGCGCTCATGCTGCAAGGCAGCCTCACAGCCGAAGAAGCCATGCAGCAGACGTGGGACTCGTGGCAGTCGATGGCCGACTGACCCGTCACCGCCCTGGGAAAGGACCCTCCATGTCGCAGCTCGCTTCGGGCAAACGCGTCTCGCGACGCGCGGCTTGGACGGGGCGCGCGCTGCTCGCACCGGCGATCGTCGCCATCGGGCTGATCGCCGTCTATCCGCTCGCGTACATCGTCGCTGCCTCCTTCTCGGAGTCGTCGCTGGGGCGTCCTTTCTCGGAGTGGGTAGGCTTCGGCAACTTCGCGGCATTGCTGGGGGACGGGGTCACGCTCCCGTCCCTCGGCAGGTCGCTCATTTTCGCGATCCCCTCGGCGCTCCTCGCGCTCATTGCGGGGCTCATCGTGGCCCTGTCGTTGGACGCGGCGGTCAAGGGCGGGCGCGTCATCCGCGTGCTCCTCCTGCTTCCCCTGATGACACCGCCTGTCATGGCCGGGGTGATCTGGAAGCTCATGCTCGCCCCGACGGGCGGGCTTCTCAACAACATCGGACAGACCTTCTCTCCGGGCGCCGAGCCGTTCCTGTTTCTCGGTTCCAGCCCCGCCGCGATGGTCTCCCTCATCCTCGTCGACGCGTGGCAGTGGACGCCCTTCTGCGTTCTGCTCGTGTTCGCCGCGCTGCAAACGTTGCCGACGGAGGTGTACGAGGCATCGCAAGTCGATGGTGCGAGCGTCTGGCAGACGTTCTGGCGCATCACCTTCCCGCTCGTGCTGCCGAGTCTCGTTACGGTGCTCCTCCTCAAGCTCGTCGTGTCGTTCAAGGTCTTCGATCTGGTCTTCATCATGACCAGCGGAGGGCCCGGCTTCGATACGACCGTCAGCAGCTACGAGATCTACCGGACCGGGTTGCAGACTTTCGACGTCGGGGCGGCGGCGGCTCAGACGATCGCATTCCTCGTGCTCGTCACCATCGTCATCCTGCCGCTCAACGCTGCGCGCCAGCGCATGCACAAGGAGGGATGAACGTGTCGCTCACGGTTCGTAACGAGGCCCTTGGTGAAGAGACTCGAACGCTCGTCGTCCCGCCAGGGCGGCGTCGCACCAAGTCGCGCACATCGAGCACGTCGCGGCCGGGGCGGCCGTCCGGGTTCGTGACGGCGCTGAAGTGGATCGTCATCGGCGTCGCGATCACACTCGCGTTGCTACCCGTCCTCTACATGGTGGGCATGTCGTTCAAGAGCCCCGACGACATCCTCTCGACGCGCATTTTCCCGTCCCGCCTCGCGGGGGAGAACTGGGTCGCGGCTTTCGAGAACTGGCCCATCCTCACGTATCTACGCAACTCGTTCGGCGCCGCGTTCGTCGCGGTGATCGTGGCGCTCGCGATCTCGATACCGGCGAACTACGCGATGGCGCGCCTGCGGGTAGGGGGAAAGCAGACGCTGGGCCTCATCGTCTCCGCGTATGTTGCGCCCCCGATCGTCGCGATCATCCCGCTATTCGTACTCGTCCGGAGCGCCGGCCTCATGGACTCGGTCATCGGGCTGGGCGTCGTCGAAGGTCTCTTGCTCACGCCGGTGGCGGTGTGGCTCCTCGACGGCTTCTTCCGCGCGATCCCGCTCGAGATCGACGAAGCGGCAGCGCTCGACGGCTGTGGACCGCTGCGCACGCTGTGGTCGGTGATCCTGCCGCTTGCGGCACCCGGCATCATTGCCGTGTCGATCATCGTGTTCATCCTCGTCTACAACGACTTCCTCATCCCATTGCTGCTGACGCAGAGCGTGGACTCGCAGACGCTCCCGGTCGGCATCGCCCTCATGCAGGGCGGCCGCGAGGTGATGTTCGGTCAGATGGCGGCAGCCAGCCTTTCCGGGCTCATCCCGATCTACCTGCTGGCGCTGTTCCTGCAGAAGTGGCTCGTGGGAGGCCTCACCCACGGGAGTATCAAGTAAGCCGCCGCAGCGGTTGGGCTGACTTGGCCACACTCCAATAAGAGTGCAGCCCCCGCGTCAGCGGGTTACGGCCGTCCCATTCCGTGGTATTCCCAGCCCGCACCGCGCCAGGCGGCGGCGTCGAGGCAGTTGCGCCCGTCGACGATGACCTTTCCTGCGACGAGTTCGCCGGCGTGCTCGGGGGAGAGCTCGCGGCGGTACTCGTCCCACTCCGTGACGACGATCACTGCATCCGCGCCTCGCAGGGCCTCGTCGCGGTCTTCGACGTAGTTGAGTTGTGGGTGGATGCGGCGGGCGTTCGCGATCGCGGCAGGGTCGGTGATCGTGACCCACGCGCCGAGGCCGTGCAGGCGGACGGCGACGTCGAGGGCGGGGGAGTCACGGATGTCGTCGCTGTGCGGTTTGAACGCCGCACCGAGGACGGTGATGTTCTTCTTGAACACCGACCCGCCGAATGCGCCCACGACGATGTCGACGGCGCGGTCGCGGCGTCGAAGGTTGATGGCGTCGACCTCGCGTAGAAACGCCACGGATTCGCCGCGGCCGAGCTCTTCGGCGCGCGCGGAGAAGGCGCGGATGTCTTTGGGCAGGCACCCGCCGCCGAAGCCGATGCCGGCGCCGAGGAACCGCCGGCCGATCCGGGCGTCATGCCCGATCGCGTCAGCGAGAGTCGTGACATCGGCGCCGGTGACTTCGGCGATCTCGGCCATTGCGTTGATGAAGGAAATCTTGGTCGCCAGGAACGCGTTCGCCGAGACCTTCACGAGCTCGGCGGTCGCGTAGTCGGTGACGATGAAGGGCGTGTTCTTCGCGATCGAGGGGTGGTAGACCTCGCGGAGCACGTCGGCTGCTCGCTTGCCCTCCTCCCCGGCGGGGACACCGGCCACGAGCCGGTCGGGGTCGATGGTGTCTTGCACGGCCCAGCCTTCGCGGAGGAACTCCGGGTTCCAGACCAACGTCGCACCGGTCGGGGTCACCCGCTCAGCGAGGGTCGCGGCGGTGCCGACAGGGACGGTCGACTTCCCCGCGACGATGTCGCCGGCGGCCAAGTAAGGGAGCAGGCCGTCGATCGCGGCGTTGACGTAGGTCATGTCGGCCGCGTAGCCGTCCTTCACCTGAGGTGTGCCCACCCCCACGAAGTGGACCTTCGCGCCGGCAGCCTCAGCCATGTCGGTCGTGAACCGCAGGCGCCCCGACTGGATGCCTTCGGTCAGGATCTCCGGGAGCCCGGGCTCAAAGAACGGCGCCTCACCCTTGGACAGCGAAGCGATCTTGCGCTCGTCCACATCGATGCCGACGACCTCGTGCCCGATCGACGCCATGGATGCGGCGTGCACCGCACCAAGGTATCCACAACCGATGACTGACAGACGCATGGAACTCCCTATATTTGCCGTACTCTTGCGCGGTCACTCACCGTCGAGCTTCTCTATTCATATCAACTTCCTCACGTGAGCATGTGGCGCGCGCGGGGCTAGCCGCGGCTTCGCCGCCCATCATTCGGAGGTGGAGCAGTCCCCTTCAGGAGCTACGTTCTCTTGCATCGTCGCCAAGCATGACTGCCCTGATGGGGTTTGCCAGCCACCGTAGTAGGGCTGACCTGCCGGCTTTTTAGCACCCGGCAGGTCACCGTCACGGGTCTCCCGGCGTCTGCGAGCTCCGCAGTCACGAGCGGCAGAGCCTATTTCGGTAGGGCGCCTGCGAAAGATTCGCCGCCGCTCGCCGCAGTGCTTCGACCTCTTGCTCCAGCCGCCGATAGTTGTTGGGCCTCCCGACGTTCGAGCCTTCTGAATGCGTCTGACCCGGCTTAGTACCCTCTTCGACCGCGGCTCGAGGCCACCACTTCCACGGCGTCACCGGGTGGGTGGTGGACTCGGAAGTCGGTCGCGATCGGCTCGGCGGTCACTCCGGCCTCGCGGGTATACGCGACGTGGACACATTCTTCCCGCGTTCCGCGCAGGTCAACTCGACTCTGATGTCGCCTACTCCTGCGCCAGACCCTCCTGTTAGAGGCTGGAGAGCGGGCGGTTTGCCCACCTGCGAGCCATCCGCGCAACATGTCGCTCCTTGGCTGTGGTCTTTTGCCCAACGGGGCTGGCGTCGTTCAGGACGGCCGCAGCGACCAGGATCGGTATCCAATAATGCGACTGTGTATAGAAGGCCGAGGTCATGCCGAACGCCAGCACAGCCCCGATCACCGCCGACGGTGCGATGAGGTTGGTCTTACGCATGCCGTTCATCGCCACGACGAGAAGCGAGATCGTGATCAAGATGAACCCCATGAGAAGGAATATGCCCCCCTGGTACCAACCGCGCAGGATGTAGTTGTGGACGACCAGAGATGGCGTCAACGTCCCCTGGTTCAGTGCGTCCATGCCTACGCCCACCCACGGATCCGCGGTGATGTAGTTCCAAGCCCACTCGTATGTCTGGAAACGAACGAGCAAAGAGGCGACTCCCCCCTCTGCGGAGGCCCCCGTGACTTGCTGGACGCGGCTGGCGAAAGCTTCGGGAAGCAACACCGAGAGGTCACCGTTCGCGACCCAGAGGGACACCAGTAAGGAGACCGCCGCGATTAGAAACGAGAGCATCTTGGCAGTGGTGGAAAGACGGACGAAGAAGAAGAGCAAGCCCACCAACAGAGTGATCAACGAGCTCAGACTTGCCGTTGCCAAAAGCGCAACGACGTTGATTCCAAGAGCGCAAACAAGCAGAAAAGGCCGAGCGGCCTTACGGCGCAGCAGATCCAGAAGCACGAGAATCGCGAGCGTAGACATAATGCCCAGAACGTTCGGGTGGTACGCAAGTCCATTCACTCGCCCCTCTCGCGCGATGACCCCGAAAATGGCGATGCCGCCGAGCTGCGCGATCCCGGCAGCCGCGGAAGCAGTCTGTACAACGAGCGTGAGCGTGACGGTGATTCGCACGAATGACGGGTGTCGGCGTGTCTGAAACAGGATCGCCGCGGGCGCCACCGTTACGAGGAGCGCGAACGTGACAGCGACCGTGGTGCTCTCCGTCAGATTGCTGTTCTGGCCGGAACTGAGCCCTCCCAAGACAATCATTGCCGCCGCGGCGATGAGCACACCCTGCATACGGGGTCGTGAGACACGGCCCAGGAGCAGACTCACAAGCGCGAGCACGACCGGAGCAATGCGGACTTGATATGAAACCAAGGCGAAGATCAGCTGCTGGATTGGCGTGATAGCTACCACGACGACCCAAAGCCAACTGTCCAGCCCAAGTCGATCCGTTCGCTGCTTCCGCGCGGGGCGCACGAGAGTTGTGGGGGGCATAGGTTCGAACCTACCTCGCGGCTAGGAGGGGAGCCGGCTGGCAGATCTTGCCCTGGCAGTAGACGGGTGGAACTCGAATATCCAGCGGGTCACAGGGACTCGCCTGGTGACCGCAGACAATCCCCAGGGGATCAGGAAGCCCGCGGCGATCACGATGATAACGAGGAGGGGGCCATTATCGCTGGCTCGCTTGGCGAGATTTGCGACGATGATCATCACCGGGTAGTGCGCAATGTAGAAGACCAGCGACTCCACGCCGAGGTACTTGAAGGGGGTCGTCCATCTCTGCGGTGAGAGTTTGCGTGCAAGTCTGAGGCCCGCGACAACGAGGAAGAAGACGAACGGGGCGAGGTACCAGAAGTACCGAACTTCGCCTGCGACCAGTCCGAGCGCGACCATGCAGATGAGGCATGCTGCTCCAAGGATGGCGGCCCAGCCCTGTCTTAGAAGGAACACGAGCCCTTCGGGGTGCCAGGAGCAGGCCACCCCCATGAAGAAGAAGCAGCCGAGGAACCCGAAGATCTGAAGGTCGCTAAGACCGGTGACGCTTCCGATCACGTTCACAACCAGGAACGCGCCAGCAATGACCTCTGCGCGCATACGAAGCGTGAGGAGAGCCACGAAGTAGTAGCCCATCAGGTAGTAGAGGAACCACAGATGCTCCACCGGGTCAATCGGAACGGTCACTAGACGAGAGAGAGAGTACTTTTCTGGGGCGGCGACTGCGAGGAGGACAACGAAACCAACGGACCACAGCACGTACGGCCAGAGGATCCGCCGAGCCTTACCCGTGAGATACGGCGCGGTGCCCTTCTTGATCGATGGGGCGACGAGCAGTCCCGATAGGAAGACCATGGCGGGCATTCGTACTGGAGCGAAGACGGCGTTAAATGTCTGTAACCAGGAGGGAACGTCCATGTCCGCACGTAGCACCGTAGACGCGTGGAACAAGATCACCAGCATGATCGCTAATCCGCGCATTAGGTCGAGGGAGCCGTCACGCTTCTTCGTCTGCTGAACCGCCGCGTTCACGCGTGTCTCGCCCTATCTGCGTCTGCGGGCGCCTGTGCGCCGAGTCTCCGAAATGCTACCCCGTGTGTGGGCAACTCTATTTTGCCTGCGTAACGGAATACTTTTGAAGGTGAGGAGCCCCGCCGGGGCGGGCTTTGTGGTCGCGACCGTTACCTTGGTGGAGACGCCCTCTCATCGTCACCCCCATCTCCCCTCCCGGGTAACACTGCGCACTACTTTGGCCCCCCTTGGAGGTGCAGATGAACCCGTCTAAAGATCGCGCGTTGTATCGCCCCGGCCTCACAGGGATGCGCACGCTCGCCATCGTGCCGGTGGTCATCTTCCACGCGGGAGGCTACTTCCTGCCGCCCGCGCGCGCAGAGGGTGCGCACTCTCGCAGAGAGTCTGGCGCCTTGACGGACCGCGCAGGCCGGGGGTTCCGGAGAAACGGAACTCTCGACGGCTGAGACGCGTCTCTTGAACGTGACCATGCGAGCCGGGCGCTCGCTACTGTTACCAGCCTGATCCATGCGATGGCACGTGGAATGCTGCGATCAGTGCGACGACGAGCGGCTACGTCACCGTCTAGTTGGAGAACCCGATCTGGCGTGTGACGCCACGCTGTGGGCCCCCTGCGTCGCAGCCGCGGGCTGCACTGGTACGAACCTACCGTGGGGAGGAGTGAAGCACTGAAGGACCGGGGGTGATGAAGTATGCGCCGAAGGCCCCGCCCCTCTCGTCGAAACCGGTTCGCTGGATGGGTTGCGTTCTCCGGCGTCGGGGTAACGACAATGGTCACATTGGGTGGCCCAGAGGTGGCGCCCATGAGGTGGCGCCCGGGGAGTCAATCACGGCCGGGACCTGGCGAGCGCCTTGTGGTGGCAAGCCGTAGAACCCGCGCGGTGGTCTGCATCGCGCCCCGCGCGGGGCGGATCAGTAGATAGGCCAGAAGAAGCCACGTCACCGACGCAAGCACCGAGGTAATTATGGCCAGCCAGGGGTTCGGAACCCACGTAGTCGATAGCCAGCCGATTGCGCCGATCGGAACTAGGAAGCATGTCGCGATAACCGCCGCCTGCAGAAAAGTGCGGCGACTGTCGAGCAGCGTGGAGCGGCCGCACCACGTGGTAGTTATGGCCCACGCCGCAGCGTAACCGACCGAGTGTCCCCAGGCCACGCCCGTAGCCCCCCAGGGCAGCCCCAGCGCCATCGCGAAAATGATCAAGGGTTGGGTGACGAGATGCGCACGGAAGAGCGAACCGGTTCGTGACGTTGAAACGAATGCCCAGTAGGACGCCTGGTTGAGCGACCGGAAAACGCCGCCCACGCAAAGGGCCTGGAAGATGGGAATCGCTGGTAGCCATTGATCTCCGAGGAGGATCGTGACGAGGGGACCAGCTGTGCCGAATGCAAGCGCGTAGGCCGTAGCAAGTGGGGCTCCCGCAGCGAGCTGGGCGGCGAGGATTTGACGGTTGAAGGTTTGCGGGGCGCTGGCTCGGGAAAGGACGGGGACGGCAACCCTGGTTAATGGGGCCAGAATTTGGTTTATCGGTGCCATCAGGAGTTGATAAGCACGGCTGTAGTAGCCCAAGGCCGCCGCGCCCGTAAACGCGCCCAACATGTAGTTGTCCGCGTTGCGGGCGCCATACGCTAGCAGTTGAGCGCCCAGGAGCCCTACTCCGAAGTTGAGGAACTCACTTACCGAGGCCCGGTTCGGAAGCCCGGGTCGCCACCGCGATAGTGCTACGGCGAGAACTGCTCCAACCAGCGCCGTCGTCAGTTGTTGCGCCACAAGAGCCCATACTGATGGTTCGAGCACCGCCCACAAGATGCCCACCACGAGTCCGACGGCGACGGGTGCGGTGTCCGTGATCGTCAGTCGGAGGAACTGAAGCCGGCGGTTCATTTCTCCGCGAAACTGCGTGGAGAATCCCGTAAGTAGGAGGCTGACCGATATCCACTGCAGCATCGCAGCTAGCTCGTTGGATCCGAATACCGCAGCCACGAGCCAAGACGCACCGAAGGTGAGCATGGCGACTGAGGCCCCTAAACCCAGGTTGATCCAGAAGAGATTGGACTTCTGGTGTTGAGAGAGCGGGACACCGCGGGCAACCGCCAGCCCCAACCCGGAGTCGCGGACCAGTTCTCCTAGCGCGACGACGCTCAGACAGATAGCCATGAGGCCAAAATCACCCGGTGAGAGCAGACGTGACAGGCTCACCGTAGATATGAGGAGAAGCAGTACGCGGGCCAACTGCCCAGCCGTTACGAGCGACGCTCCCCTTGCTCCGCGCGAACTGAAGGAGTCGTCAGTTGCTGTATCGCTCATGCCGGAGCGACACGCTCGGTTGCCGTAAGTACGGATGCACGAGCGTGCCGGATGGCTGCATCGACATCCACATCGAGCGCCGTCATATTCGGGTATTCTTGCGGCCCTTCGCCCTCGTGCTGGCCGACCCACGGCATTCCAGCCGCCAGGAAGTGGCGGCCAATCTTTCCCCTTGATGTGGGAACCCATCCGATTGGGATCGCGCCCTCGGTCGCCGCCACTACAAGCCCGTGCAAACGGTCGCTGATTAGGAACGCGCATTGACGATAGAAGCCACGGATCGACTCCTCGTGGGCGCGATGTTCATTATCCGCAAATAGCACTGAACGAACCCCGAACCGAGTGGCGAGCTCCTCCGCGCGAGCGTTATCCCGTGTGACCTGGGACGCGAACGCCAACTCGAGGCCAAGTTCACGCGCCTGCGCGGCCACCCAATCGAACCATGCGGGCTCGGGCTCAGCTCGATCACCGCGGAGCATAACCCCGAGATAACTACGAGGCGTCATCTTCGCGTCTTCCGTGGCAAGGCTGAAGGCCCAATCTGGCACGATCACAGACCCAGGCAGCATCGCTGCTGTCACCCCGTCTCTTGCCCACACCGCTGTGGCGAGGTGGGACATTAAGCGGTATGGCGCAGCCAGTGGCCCGCGGTGCTTAGGCACGCCCACGCCAAGCCAAAGCACCGCGCCGCCCCGCGCACGCGTCGCTAGTGCGAGCGGCAATAGCGACGCCATTCGCAGTGCCCCCCGACGGGAGACCGGAACCTCGCCCGCGTTCAGGGCGAGCACGATCCGTCCTCGAATGGACGTAATCCAGGCTCGTCGGTACCAGGAGGAGTAGGACGGTTGCACACGATCGCCGGCGACCAACCCGAGCCCGGACAGGAAGCCCTCGTCCGCGTTCTTCACCCACACATGCATATCGCCAAAGCGACGCAGAGTGGCAAGGTAGGGCCTTCGCAACAAGGAATCGCCGATGTTGTCTAGTTGGCCGGTGCACCAAACGAATACATCCCTCTTATCGCTCACTTCGACTCCTCAGACCTCGAAAATGCTTACCGACTCGAGCGGCGGCTGCACGTGGGTCGGACCAGATCCAGCGCCACGCGGCGCCGATGAGGGCGACCGGTCTGCTCGCGGAAAGCGCCGCGCGGGCAATTCGAGCTTGAGTTGACTGCAGAATTTCCCTCTCCGTCATTGGGCGAATAGCTATGCCATAGGCATTGCTATAGTGAGCGCGAATCAGTTCCTTTGAACGGATTGCCGACTCAGCCGATTTCACCGACTTCCCACCATCCATGCAGTAAAGAGAGGTGGCTTCGTCGCGGACGGAGATGTAACCCTCGCGGGAGAGGCGAAGGAGCAACTCATAGTCGTCCCCATAACGGGGTCGTAGTGGTTCGGGCGCAGCCTGTTCGGCCTTTCGAAGCGCGCTTACACGGACTACGGCATTGCAGGGTGGCCAGGGCCCGTACCCCTCAGTCAACAGGGAGTGGGTGTTGACAGGAGAGTATCGGATGGGAAACTTCGTCTTCCTTGTCGATGAGCGGCTGAAGCCGACAACAACGCCTGCCGCGACAGCGACTGCGGGAGCTTCGTCGAGGGCCAGGACGGAGTTCTTCACTCCTTCCGGAATCAACAGATCGTCCGCATCGAGGAAGATCACGTAACCGCTCTCCAACAGGCTAGATCCGGTAGCGCGTGCTACGTATGCTCCTGAGTTTTCTTGGGTGTGAACTTCAGCACCGCACGCGGCAGCAAGATTTGCCGTCGCGTCTGTGGAACCGTCGTCTACTACTATCACTCTTGCTGCGCCTGCCAGCTGCGCTGAACTGATGGCTTCTCGTATGGTCGACTCCGCGTTGTATGCCGGGATGACCACGGTCAGGTCTGCGATCATGTGCTGGCCGCCCCGAGGGTCGAAATGATCTCGTTGCGCGCAGTGGTCAAGCGTGTGAGCGATCTGCGGATCCGTGACCAGTACTCCGTGGGATCGGACGCGATCTCTTCCAGTTGCCGTGCCACATGCTGAACGTCAAAATCAAAGGCGTTGTGGACGAACGGAGTCAGTCCCAGATCTTCGTACGCCCCCCAACCTTTCCTTTCGTAGCTCAGATGGACGGCAGGAACGCCATTTCGAATGCTCTGGATGGCGCCGTGCAACCTGACCGAGACCACTACGGATACTCGAGACGGCCCAGGAAGGGTACCCTCCACGAGCGAGCGGCTGGCGGCGCCGCCGAGGAAGTGATGGTAGAACGATGCATCGTCATTTCCACGCGCGGACGCTTGGACGAGCAATTCGCCGTCAGTAACCCGGACGAGTTCACGGACGTTCTCCGTGTATCGTTTTTGCCGCGTCCGAGAGCTAGAAAGCTGCCGTGCGACGACTCCGATGTTCAGAGCGTCCGGCGGGGTAGCCGGAACAGTCTGAGTCGTGTCGGTGGTGAGCGCCAGGAGCGCTGTGTCTGGGAGTCGTTTTACATTCACCTTGCGGCGAAGGAGATCGGCCGTGCGGTCGTCGCGCGCGAGGTAGGCGCGAGCTTTCCCGAGCCGTCGATCGATCATGCGAGTCGGTGCGTATCGGAATGGTCCCGCGCTCTGAGAGAGGTACACGGTCGCGCCGTTGAGTGCGCCAGCCTCAAGTTGCGGGTAGTGAACCAACATCATCTTCAAAGCCTCGACCGGGTTGCCGCCGCGGAGATAACCACCCCCACGCCCACCACGAGATCTGCGTTCGAGATCAGGAGACGCGCGGCCTTGGGAAGGCGCCCACCGCGGAGAACGCTGGCTATCGAGCGTGAAGCCAGGTCAAGGCTTCGCAGGGTCTCACGCTTCAAGGTGAATGGGTTGACGTGCGTGCGTCGCGGCCCGTCCGCGAAGCTGTCGGGGTCGAGAGCCAAGATCGTGACGGTACTCGACGGGTCCACGCTCCGGACCAGCTTGACCGCTTCTTCGACCAGCAACCCGTCGCCGGAGTTAGTGCTGCTGTACGCGTGCAGGAGAACCACTCTCATCGGCTTACCTGCCTGAATACATCGGCGTGCGCCCTCGCTGAAAGCTGCCAGTCAAACCGTTCGGCATTAACGATCCCGCGCGCGCGGAGCTCTGAACGTGCCTTCTCATCCTGCGCGAGCTCGATCATCGCCTCCGCTATCGAGGTGGCGTCGATACCGTTGAGGATCCGCGCTGCATCGCCGGCAACCTCGCTGAGAGAGCCGCGACCGCTACATATCACCGGCGTTCCGCTTGCCATAGCCTCGAGTACCGGGAATCCGAACCCTTCATAGGAAGAGGGGAAGCAAAACGCGGTCGCCCCCTGCATCAGTGGAAGGAGATCAGCCTCGGATACCCGCCCGAGATACTGGACGCCCCTCGTTCCGCGGACTGCCTGCATGATGTCGCGGCTTCCCCAGGCTGGCGCCCCCGCAACAACGAGCGGAACTCCTGTTTCCTTGAACACGGTCTGCGAAGCATCCGTCAGCGCCAGTAGGTTCTTGCGCGGGTCGAGATTGCCGACGTAGAGAAAATACCGCTCCGGTAAGCCGAGCCGACGACGAAGGCTGGCCGGGTCTCCGGCGGGGCGTGGATGGAACTTGTCGTGATCGATGCCATGGTGAATGACGCTGATTCGACCCGCAGTCGTTGGTTCAAAGAACGCAATGTCGTCTGCGGAAGAGTGCGAGACGGTGATTATCTTGTCGCTCACTTTCGCGAGCCTGCGGACTCGCTCACGCCACAACCGATCAGCGGCTGAATTCCGCACGCCGCCAAGGTGCAATGTTGCCAGACCATGGATGGTTCCGACTATCGGGAGCCGGCCTCGGAGGACCGCCCCAGTGTCGGCAGGGAAATGCGCAACGGTTGCCTCCGCGGGGGGAGAGATAGGCCACACCACTCCTTCTAGTCCAGCGTAGGCGACGCTTCGGAATCGGCCGGAATCCGAAAACCTCGGAGGACGCGCGAGCGTGTAACGGATACCGAAGTCTGCGATGCGCTCATAGACGCTACGCGCGTAGCGCGTGTTGCCTCCGACTTGGCGGTCGAGAACTCGCGCGGACACGAGGACGTGGGGCTGGCTGCTCATTTAGTGATTCCAGAGTGATATGCGGATAGAAGTGCAAGGCGTTGAGTTTCAGGGGTGTAGTCGGATAGCGCGACCTCTGCCCGTGAAAGAAGGATCCTTCGAAGGCGCGGATCCTGCGCCTCTCCTGCCACGTCCGCGAATTCTGTTGCGCTTGTGAACTGCGGCAGGTCTAAAGACTCGAAGGCCGGAATGCGGCGAACGACCGTAGGAACTCCCAGCGCCACAGCCTCCAACACCGCGACGGGGAAGCCCTCCCAGGCTGCCGTGTGCAGGTAGATATCTGCGGTCCGCACGTGGCGCAAGGCCTCCTCGCGAGGCAACCAACCCGTCACGGTCACGCCGTCTGCTTCCGCCGTTGATTGTAATGTGCTATCGCCTCCCACCCATGTTGCGTCGACCTCGACACCCTGCCGCCTCGCTTCTCGAATGCATGCAAGGAAGAATTCCGGGTCCTTTTGTCGGGCCGCGCGTCCAGCGCCCACCACCCTCAGCGGAGGGGTGCCGTTCGGACGCACGTCGACGGCCTTCGCGCGAGGGGCGACGTTGGGGACAAACACAACTCGAGTCCCTGGTGTCCACCGAGAAAGCTGCGCTTCTCGCGGTGAGCAAGCAGCAAAAACGGAGGTGTTGAACGCTAAGAAGAACTCCGTCAGGCGAAAAGCTAACCTTTGCAGTGCGCCGATATCCTTGCGCTCAAATGCGTAGCAATGGGGCGTATACACGATAAGCGTGCGCGCCCTGCGGGCGGCTACTCGCGCGTAAAGCCCACCAAAGCTCGAATGTGCATGCACGATGTCGAACCGCTTCCTTCGCAGGTGGGAGCGCGTAGCGCGGGCACGCCTTCCGTGGCCTGGGGGCAGGGCTGTAGCTGTGGTGAAGCGACTTAAGTCGGCCGCCACAATCGGCGCGTCGGCACGCTCGGCGTACAGAAGGTGATGTTCGAACTCAGGCGTTGCGGCCACGTAATCGAGTAACGCGGAACCTACGCCTCCTCCGAAACTTTCGACTACGTGAAGAACGCGAGTTGGCGAATGGGGCCCAGACGGGTGTGGCGCGCTCAATGGGCTGTTTCTCCGGGAAGTAGTGCGGCCCGACCGGTTTTCAGGAGGATAACGACGTCTCCCATCAAGGACCAGTTCTCAACGTAGGACAGGTCCAAGCGAACCGAATCCTCCCAGGAGAGCGACGAGCGCCCGCTAACTTGCCACAGTCCAGTGATTCCGGGCTTCGCGAGAAACCGGCGATGGACATGGTCGGCATACTGCGCTACCTCTTTCGGGAGGGGCGGCCTCGGCCCCACGAGCGACATCGAGCCGCCAATCACGTTGAACAGTTGTGGCAGTTCGTCGAGGCTGAACTTACGCATGACTCGACCAACCGGGGTGATTCGCGGGTCGTTTTTCATCTTGAACATGACTTCATTGCCAGCGTCGCGCTTCCCGTCCGCGAGTTGCTCAAGCAACTCCTCGGCGTTCGGGACCATCGAGCGGAATTTCAGCATTGTGAAGTCTTGGCCGCGCAGTCCGATGCGGGTTTGACGAAAGAGGACGGGTCCCTGGCTCGTCAGCTTGACAGTTACGGCGAGGACGACGAGCAGCGGGCTGAGCACGATGACGCCCAGCACACTCGCGACCACGTCGACCGCCCGCTTCAGGAAGAGCTGGCCCTTGCTGAAGCGGGGCGTCTCGACGTGAATAAGTGGCAGCCCTGCCACGGGGCGTGTGTGCAGGCGAGGCCCGGCGATATCAGTGATGCTCGGAGCGAGCACTAAGTGCTGGCGGCCGGCCTCCAAGCTCCACGAGATCTCCTTGACCTTATCGGGGGGAAGTTCGTCCGTGCTTGTCACCGCCACAGTGTCGGCTCCCGTCGCCGCGATCGCGCGTTCGACGGCATCTACGGATCCCATCACCGGGATCGTCGACCCAGGGATGGTGTCCGCGACCTTTCCGGAGGGAACGCACGCGCCGACGACCAGGTAACCCGCGCTCGGGTTGCGTTGAAGTTCGCGCGCAATTTGGGTGACTGAAGCGAGGGATCCAACGAGCAGCACTTTCGCGGAGAACTCTCCCCGCTGACGCTTCATGATGAGCCATTGACGCCATACCCACCGCCCCAGCACAAGCGTCGCGATGCCGAGCGGCAGACTGATCAGCAGGTACCCACGAGCGAGGTCGATCTGGGTGAGGAATGCGAATATGGCAATCAGTCCGAATAGGCGAAAGCTCGCGTCTGCCACTCGGATGTACTCCTGGGAGCCCGTGCCGATGACTCGCTCGTTCCGTGAGTCGACGAGGGAGAGCGCCCACATCCAGACAACGATCAGGATCGCCGAGAAGGCCCAGTACGACAGGTCGGTGATTCTGGCGTCGTTCGCCATTGCGACCGTGGCGTTGCCCATACCGAACCAAGCGATCTGAGCGCCGTAGACGACCCATACGAGCACGAGAAAGTCTGTGAGGAGGAGCCGTCGCGCATAGGTGTGCCGCCACTTTGACGGGATGGGTCGTACTCCCTCGCGAGCTTGACCACTGGACGACGTCTTTGCCGGGTACGTTGACGGCATTCGTTCTGCGGTCGGGCGCGAGTTGGACTTGGTGGTCTGCGACGTCGATGTCGCGCCGACCGTCAGGTCAGACGTCACAGTGGATAGTTCCTTCCGTCGCTTGGCACCCCAACGGACCTTGATTCCCAATTTCAAGCTAGCACCGGATTGTGTCGCTCGAATTTCGGAATGGGGGACAAATGGGGGACAAACGATCCCTTCTCGCCAGGCGGCAGAAGGGGTGAAATTGGGGCGGTCAGTTGGGCCATCTCGGCGTGTCGCCGCTTCGGGTGCGGCGCGGGGCGTGGACCGCGGTGTGCCTGAGCATAGGGTGTCGCCGCGGCCGGCGATGTGCGGTCGGACGAACCCGGACGCTTCGACAAGGTCAGCTACCGGAAGGGGCTATCGACGCCGAGACGCGCGGAGTCAGGGGAGGCGCGTGAGGGAGTCGCCGGACCAGACGAGGGTGGCGTCGCCGGAGGAGGCGAGGGCGACGGGAGCGGCGGGGTCGACGGGGGCGCACCCGAGGGAGGTGGCATCCGCGAACACGTCGCCCGACAGGCGCGTGATCTGCAGGCCTTCGCAGCCGTCTTCGCGGGTCGCGACGAGGACGGCGTCAGCGGAGATCGCCACCGCCGCCGCATCCGTCGCCGGGAGCGGCGCCCACTGGCCGTCGGAGCCGAGTACGAAGGCCGTGCCCTCGCACACGAGCGCGACGGTGGCGCCGGAGGCCCGGGCGCTGCGCGGGTCGGCGCAGGGCGTCTCCACGGGGCCCTGGGGCGTGAGGAGGGACGCGGGGGCTGCAGGGTCGGGGTAGCGCGACGCGGCGAGCACCTCGGGGTAGGGCTCCCAGAACCGGCCCTGCGTGAAGGTGCGGAGCGCCTCGGTCTCGCATGCGTCGCCCATACGGGCGATGGCCTCGGCCTCGGTGCCGGCGAAGGCGTCGAGGGAGACGAGCTGGCCGATGCCGCGGTAGAGCGGGGTGACGTCGGTCCACGTCTGGCCGCCGTCGGTCGAACGCTCGATCAGCGGGGCGGTGACGCCGCATTCACCGGCGACTCCGCGCCACATTCCGCCGGAGCCGACGGAGAGGAAGCGCTCGTCGGAGCGGGGATAAGACGTGACCGCCACGGGGGCGGTTGGTGTCGTCGGCGTGGGGGTGGCCGCGGGGGTCGCCGGCGGTCCGAATGTGAAGGACGGAACCGGGTCGGGGTCTGTCGCGGCGGGCCGGGATGTGCCGTGCTGCAGCGCCATCACGGCCAGGACGATCGCGGCGACGGCCGCGACAGCCACCGCCACCCCCGCGAGCCAGCGCGCGGAGGTGCGGACGCCCGGTGGACGACGAGCCATCACACTCCAGGGTCAGGGCAGCAGGTTGGATTCTTCAGGTTCGCGGGTCATCTGGCGTGCGGGCTCGGCGGAGCGCCGACTGCGGCGGGCCCTGGGCGGGGCCGGCGCGGGCGCCGGTGGGGGCGTCGCCGACTGTGACGTGGTGTAGGTGCCGTATCCGCCGTAGCCGTACCCGTAGCCATAGGCGTCAGGGCCGCGCGTGGGCACCATCGTCAGGACGAGGCCGGCGACCTTGCCGCCCACCGTCTCCAGCGCGTCGAGGGCGCCGTTCAGCTGATGGGTCGTGGTGCGGCCCGCGGCGACGATGACGATCGAGCCGGAAGTCGAGCGCGAGAGGATCGCAGCATCCGTCACCGGAAGGAGCGGCGGCGCGTCACACAGGACGACGTCGAACTCCTTGGACAGGGCATCGAGGAGCTGACCCATCTGCTTCGACCCGAGCAGCTCGCTCGGGTTCGGCGGAATCTTGCCGGAGGGCAGCACGTACAGCGGGCGCTTGCCCCACGGGAACATCACATCGGCCACGCGGGCGCGCCCGATGAGCACGTCGGTGAGTCCCGCGCCACCTTCGATGTTGAGGTACTCCGACACCTTGGGCTTGCGCAGATCGCAGTCGAGCAGCGCGACGCGCTTGCCGGCGTCGGCGAGGGCGAGGGCGAGGTTGATCGTCGTCGTGGACTTGCCTTCGCTCGGCAGGCTCGAGGTGACGACGAAGCTGTGCCCGCCGTCCATCTCGAGGAACTGCAGGTTCGTGCGCAAGGTGCGGAACGCCTCGGAGCGGCTGTTGTGCGGGTCGGCCTCGAGGATGAGCGGACGCTCGCGGGCCTTCGGATCGAAGGGGATCGCCCCGATGAGGGGGCGATCGGTGAGCGCCTCGACGTCGCGGGCGTTGCGCACCTTGATGTCGAGCACGGCACGCAGCACCGCGATGCCGAGACCGGCGGCAAGACCCACGAGGGCGCCGAGGGCGAGATTCAAGGGGACGTTGGGGCTCACCGGGTTGGCCTGGGGGAGCGCATCCTTCACCCGACTGAGCTGGACGGGGCTGGCCGTCTGCTCGTCGCGCATCTCGATGCTCTCCACAGCGGTGGTGAGACTCGCGGCGATCGCGTTGGCCAGGTTGGCCGCCAGCACCGGATCGGCGTCTTCGACCGAGATGTCGATGAGGAAGGAGTTCAGCGGGCTCGACGCGGAGACCTGCGCGGCGAGGCTGTCGGCTGTTCCGCCGAGGTCGAGCTCGGCGATCACGGGGTTCAGCACGAGCGGGCTCTCGGCCAGCTGCACGTAGGTGCCCACGCGCTGCAGCGCGAAGCTGCCGCCCTGCTGAAGCTCCTGCACCGTGCCACCGGCCTGCGTCGACACGAAGACCCGGCTGGATGCCTCATACATCGGCGTGCGGGTGAGTGAGTAACCCGCAGCCGTCGCAATGCCGATGAGCGTCGTCGCGACGATGACGAGCCAATTCTTGCGGAGGATGCGGATGTAGTCGCTGAGCTCCATGAGGCCTCTCGGGGTCGCGGCTGTACGCGATCATCCTGCCACAGGTCGTGGTACCGTCCCGTCGCGGCGCGGGAGCGGGCTGACCGGGCTGTTTCCGTCAGCCCAGGAGGACCTGGAGCACCCGCACGACCTCGGCGAGTCCGGGCAGCAGCTGCGCCGTGGAGCGCTGGTACGTCTCCCACGAGCGGCGATACGGGTCGATCACGTCGTCGTCGCTCGCCGCGGCCGGCGCCGCCTCGCCACGACGCGAGGTCAGCAGGGACAGGGCGGCGCGGACGCGTACGTGCGGGTCGGTGCCCGCCGCATCCGCCGCCTGCCGCAGTTCGGCGTCGGGGAGCCCCGTCGCGAGGCGCTCGAACTCGCGCACCGTAAACGTCGACCGCACCCTGGCCGGCGCCAGCTCGACGATGTCGCGGCGGTGCTCGCGGGTCATCGCGAGCACGAGGTCGGGGGAGACGAGCTCGCGCTCGCTGAGCCACCGGCCGCGGTGGGCGGCGCTGTCGTCGGGGGCGACGCCGAGGGATGCGGCCATCCGCGCCGCCTCGGGGGGCATCGGCGAATCGATCATCGCGTGGGTGCCGGCGCTGGCGACGGTGACGTCGAGGGGGCGCAGGCGCGTGCGGAGCACCTGTTCGGCCAGCGGCGAGCGGCAGATGTTGCCGGTGCACACGGTGAGGATCTCGATCGTCGGCGACGACGGCCGATCGCCTCGTGGAGCGAACAAACCGCTCAGGTCAAGGTCGAGCATCCCGTCCTCAGTGTCGGCGGCGTCGACGGCCCGCCGGTAACGTGGGCGTCGATGACCGAGTCTACCGACGCCGCGCCCCGCGACATCCTCCTGCCCGACGTGGAGGCCGAGGCGGACGACGCCTCCGCCGCTCCCGCCGAGCGGCGCCGTCGGCCCCGGTCGCCGCGCCGCCGCCGCACGTGGATCGAGGGCGGCACCTCGGTGCACCACTGGGGCTGGGAACTGCTCGGGTGGGCCGTGCTCTCCCTCGGCGCGGGGCTCGTCGCCGGGGCGGCGCTCAACGAATTCCTGCCGCAGCCGCTCGGATCGACCCTGTCGCTGCTGGCCCTGTGGGTCGCGTTCGCCGTGCCCGTGCTGCTGGCCTTCCGCCGGTCGGTGCCGCGCGCGCTGCTGCGCTTCCGCCCGCTCGACCTGCTCTACGGCCTGGCCCTCGGCATCCTCCTCCGCATCGTGCAGGGGTGGCTCGACATGGCCGCCGGCGGCACCGGCGCGTGGCCGTCGTACCCGACCGCGGGCGGCGCACTCCCGTCGGGGTGGATCTTCGACGAACTCGTCGCCGCGACCGTCGTGGGCCCCGTGCTGGAGGAGTTCTTCTTCCGCGGGCTCATCCTGGTCGCCGCCTACACCGCGGTGCGCCGGCTGGCCGGACGCGGCGTCGCCGGATTCGCCGCGACCCTCGTCTCCACCGGCCTGTTCGTCGCCGCGCACGCGCTGCTGGTGCCGGCGGCGTGGGATCAGGCGCTGTCGCTCGCACTGGTCGGGATCGTCGCGAGCCTCCTCGTGCTGCTGACCGGGCGCATCTGGGCCGCGGTGCTCATGCACGTCGTCTACAACGGCATGTGGGTCGCGCTCGCCACCGTGGGGACGCTCCTCGGCGGATCGTCCGGGCCTTCCCTCAGCTGACCCCCTGGCCGGTGGCGCGCCGTCCCTTTTGCGCACATCACCTCCTGCGCGCAACCCCTCCGTGGGCGGAATCTCCCGCTGGATATGTTCTGAACAGTTCACGGCTGTATTCGGGGGAAGGTGCCGCGTGAAGGGACGACCTGTTCGACGATTCGTGACGGCGGGCCTGGCAGCCGCCGCATCCGCCGCTCTGCTGGCGTCGTGCGCTGTGGGAAGCGGTGAGCCGGCGCCCGAGAAGACACCGGCGGAGACGGCACTGGACTCTCTGTCCACGCCGCTCGAGCCGCTCTGGGTCGCTCCGACGACGGGCTTCGCCTCAGCGCCCATCATCGTCGGCGACGTCGTCGTCACCTACGAGCAGACCCCCGAGACGCCGTTCGCGCTCAGCGGCTACTCGGTCGAGACCGGCGAACGGGTGTGGTCGCTGCCGTCGAGCCCCGGCAGCATCGAATCCGGCAGCCCTCTGACCGTGATGCGGACGGCGACGCCGGAGGGCGATCCGCTGCTCATCAGCGTGAGCGTGCCGGCGCTGCAGCCCGACCAGCGATACGCGCACACCGTCCGCTTCGTCGACCCCGACGACGGTCGCGTCGTCCTCGAGGGTCCGCCGCAGTGGGTGGGCAGCCCGGGCTCGTGCGCCACCGGGGGCGCGTGCTACCTGGTGTGGGACGAGGCACGCCAGTCGTGGGTGCGCACGCAGCTCGCCCTCGACGGCACCGTGACCTCAGGCCGCGGCATCGGCCTGCCGGCCACCGATGTCGGCGTGATCGGGCGCTCCTTCGGACGCGAGGTGTACCTCGCGGTCGACGACGCCGGCGCGCAGAGCATCGTGCGCGTGGGCGACGACGGACAGCAGTGGGCGCATCCGGTTTCACAGCTGTGGGGCGAGGGCGCCACGCTCGACAACGTGCCCGCCGGGTACCTGTACTTCGACGAGGGGCCCACGATCGTCGTGACGGCCGTCCCGAGGCCGGCGCAGGAGGAGGGCGGGTTCTCCGCACACGACTATGTCGCGGTCGGATTCGACTACGACACCGGCGAGGTGCTCTGGACCCGCGAGGGCCTGGCCCCGTGCCACGAAGACCTGTTCTGCTCCGGGGATGCCGCCTACCGGCCCCGTCCCGACAGCACGACCCAGCTCGACCTCGACCTGGCCGGCGGCGCCTTGACGCGGATCGACCCGCGCACCGGGGAGACCGAGTGGGAGATCACCGGCGAGCTCGGCGGCGTCGGGAACAGGAAGCAGGACGGTGGATTCGTCGCGCCCCCGGGTGTGCTCGCCTACACCGACGGAGGCGTTCCGCACGTGCTGGACACCGCGACCGGCGAGACCCGCGAGCTCGCCGATGACGACCTGGTCGGATGCTTCCAGACCAGCGGGCCGTTCTATCCGGAGTCGAGCGACCCGTACAACCAGAACGTCCGCTACACCGGTGGGGCCCTCGTGCGCGGCTGCGGCATCGACGGCGAGGTGGACGACCCGCGGCAGTACACCGTCGGTGTCGTGGGCGTCGGCTCGGGCCGGTGGGACCCCGCGGGCGACGGCGAGGACGACGGCCTGCGCGCACTGCAGACGCGCAAGGGCCTCGCCCTCTTCCAGCTCTAGGCCTTCCCGCTCTAGGCCGAGGCGGGGCGCCGGCGCGATGCGGCGACGCGGGCGATGAGGAGCGCGATGGCGATGCCCGCGCCCGTGCCCACCGCGTTGGCGAGCAGGTCGAGCGCGCTCGCCGTGCGGCCGGGGAGGGCGATCTCCTGCACGAACTCGATCGCCAGGGATGCGGCGACACCCGAGCACAGCGCGAGCGGCCACGATCGCATCAGGAGGGTCAGCAGCATCCCGAACGGGACGAACAGGGCGACGTTCGCGGAGAATTCGATGCGCCGGTAGGTCGCCCACGGGAAGATCCGCTCGATGGCATCCAGGAACGGGCCCGCGTCGCGGTCGACGTGCGTCGGCCAGAACGCGATGAGCGCGAGGGTGACGACGTATGCCACGAGCAGCGCCAGCAGCAGTCGGCGCGGATCGCGGGCGGAACGGAGCATCCGGCCAGGCTACGTCGTGTCGGTTACTGCGACGTTTCCGTGCCGGCGCTTCGAGCCCGGATCAGGCCGCCGCGCCGACGAGGCGGCCGCGCTCGGCGCGCGTGAGCGGGGGGATCGAGTCCAGCAGGCGCCGCGTGTAGTCGTGCTGCGGGCGGTCGAAGATCTGCTCCACATCCCCGGTCTCCACGCACTCGCCGTGGTACATCACGAGCACGCGGTGGGCGAGGTTGCGCACGACCGAGAGGTCGTGGGAGATGAACAGGATGCTGACGCCCAGGCGGTCCTGGAGCTCGACCAGCAGATCGACCACCTGGGCCTGGATGGTGACGTCGAGGGCGGAGACCGGCTCGTCGCACACCAGCACGTCGGGATCGCGCATGAGCGAACGGGCGATCCCGATGCGCTGGCGCTGACCGCCGGAGAACTGGTGCGGGAAGCGGTACATCGCATCCGCCCGCATCCCGACGAGTTCCAGCAGCTCCGCGACACGGTCGCGACGGTCTCCCGCCGAACCGGTGCGCGTGACGGCGAGGGGCTCGGCGATGACCTCGCGCACGCGCATGCGAGGGTCCAGTGAGGCGTAGGGATCCTGGAACACCATCTGGATGCCCGCCTGCGAGGGCGGGCGCCGCCCACGCGTCCGCCGTGTGATGTCGGTTCCGCGGTAGCGCACCGTGCCTTCGTCGATGCTCTCCAGCCCGACGATCATGCGCGCGAGCGTCGATTTGCCGCTGCCCGACTCGCCCACGATGCCGAGGGTCTCTCCGTGGCGCAGCACCAGGTCGACGCCGTCGACGGCGTGCACCGAGCGCCGCGCGAACGCGGGCCCCGTGCGGAAAGTGCGGCGGACGCCGACGACCTCGAGGACGCGATCCTCCTTCTCGATCGGGTCGAGCACCCGCGCGGGAGCCGGATGCGGAGCGGACGCGAGCAGTTCGCGAGTGTACGGCATCTCCGGCGCGGTGAACACGCGGTCGGCGTCACCGGCCTCCACGACGGCGCCGTGGCGCATCACGACGACGCGGTCGGCGACCTCGGTGACGACGCCGATGTCATGCGTGATGAGCAGGACCGCCATGCCCAGGCGCCGGCGGAGGTCGTGCAGCAGGCGCAGGATCTGGGCCTGCACCGTGACATCCAGCGCCGTCGTGGGCTCGTCGGCGATCAGCACGTCGGGTTCGAGGGCGATGGCCATCGCGATGAGGATGCGCTGCCGCATCCCGCCGGAGAACTGATGGGGATAGTCGTCGACGCGGGTCTCGGGGGAGGCGATGCCGACGAGCTCGAGCAGCTCGATGCAGCGGGCGCGCACCCGCTTGCGCGGCATCTTCCGGTGCACGCGGATCACTTCGCCGAGCTGGTCGCCGATGGTGAGCACGGGGTTCAGGGCCGACAGGGCGTCCTGCAGCACCATGCTCATGCGATCGCCCCGGATGCGGCGGAACTGCTCGTCGTCCAGCGACAGCAGGTCGGTGTCGCCCAGGCGCACCTCGTCGGCGGAGACGACCGCCGCGGAATCCTGGATGCCCATGATGGCGCGCGCCGTGACCGTCTTGCCCGAGCCGGACTCGCCCAGCAGAGCCACCAGCTCGCCGGGGCGCACGTCGAGGTCGATGCCCTCCACGGCGGGCACGATCGTGCCCTCCGACCGGAAGCCGATCGTCAGTCCCCGCACGCGGAGCGCGGCGGGGGCGGTGTCATCGTTCGTCTGCACGAGTCCAGTCTTACCGCAAAATGCTTCGGAAATGTTTCGTCCTCAAAAATTCTGTGCCGAAATCGCTCATCACGCTTGACATCTACGCCGGAATGGCGCGAGAGTCACTCTCGACACCCCGACCTTCGGTCCCCCACGGGCAATCGGTGGTGCGCTGTCTTCATAGAGGAGGAAACGTGCTCGAACCTGCTGAGCGCTACACCGGCTACAAGGCCTACGACTATCTCGAGCCCGGCGTCGACTATCGCGTCTTCGACTACGCGAAGCAGATCGGCCGCGTGCCCGAGTACGCCGGACTCGAGCTCACCACCGCCGAGGCGGAGCGGGCCGAGCGCCTGCTGCGCGAGGAGATGGTGATCTCGCTGCACGAGCACGTGCAGGTCTTCCCCGAGAACATGGACCACCTCAAGGACCACATCCGCCAGGGCCGCGAACCCACGGGCTACGAGGGTCTGGCCCGGTCAGGCCTCACCGTCGTCTTCGACAACGGCATGGACGGCACGTGCTGCATCTCCAGCGACGCCGGGTGGAAGTACCAGGACGTGCTGTTCGACCTCGGCGTACGCATGGCCGACCTCGCGCACCAGGACTTCGTCATCAAGGCCGAGACGCTGGGGGACATCCGCTACGCGCACGAGACCGGTCGCATCGCCCATGTGTTCGCCCTCGAGGCGGCCACGATGATCGAGAACGAGGTCGATCGTCTCGACGTGCTGTACGGGTTCGGCGTGCGCCAGATGGGCATCGCGTACTCCGAGGCCAACACCCTCGGCAGCGGCCTGAAGGAGCGCGGCGACGGCGGACTGACCTACTTCGGCGAGCGGGCCGTCGCGCGCATGAACAAGCTGGGCATCGCGATCGACATCTCCCACTCGGGCGACCGCACGTGCGTCGACGTCATCAAGGCCTCGACCAAGCCGGTCTTCATCACGCACGCCGGCGCCCGCACCGTGTGGCCGACCAACCGCATGAAGACAGACGAGACGATCATCGAGTGCGCGCGCCGTGGTGGCGTCATCGGCATCGAGGCGGCCCCGCACACCACGCTGTCGCCGGAGCACCCGAAGCACTCGCTGGAGTCGGTCATGGACCACTTCACCTACTGCGTCGACCTCGTCGGCCTCGAGCACGTGAGCTTCGGCCCCGACACGCTCTTTGGCGACCACGTGGGCCTGCACCACGCGTTCTCCTCGCAGCTCTCCCTCGGCCAGGCCCACGGCCAGGTCGAGTTCGAGGAGGTGCCCTACGTCGACGGTGTCGAGAACCCCGCCGAGGCCATGGGCAACATCATCGGCTGGCTGGTCACGCACGGCTACTCCGACGACGAGATCCGCGCCGTCGTCGGCGGCAACACCATGCGGGTACTCGAGGAGGTATGGGTGTGAAATCACACAGCAGGTTCGCCGCCATCGGCGTCTTCGCGGCATCCGCCGCACTCGCCCTCAGCGCCTGCGCCCCGCAGGCGCCGGAGGCCACCAGCACGGGGTCGGCCGAGGCCGGCAACGACACGCTCACGATCGCCACCACCACGGATGTCGTGAACTACAACCCGCTCATCGGCAACAGCCGCAGCGACTACTGGGTCACGAACCTCATGTACCCGCACCTGCTCACGATCGGCGACGACGGCTCCAAGGCCGCGGAGCTGGCGGTGGAGTGGGGCTACATCGACGACACGACGGGGTTCTACGAGATCCGTGACGACATGTCGTGGAGCGACGGAGAGCCGCTGACGGCCGAGGACGTCGCGTACACGATGAACGCGGTCAAGCAGGACGCGCCCTCGGGCACGTACTACGGCCAGATGACCAACTTCGAGTCGGCCGAGGCCGTCTCCGACACGCGCGTGGAGATCACGCTCACGCAGCCGGACTCCTCGATCGTCGGGGAGATCGGATTCTGGGGCAACGTCGTGCCCCAGCACGTGTTCGAGCCGGCCGGCTCGGTCGCGGAGTTCGCCAACGACGGCTCCGACGGCGGCTGGGTCAGCGCCGGGCCGTACGAACTGACCAAGGTGCAGGTCGGCCAGTCGTACACGATGGAGCGGGTCGAGGACTACCCGCTCGTGGAGGGCGGCACGCCCATCCCGGCCAAGGTCGTCTACCGCGTGTACCCGGACGTCAACACCGAGATCCTCGCGCTGCAGAGCGGTGAGGTCGACGTCATCGCGAACGCGCTGCCGCCGGCCCAGGTGGAGCAGCTGCGCAACACCGACGGCATCGAGGTGGTCGAGGTGACGGGCCTGGGGTACGCCCACATGACGTACAACATGCAGCAGCCCGACCTGGCCAAGACCGAGGTGCGTCAGGCCCTCGCCCATGCCGCCGACTACGAGGCCATCCGCTCGGTCGTGCTGCAGGGACAGGCGGTGTCGACCGGTTCGAGCCCGCTCATGCCCGTGCTGTCGAACTACTACGACGACTCGATCACCGAGTACGAGTACGACCCCGATCTCTCGCGCGAGCTGATGGAGGAGGCCGGCTACACCGCCGACGCCAGCGGGAACTTCCCGGTGTCGTTCCGCCTCATCTACTCGCTGCAGGATCCGGTGACCAGCCAGTGGGCGCAGCTCGTCAAAGACGGCGCGGCCGAGGCCGGCATCACGATCGAGCTGCAGGGAATGGAGCGCAACACCTACCTGGCCAAGACGAACGAGGCCGACTACGACATCTATGCGGGCAACTTCGCCATCATGGACGATCCGGTCACCAACTTCACCCTGTCGTACCTGCCCGACGGCGCCATCAACTACACGCTGGTGGACGACCCGGAGCTCAACGCCCTGATCGACGAGGCATCCGCCACGTTCGACGAGGACGAGAAGGTCGAGATCATGCGCGAGGCGGCTCGCATCGTGCACGAACAGGTCTACGACAACGTGATGTACACGCAGAACCTGTACGTCGCGCACAGCTCGGACTGGACCGGGTTCATCTCCAAGCCGAGTGAGCTCCTGTCCATCGTCAACCCCGTGTCGATCGCCGGCGCCTCCAAGGTCGCCGAGTAGCAGGCACGAGGAGGGCCGCCCGCAATGTCCATCGCTCTGTTCGCACTCCGCCGGCTCGGCAGAGGCGTGTTCACGATCCTGTTCGCAGTGACCGTGACGTTCCTCCTGCTGCGTCTGCTGCCCGGCGACCCGGCACTCGCCATCGCGAGCCCGAACATGACCGATGAGACACGGGCGGCCCTTCTCACCCAGTACGGCCTGGATCAGCCACTGATCGTGCAGTACGTGCTGTACCTCGGGCAGCTCATCCAGGGAAACCTCGGCACGAGCTTCACCCAGTCGATCCCCGTGGCCGACGTGCTGCTGCAGCGGCTGCCCTGGACGCTGCTGCTGACCCTCTCGGCACTCGTGCTCACGATCGTCATCGGCGTCCCCCTCGGGGTCATCGCCGCATCCCACAAGAACCGCTTCCTCGACAAGCTCGTCCAGGTCTTCGGCGTCACCGGCCAGTCGCTGTTCGTGCCCTCCATCGGCATCGTGCTGCTGTTCGTCTTCGGGCTGAACCTCCGCTGGTTCCCCATCGGCGGCGCCTACGACGAGGGCGTGTACGGACTGGAGTGGTACGGCTCGGTGCTCTCGCACCTCGTCCTGCCCGTCGTCTCCCTCACGCTCATCCAGCTCGGCTCCTACGTGCTGACGATGCGCGCGACGCTCATCGACGCGCTGGGGGAGGACTACACGACCCTCGCCAAGGCCAAGGGCGTGCCCGGTCGCACGATCCTGTGGAAGCACGCCGTGCGCAACGCCATGCTCCCCGCCACGACTCTCATCGGCCTCCAGCTCGGATTCCTCGTGGGCGGTGCCGTGCTCACCGAGACCGTCTTCGCCTACCCCGGTATCGGCCGCGGCATCTACGAGGCCGTCACCCAGCTCGACTTCCCCGTCCTGCAGGGCGCCTTCCTGCTGCTGGCGGCGACCGTCGTGGTGGCGAACCTCCTCACCGACATCGCCTACGGATTCCTCGACCCGAGAGTGAAGACCGCATGACCGCTCCGATGCCCGAGATCGAGCTGCTGGCTCCGATCGTCGACCCCGCCGGCGACGACGGGAAGCGGGCCAGCCGCCAGACGTGGCGCGCCTTCCGGCGCCAGCCGCTCGGGATGATCTCGCTGGTCATCCTCCTGCTGCTGGTCGTCATCGCCGTCGCCGCGCCGCTGCTGGCGCCCTACCCGGCCAGCTACGGCACCGATGTGCTCAAGCCGCCCAGCGCCGCGCACTGGTTCGGCACCGACGCGCTGGGCCGCGACGTGTACGCCGAGGTGATCTGGGGCACGCAGCAGTCCGTGCTCGTCGCCGTCGCCGCATCCGCCATCGCCATCGTCTTCGGAACGCTCATCGCCGTCGTCGGCGCATACTGGCGCCGCATCGACTCGGTCGTCAGTGTGCTGGTCGACCTGACGCTGTCGCTGCCCGTGCTGCCGCTGATGATCCTCGTCGCCGCCCTCGTCGGCCCCTCCACCTCGACCCTCATCCTCGTCGTCGCGGCGTTCTCGTGGCCCGAGGTGACGCGCCTCGTCCGCTCCCAGGCGCTGGCCGTCGTGCAGCTGCCCTACATCGACGCCGCCCGGCTGATGACCCGCAACTCCGCGTGGATCCTCGGCCGCCACGTGCTGCCGGCCGTGACGCCCGTGGTCGTCGTGTCGGTCGTGGTCACCGCATCCCGCGCCGTGCTCTCGGCGGCGGGCCTGTCGTTCCTCGGCCTCGGCGACCCGACCACGTGGTCGTGGGGGCGCGTCCTGTACGAGGCGCAGCAGTCGGGCGCGATGGTCAACGCGTGGTGGCTGACGCTGTTCCCCTCGCTCGCGATCCTCGCCCTCGTCCTGTCCGCCACACTGCTGTCCATCGCCTACAACGACGCACGAAACCCCCGGAGCAATGAACGCTGACTCCCTGACCGCATTCAGCCAGAGGCTCGCGCCCGAGGTGTACGACCGCATCCAGGAGCGCGTGCGCGCACACCTGGATGCGGCGGGCCTGCCCGCGATCCTCACCGACGATCCCGAGGACGTCTCCTATCTGACGGGCTTCTTCCACCACCCCGGTGAGCGCCCCGTCGCGGTCTACCTGGACGCATCCCGCGCCGTACTGCTCCTGCCCGCCCTCGAGCGTCAGCACGCCGAGGAGCAGCACGCGCACGCCGAGATCGTCGACTTCGCCGAGTACCCCGGCGTGGAGAACCCGTTCGCACCTCTCGTGCGGGCCATCGGCACGGCGCCCGAGCGCATCGGCATCACGACCCTCATGACGCAGCACCGCCTTGCGATGCTCACCCGCGCCCTCCTGCACGGCGTGTTCGAGCCGACCGAGCTGATCACGCGTGCGCGCTACATCAAGTTCCCCGAGGAGGTCGCGCTGCACCGCGAGGCCGCGCGCATCACCGACCTCATGCTGGCGGCGGGCGTCGCGCTCGTCCGCGACGCCGTCGCATCCGGCGGGGAGCTGCCCACCGAGGCCGAACTCGCCGCGCACGTCGGGCGCGACGGTCTCGGGCGCATGTACCGCGAGCACACCGACGTCGTCGTGATCTCCTTCATGGCCGGCGGCCTCGTCTACTCAGGGGCGAACTCCGCCATCCCGCACGGACTGCCCTCCTCGTACCGGCTCCGCCGCGGTGACACCTTCCAGCTGTCGCTCGGTGCCGCCGTCGGCGGCCGGTTCGTGGAGGGGGAGCGCACGTTCGTCCTCGGCGAGCCCACCGCAGAGCAGCGGCGCTACCACGACGCCGTCCGGCTCGCGCAGGCGACCGGAACAACGGCGATCGCACCCGGCGTGCGCTGCGCCGACAGCAACAAGGCGTGCCTGGACGTGATCCGCGACGCCGGCCTGGGGCACTACCTCCGCCACCGCCAGGGTCACGGCATCGGCCTCGGCATGCACGAGCCGCCGTGGCTGGAGGACGGCGACCCGACGCCGCTTCAGGCCGGGATGATCGTCTCCAACGAGCCCGGGATCTACATCGCGGGGCACGCGGGCTACCGCATCTCCGACAGCATGCTCGTCACCGACCGCGGCGCCGAGCCCCTCACCTCCTTCCCGCGGTCGCTCGACGACTGCGTCATCCCCGTCTGAACTCGAAAGGAACCCTTCATGGCCGAAGAGACCGTGTCCCCCGAATTCGCCCGCCCGACCACCACCGCCCAGCAGGTGCGCATCAACGGCAACGAGCTCGCCGTCGAGGTGCTCGGACCCGAAGGGGCGCCGGTCATCATCACCCACCACGGCGCGCCGGGGCTGGGTTCCCGGGCCGAACCGCGGGCGAGCTTCGGCCGGCTCGCCGACGAGTACCGCGTCGTCGTCTTCGACGCACGCGGCAGCGGCGAGAGCGAAGGGTCGGGGACCTTCAGCCACGAGCAGTGGGCGGCCGACATCGACGGCCTGCGCGAATGGATCGGCGCGGAGAAGATCATCATGGCGGGCGGCTCGTACGGGGGCTTCATGGCGATGGAGTACGCCATCCGCTACCCCGACCGGGTGGCCGCGCTCGTGCTGCGCGACACCGCACCCGACAACTCCCACGCCGCCCTCGCGCGCGAGAATGCGCTGGCGAGCGACCGCGTGACGATCGACATGGAGAAGTTCGACCGTATCGACGAGGGCCGCGTCCGTGACGACGAGGACCTCATGGACTGCTGGCGCGAGATCCTCCCGCTGTACGACTTCCACTACGACCCCGAGGCCACCGAGCGCAAGGTGCAGGCCACGCCGTACCGGTACGAGGCCCACAACTACGCCTTCTCCGTCAACCTGCCCGACTACGACCTCAAGCCGCAGCTGCCGTCGGTTTCTGTGCCGACGCTCGTGACCGTGGGCCGCACGGACTGGATCACGCCGGTATCGTGCAGTGAGAGCATTGTGGAGCTCATCCCCGGCGCCCGTCTGGCGATCTTCGAGGAATCGGGGCACTCTCCTCAGATCGAGCAGGCGGAGGAATGGACGGCAACAGTGCGCGATTTCCTGCGCGAGGTGTTCCCCACGACGGTCTCTCCCCGTTGATGGGGTCGGGCGCACTCGACCAGCTCTCCGATCTCGACAAGCGCATCGTCGTCGCGCTCCAGCACGACGGCCGCGCCAGCTGGCGGGCGATCGCCGACCGCATCGGCGCATCCGTCTCGACTGTGTCGCGCCGCGGCCCGCAGCTTCTGGCCGACGGGCTGCTGCGCGTCGTGGCGGTGCCGGCGCTCGGGGCCGACGGTGCGCACTCGCAGTTCCTCGTGCGCATCAACTGTCAGCCCGGCACGCACATGGAGGTGGCCGAAGAGCTCGTCCGAAACCCCTTCGTGCGGTTCTGCACGATCGTGACGGGCAGCTACGACATCATCGCCGAACTCGTCGTGCGGGGCGCGGCGACCCGCTATCCGCAGGTGATCGTCGACCTGCAGCCCATCGCGGGCGTGCAGCGCTGGCGCAGCGACCTCATCATGCACGTCTACAAGGTCAGCTACGACTGGGGCCGCCAGCTGTTCGGCGGGCTGCTGGAGATCCCGCCCACCGAGGGGGACGGCGAGGAGCTCCCCGCGGAGGGATGCACGCCCGAGCACCTCGACGACGTGGACCGGGAGATCCTCGCGATCCTCCGCGAAGACGGGCGGGAGTCGTTCCAGAGCGTGGGGGAGAAGCTCGGCCTGAACGAATCCAGCGTGCGCCGCCGGTTCGATCGCCTCCGCTCGAACCGGTGCGTGGACATCCTGACCCTCGTGCCGTCGGCGGCGCTGGGCATGGAGTCCGAGACGTTCCTCACCGTGACCGTCGAGCCCTCGCGCATGGATGCGGTGGCCCGGGAGCTGGCGAAGTACCCCTTCGTCCGGTACCTCGCTGCGCTGCTGGACGAGAACGCCCTGCTGTGCGAGGTCATCACGACGTCGGTGGACGAGCTGTACGGGTTCGTCACCGACTCGCTCGCGCACCTGGACGGCGTGCAGGGGTGGACGGCCAACATGGAGCTGCTCTTCCTCAAGCGCGGCTTCGTCGAGACCCCCTGGTGGCGCACGCAGATCGAGCAGTCCCGGACGACGCTGTCGTCCTGAGCGAGCCCAGCTCAGAGGCTGAGGGGGAGGGTGAGGGTGACCGTCGTGCCGGCGTCGAGGGCGGAGGTCAAGTCGACGCGACCGCCCAGGCGCTCGACGATCTCACGGACGCTCGCCAGGCCCAGGCCCGAACCGCCGTCGTCGGCGTCGGCGAGGCGCCCCCGCTGGAACGGCGAGAAGATGCTCGCCACATCCTCCGGCGCGATCCCCCGGCCGGTGTCGGTCACCGCGATCTCCGCCTCGCCGTCGTGCTCGGAGATCGTGACGCCGATGTCGTCGGAGCTGTACTTCGCCGCGTTGTCGATCACGTTCGCCACCGCCCGTCGCAGCATCGCCGCGTGCGTCATGACGCGAAGCCGCCGGTCGCCGGCGATGCGCAGGCGGTGGAACTCCCCGTCCGACAGCACGAGCGCCGAGGCCTCGCGCACGAGCGTGCCCAGCGCGACGCTCTCGCACTCGGCGGCGGGCGTGCCCGAGACGTGTCCGGTCAGCTCCGACATCATCGACACGAGGTGGTCGCTCACCGTGGAGATGCGCTCGATGAGCGCGTGATGCTCCGGCGCGGCCTCTTCCAGCAGGTCGATGTAGCCGCGCAGCGCCGTGACCGGGGAGAGGTGGTCGTGCGCGAAGGCGCGCAGGAAAGCCTCCCGCTCGTCCTCCGCGCGCTTCTCAGCGGTGAGGTCGCGGGTGAGCGTGACGTACCCGGTGAGGGTGGAGTCCTCGGCGCGCAGCGCCGTGATCACCTCACGCGCCCAGAACAGCGACCCGTCCGCGCGCACGCGCCAGCCCGTGTCCTCGGCCGACCCCACTCGCGCCGCGCGCTCGAGCAGCTGCGCCGGCAGGTGCCGCTCCCGCTCCTGCGGGCGGTAGAACCGCGCAAAGGCGGATCCGATGATCTCCCGCGCGGTGTACCCCTTAATACGCTCGGCGCCCGGGTTCCACGAACGCACGCGGCCCGCAGCATCCAGGCGGACGATCGCGATCGACGTGACCTGCGACGCCCAATCGCCGATGTGCGCCGGTGTCGGCGGCGCCGGATGCCTGCACCGGGCGCGCTCGGTTACCGCTCTTCTCATCTCAGCCCCCGAAGATGATCGGCGCACTCCACGGGTGTGGTGCGCGCCGTCGCGGTCTACACGATAGCGATCTGTCCCCCATCTGGGGGACAAACGGGAGAGTTTCGAAACCCGGGGCGGGTGGATGCTGTTTGGCCGCAGCATCCGGATGCCGTAAGCTACCTCTTTGGTGCATGCCCCCTGCTGGCGTGCCACTGCGAACGTGAGCCCTCCACTGGTGTCTTCGCCGGCCCTCGGCCGGAAAAGCCCCCGGAGCGGGATTCACGAACACCTCCGTTCGAATCAGAAAGCAGCACTACTGTGACGCGCACTTATACCCCCAAAGCTGGCGAAGCTCAGCGCGAGTGGCTCGTGATCGACGCGACCGACGTCGTCCTCGGCCGCCTCGCCTCTCACGCCGCCGTCCTGCTCCGCGGCAAGCACAAGGCGACCTTCGCCAACCACATGGACGCCGGTGACTTCGTCATCGTCATCAACGCCGACAAGGTCGCGCTGACGGGCCAGAAGCTCCAGAAGAAGAAGGCCTACCGCCACTCGGGTTACCCGGGCGGCCTCAAGTCGGTCACCTACGAAGAGCTTCTCGCGAAGAACCCTGAGCGCGCCATTGAGAAGGCCGTCCGCGGCATGCTCCCCAAGAACAGCCTCGGTGCGCAGCAGCTCTCCAAGCTCAAGGTCTACCGCGGCGCCGAGCACCCTCACAGTGCTCAGCAGCCCAAGACGTACACCTTCGACCAGGTCGCCCAGTAAGCGCCGATTAAGGATCACTCGTGTCGAACATCGAGAACTACTCCACTGAGACGCCGGCCGACCAGACCGCCGTCGCCGCCGAGCGCCCCGTCCTCACCGTCCCCGGCGCAGCCGTGGGCCGCCGCAAGCAGGCCATCGCCCGCGTGCGCCTGGTTCCGGGCACCGGCGTCATCACCATCAACGGCCGTGAGTTCGAGGACTACTTCCCGAACAAGCTCCACCAGCAGCTGATCACCGACCCGTTCACGGTGCTCAACCTCACCGGCGCCTACGACGTCATCGCCCGCATCTCCGGCGGCGGCGACTCCGGCCAGGCCGGCGCCCTGCGCCTGGGCATCGCCCGCGCGCTGAACCAGATCGACGCCGAGAACAACCGCCCGGCCCTGAAGAAGGCCGGCTTCCTCTCTCGTGACGCGCGCGTCATCGAGCGCAAGAAGGCCGGTCTCAAGAAGGCCCGCAAGGCGCCTCAGTACTCCAAGCGCTGAGTTCGGAACCTTCCATGCCGCTGTTCGGCACGGACGGGGTGCGGGGGCTGGCCAACGGCCCCCTCACCGCCGACCTCGCGTTGCACCTGGCCCAGGCGACCGCCGTCGTCCTGGGCCAGGGCCGTACCGCCACGGCGCGTCGCGCCGCGGGCAAGCGGCCCACCGCTGTCGTCGCCCGCGACCCGCGCGTGTCGGGGGAGTTCCTCTCCGCCGCGGTCTCCGCGGGGCTCGCCTCATCCGGTGTCGACGTGCTGGACGCCGGGGTGCTGCCCACCCCCGCGGCCGCGTTCCTCATCGGTGACATCGACGCCGACTTCGGCGTCATGGTCTCGGCCTCGCACAACCCCGCACCCGACAACGGCATCAAGATCTTCGCGCGCGGCGGTGTCAAGCTCCCCGACGTGGTCGAGCAGCGCATCGAAGCCGCCCTCGACGGCGACATGCTCCAGCCCACGGGCGCCGGGGTCGGCCGCATCCGCCGGTTCGCCGACGCGGAAGACCGTTACGTCGTGCACCTGCTCGGGTCGCTGCCGCACCGCCTCGACGGCCTCCACGTCGTGCTCGACTGCGCCCACGGCGCCGCCGCCGGCGTCTCGCCCGAGACGTTCCGCGACGCCGGTGCCCGCGTCACCGTCATCGGCGCCGACCCGGACGGCCTCAACATCAACGACGGCGTCGGCTCGACGCACCTCGACCAGCTCGCGCGCAAAGTCCGCGAGGTCGGCGCCGACGTCGGCATCGCCCACGACGGCGACGCAGACCGGTGCCTGGCGGTGGATGCAGCCGGCCGCATCGTCGACGGCGACCAGATCATGGCGATCCTCGCCGTGGCGATGAAAGACCGCGGGCGACTCGTGGACGACACCCTCGTCGCGACGGTCATGAGCAATCTCGGGCTGCACCGGGCGATGGCCGAGAACGGCATCCGGGTCGTGCAGACCGCCGTCGGCGACCGCTACGTGCTCGAGGCGATGAACAAGAACGGCTACTCCCTCGGCGGGGAGCAGTCGGGCCACGTCATCATGAGCGACTTCGCCACCACCGGCGACGGACTGCTCACGGGCCTGCACCTGGTCGCCGAGATGGCGCGCCAGGGCAAGTCGCTGGCCGAGCTCGCGTCGGTCATGACCGTGTTCCCGCAGGTGCTGCTGAACGTCCGCGACGTCGACCGCACCCGCGTCGCCTCCGACGAGGTGCTGCAGGCGGAGGTCGAGGCCGTGCAGGCCGAACTCGGCGACACCGGACGCGTGCTGCTGCGCGCATCCGGCACCGAAGCCCTCGTGCGGGTCATGGTCGAGGCCGCCGACGCGGCATCCGCCCAGTCGTACGCCGACCGCATCGCCGCCGTCGTCCGCGAGCGCCTCGCCGCGTAGCCCGCCCGCGCCTGCCGGGGCCGCCTCGCGGCGCCCGGGCCGCGAAAGTGCACGAGCCCGGCGAGAGTGCACCGAATCCCGTGCACTCTCGCCGGGATGATGCACTCTCGGCGAAGGGGAGAGGCGTGCGGGGGAGCGGGGCAGGGGCGGAGGCGTTCACCCCCGGTCATTCATCGCGCGCTGTTCGTCAAGTGGACAGCTTCTGCCTGGCGGAGACTGGCAGACATCGGCGGTGCGCTGAGGGTGCCGCCTCGATCCACCCACCGAAGGAGACGATGATGTCCGACCCCACTCCCGCCCTCGCCGATCCGGCAGTCGACGCGGATGCTCCTACCGGTGCCGCGTCGTCGTCCGACGAAGCCGACCTCCTGGAGCGCGTGCGGGCCCCCGAAGGGCGGGGCCGCGAGATCCGGGACGCCGCGACGCGCGAGGTCATCGGCCGCGCGCCGGTGCACTCGGTCGACGATCTGGACGCCGCCATCGCGCGCGCCAAGGCCGCACAACCGGCCTGGGAGGCGAAGGGCCACGACGAGCGCAGCCGCCTCCTGCTCGAGGCGGCCGACCGCGTCGACGCCGCAGCCGACGCGCTGGCCCGGCTCCTCTCCCGCGAGCAGGGCAAGCCCCTCAACGGCCCCAATGCGCGGTTCGAGGTGGGTGCATGCTCCGCCTGGCTGCGCACTGCCGCCACCACGCCGCTGGACCCGCAGGTCGTGGTGGACGACGGCGAGGTGTACGCCGAGCTGGTCTACCGGGCCGTCGGAGTCGTGGGAGCCATCGGCCCGTGGAACTGGCCGATGATGATCGCCATCTGGCAGGTCGCGCCGGCACTGCGCATGGGCAACACCGTCGTGGTGAAGCCGAGCGAGTACACGCCGCTGAGCGTGCTGTCACTGCTCGCCGTGCTCAACGACGCGCTCCCCGAAGACGTCCTCATCGGAATCTCCGGCGACCGGGAGGTGGGGGCGCGCCTGGCGGCGCACCCCGACATCGACAAGGTGATGTTCACCGGCTCGACGGCCACCGGACGGAAGATCATCGAGAGCTCCGCCGGCAACCTGGCCCGGCTCACGCTGGAACTCGGCGGCAACGACGCGGGCATCGTGCTTGCGGACGCCGATCCGCAGGCCATCGCGGAGGGGCTCTTCTGGGGCGCCTTCATCAACACCGGCCAGACGTGCGCCGCACTCAAGCGCCTGTACGTGCACGACTCGATCTATGAAGACGTCGTGTCAGCGCTGGGAGCGCTGGCGGAGCAGGTGCCGATGGGGCTGGGGCTGGACGAGGAGAACGTGCTGGGTCCCTTGCAGAACAGGCAGCAGTTCGACATCGTCTCGCGCCTGGTCGAGGATGCGAAGGCGCAGGGCGGTCGCGTCGTCGCCGGTGGCGCGCCCGCGCCCGAACTGGGAGAGCTGTTCTACCGCACGACGATCGTCGCGGACGTCGCGGACGGGGTGGCGCTCGTCGATGAGGAGCAGTTCGGTCCCGCGCTGCCGGTCATCCGCTACACCGACGTGGATGAGGCGATCGCCAGCGCCAACCGGCTCGACGTGGGCCTGGGTGCCTCCGTCTGGTCGAGCGACCGCGACGAGGCCCGCCGCGTGGCGGCGCGGATGCAGGCGGGCACCGTGTGGATCAACTCGCACGGCGGCGTGCACCCGATGATCCCGTTCGGCGGCGTGAAGGGCTCGGGGTACGGCCTCGAATTCGGCGTCGAAGGACTCAAGGCCGTCGCCGTCCCCCAGGTGATCAACGGATGACCTGACCCAGGCGACCCTCCGCGCGTCTCGAAGCCGCCGGCCCCTCAGGTCAGCTCGGCGTCGGCTTCGAGCTGGTGGTCAGGCCCGCGTGGGCCTGACCACGCTGGGCGGCACGCCGTAGTGCGCGCGGAAGGTGCGGCTGAAGTGCGCCGCATCCACGAAACCGTTCTCCAGCGCGATCGCCGTCACGGAGCGGTCGGCGGAGCGCGGGTCGATGAGCTGGTCATAGCAGCGCTCGAGGCGGCGGTTGCGGATGACGGTCGAGACGGTCGTGCCCTGATCGTTGAAGATTGCGTGCAGGTGTCGAACTGAGATGAAGTGCGCCGAGGCGATCATCGGTGGGCTGAGTTCCGGGGAGGCGAGGTGCTCCTCGATGTACGCGAGGACCTGCCGCATGAGCGCACCGTGCGGTGACACCATCGTCTGAGCGCCCAACCCGTCTTCGATGAGGGCGGAGATCATGTCGATGGCGCCGCGGCACATTCGCCGCGCCGGGTGCGCCTGCATGTCGCTGATCTGACTCGAGAGCGACGCGACGTAGGGACGCACGATGGCGCCGACGGGGGAGTGGGCGCCCAGCTTCGTCGCCGTCAGTCGCGCGGTGAGATCGGCCGGCAGCCCGAGCAGATCCTTGGGGAACATCACCACCGATATGCGGGTGTCGGCGGCGCAGACGAGCGAGTAGGGCCGGTCGGTGTCGTAGAACGTCATATCGCCCGACGCGAGTGCGGTCTCGCGGCCGCCCTGCACGATCAGGCCCGCACCTCGTTCCACGAGAGTGAACTTGAAGAAGTGCTGGGGCGCCTCCCGGATGAGCGATTCGGTGCGATGCACGGAATGCGCGTCGGCGGCGATGCCCAGCACGTGCACGTCTCCGGCAGCACGCCCCCACAGTGCGCCCTGGAAGGCGCCCGGCGAGTGGGCCTGGACGTTGAGGGAGACCACGGCGGTCCTGATCGCCGCGCGGAAGGCATCGAGGGGCAACACACTGTCGTACGTGTCGGGCGCTTGCCTGTAGTGCGTGGGCATGGTCTCACTCCATCGTGAAACATGAATCGTATATGATTCGCCACACAGTATCACTCTTCCCGGACGAGTGGTGGAAATCCCATCCTCGTCAGGGCAGATTTCCCGTGGGGCGCGGTCGTGTCACGACGGCGCGTCGGATGCCCCCACGCGGGCGACGCCCGATCCGAGCGTGTCTGCCCACCACGGCGTTCGCGCGAGCCGGCATGTGAGCGGCATCCACGCGACCATGCGCTGAGGGTCAAGCGGACCGCACCGCGCGGCAATCCCCGCCGACGCCGGATGGCGAGAATCAGGTGCATCCGGCCAAGGAGGTCCGCATGTCCGCACCCGAAAGCAGTCTCAGGCGCAATCAGCTCGGCGCGCCATCCATCGTCTTCCTCGTCCTCGCCGCGGTCGCCCCTCTCACCGTCGCGATCGTGGTCCTGCCGTTGGCCATGGCCTTCGGCAACGGCGGGGGCATCCCGGTCGCGGTGATCATCGTGGCCGCCGCCCTTCTGCTGTTCGCCGTGGGCTACGCCCAGATCACGAAAGACCTCGTGAGCGCCGGCGGGTTCTACGCCATCGCCGTCAAAGGGCTCGGTCGCCCGGCTGGACTGGTCACCGGCATCATCGCCACCCTCGGGTACAACTTCTTCGTCGCCGGCGCGCTGGGGACGATCGGCTTCTTCACCGGCATGGTCGTGATGCCGGCGCTGTTCGGGATCGAACTCAACTGGTTCCTGGTCGCCGTCGTGCTCTTCGTCATCGTCTTCCTGCTCGCACGCTCGGGTATTCACGTGAGCGCCGCCGTCCTCGGCGTCGCTCTCGTGCTGGAGATCGTCATCCTCCTGGCCTTCGCCGTCGCCGTGTTCGTCCAGGTCGGATTCAGCATCGAGGCCTTCACCCTGGCGTTCAGCCCGGAGATCCTCGTGGGAGGCTCGATCTGGATCGGGCTGCTGATGGTGGCGACGGCCTTCATCGGCTTCGAGGCCACGGCCCTGTTCGGCGAGGAGGCGAAGGACCCGCGCCGCACGGTGCCGCGCGCGACCTACGCCGCCATCGTCATCATCGGTGTCATGCACGCGCTCGTGGGCTGGGCGATCGTCAGCGCGCTCGGGGTCCGCGACGCCCAGACGGCCGCGCTCGAGAGCCTCGCCGCGGGCGACTTGACGCTCGTCCTCATCGACACCTACCTCGGTCCGATCGTCGGTGCGATCGCACTCGTCCTGCTCGTGGTGAGCCTCTTCGCCGCCCAGCTGGCGTTCCACAACTCCGCCGCCCGCTACCTCTTCGCGCTGGGCCGGGCGGGCGTCCTGCCGCGCTGGCTGGCCCACACCAACCGCAACGGCGCACCGCAGCGGGCGCTCCTGGTCAATCTCGCCTTCGCGATCCTCGTCGCCGCCGTGTTCGCGGTCTTCGTCGAGACGGATCCGGACGGCAATCCGCTCCCGCCCGTGCTCACGCTCGTGCCGGTGGGACTCGGGTTCGGGACGCTCGCCGTCATGATCGTGCAGGCTATCGCCGCACTGTCGATCGTGGTCTACTTCCGTCGGCGCAGGGACCCGCGATGGTGGTCGACGTTCATCGCTCCGGGCGTGGGATTCGTCGCGCTGCTGGTATTCAGCCTCATGGCGATCGTCAACTTCACCCTCGTCGCGGGATCCGAGGCGATCTATGTGCAGCTGCTGCCCTGGCTCCTGGTGGTGGCCGTCGTGGGTGGGGTGGCCTACGCGGCCTACTTGAAGGCGAAGCGCCCCGAGGTGTACGCCGGTTTGAACAAGGACCTCGAGCGGTTCGACGAACTCGTCGTCGTGTGACGGCCGAAGGGGCACTTGTGGGAAACGTGCACGGCATCAATAATGAGCGCACGCTCAATAAAGATGTTGAGAGGGCGACCGAAGACGGTCCGACGATCCGAGGAGCACACTCATGACCATCGCCGAAGTGCAGGGCGTCAGTGTAGGACGGACGGCGAGCAGGCACCCGCTTTCCCCGCTCGAGGCGCCGGAGATCGCCGACCTGCGCGAACTGCTCTCGCGGGAGGGCCTCGTCACCGACAGCACGCGGTTCTCATACGTCGCCGTGCGCGAGCCCGACAAGCGGGACGTCCTGCAGTGGCGGCCCGGCGTCCCCCTTCCTCGCGAGGTCGCCGTCCTGCTCACCGACTTGGCCGCGGGGACGGTGGAGGACCTGGTCGTGGACCTCTCGTCACGTCGGATCGTCTCCCGGCGCGCGGTGGACACCGCGGCCGAGGGCTTCGGGCCGGTCTTCGACGAGGACTTCGAGGCCGTCGACCGCATCGTGAAGTCGGATGAGGCGTACGTCGAGGCGCTCGCGCGACGCGGTGTGACCGATCTGGACAAGGTCATCGTCGTGGCACTGTCGGCGGGTGTCTTCGGGTACGAGGACGAGGTCGGCGTCCGGATGATCCGCGTGCTGGCGTTCCTGCGGAATCACCCGACCGACTCGTACTGGGCGCATCCCATCGGCGGCCTCGTCGCGCACGTGGATCTGCAGTCGGAACGCGTCGTGCGGCTCGTCGAGACCGAGCTCGCCTTCGTGCCCGAGACATCCGGCGACTACCTCGACCCGGAGGTGCGCGGCCCCGAGCGCACGACGCTCAAGCCCATCTCGATCTCCCAGCCGGAGGGCGTCAGCTTCACGCTGGAGGAAGGAGTGCTCAGCTGGGAGAACTGGTCGGTCCGCCTGGGGTTCAACGGGCGTGAGGGGCTCACGCTCCATCAGCTCGGGTTCCGCGACGGCGGGGTGGACCGGCCGATCCTGTACCGCGGGTCGGTGTCGGAGATGGTCGTCAACTACGGCGACACCTCGCCCACGAACGCGTGGCAGAACTATTACGACGTGTCGGAGTACCAGTTCGGACGGCTCGCGAACTCGCTGGAGCTCGGGTGCGACTGCGTCGGCGACATCACCTATGTCGACGCGGTGGTCGCAGACGATCTGGGTCGGGCGCAGACCATCCGCAACGCCATCTGCATCCACGAGGAGGACTACGGGATCCTCTGGAAGCACAACGACGCGATCAACGGCACGAGCGAGACCCGGCGTCAGAGAAGGCTCGTGATCTCGTTCTTCGTCACGGTCGGCAACTACGACTATGGCTTCTACTGGTATCTGTACCTCGACGGGAAGATCGAGCTGGAGGCGAAGGCGACAGGCATCGTCTTCACGAATGCCCACCCCGGAGGGGACTACCCGTACGCCACCGAGGTGGCGCCGGGACTGGGCGCACCTGTGCACCAGCACCTCTTCTCGGCACGGCTGGATCTGACCGTGGACGGCGTCGCGAATGCCGTCGAGGAGATCGACGCGGTGCGCGTGCCGAAGTCGGAGGAGAACCCGTGGGGAAACGCCTTCGCACGCACCCACACGCGGCTGGCCACCGAGTCGGAGGGAATCCGCGATGCGGACAATCGGGTCGACCGGGTCTGGCGCATCCTCAGCACCGACAGGACGAACTACCTGGGCCAGCCGACGTCGTACCTCCTCTTCCCGGAGGGCAAGCCCACCCTCCTCGCCGACGAGGACGCGTACATCCGTCCGCGCGCCGAATTCGCCACCCACCACCTCTGGGTGACCCGGTACGACCGCGACGAGATGTGGGCCGCGGGGCGCACCACGAACCAGAACCCCGGCGGTTCCGGACTGCCGGCATACGTGCGGGCCGACCGCTCGATCGACGGCGAGGACGTCGTCGTGTGGCACACGTTCGGCCTGACCCACTTCCCGCGCACCGAGGATTGGCCCGTCATGCCCGTCGACTACGCCGGCTTCACTCTTGTGCCGCACGGGTTCTTCGACCGCAACCCCACGATCGACGTTCCCGACCAGTCCGGTGGAGACCACTGCTCGGCTTCCGCCGCCGGCGGTGAGGCCGATCATGGGCTGGCCAACGCCGCGCCCGACCACGACGCGGATGGCGCGCACCGTCATCAGCACCACGGACACTGAGCCGGCGATCCTGTGGGAAGGGCCCGGCCGGTGCTGACGGTCGCCGCCCGCGTCGAGGTCGGGGCGATGGCCGTCATGTTCGCACTGGCCCTGCTCTCGATGGGCCTGAGCTGAGCCGCGTCATCCGAGGCGCTGGGTGAACCCTGCGCGCTCGCGGCCCTGAGGGGTCATCCACGGCTCGAGAAGCGTCTGCACCGTGCGCCACTGCGCCTGCGCCTGCGCCAACGGCGCATGCAGCACGAACGTGACCTGCTGTCCGAGTGCGATCACGAGGAGCGCGTCCGCGAGAGCCTCCGTCGGGGTCTCCGGACGAAGCTCTCCGTCGCCGACGGCCTGGTCGAGGTGCGCGCGATACTCCTCCTGCCACAGCCGTTCGGCGAACGCCTCGCGCACCGTGTGGTGCCGTTGCGCGGTGACTCGTCCCCAGAAGTTCACCACGACAAGGGCCTCGTCCTGGGTCGTCTTGTCCAGCGGATGGATCTGCTCCAGCATCCTCGTCAGGGCGACCAGTCCCGTGCTTTCGCCGACGTGTTCCTGGATGCGCGCGGTCGTGCGCTCGACGACCAGCGCGAACGCCTGCGCGATGACCTCGTCGAAGTTCGCGAAGTAGTGCCACAGCCCCCCGGTCGCCATTCCCAGCTCCTGGGCGAGGCGTCGCGTCGTGGCGGCCTCCATGCTCTCGCGCGCGACCAGTGCCAGGTAGGTCTGGACGATCTCGCGCCTGCGTGCGTCCCGGTCGATGATCTTGGGCACGGATCGATTCTGTCCTCCTCGGCCGCGAAAGTGCACGAGCCCGGCGAGAGTGCACCGAATCCCGTGCACTCTCGCCGGGATGATGCACTCTCGGCGAAGTGGAGAGTGGGGAGTGGGGAGTGGGGAGCAGGCGCGGGCGCGCGCGGGGGTCAGGGGCGGATGCGGCGGGCTTCGCGCTCGCACCAGGCGGTGAAGCCGCCGTAGGCGACGACCGCGCCGGCCACGAGCCCCAGGAACACCGCCGTCATCGGGCGCTCCCATTGCAGGTCGGTGGAGCGCAGCAGCAGCGACAGGCAGATCGCGGCCAGGCTCAGCAGCTGCGCCTGGAACAGGATGCGGAACGCGCTCCAGCGCCGGTCCCACAGCAGCGCGACGTTGACGACTCCGGTCAGGCTCAGCACCGCGCCGGTGACTCGGCCGGTAAGTGGCGTCAGCTCCCACGCCCAGAAGGATGCGGCGAATCCGGGGACGGCGAAGACCACGGCGCCGAAGGCGAACGCCGCCGCGCCGATGGCGGCCAGGCCCAGCGCGGCGAACCGCGGAACCTCCACGTCGACGGGGTCGGGACCGCGCTGCGCGTGGCGGCGCTGGATGATCGCGAGGACGACGACGGCGAAGGGGGTGGTGGCGTACAGCGTCATCCACACGGCGAACGACAGGTTCGGCGAGAACCGGTCGAGGTGCAGCAGCGTGGCCACCAGGAGCGCCCCGGCGAACACCGCGACGGCGGGGAATCCGTGCTGCACGCGGTGCCACCTGCGTTCCACGGCGACGCGCACGAAGAACCAGATGCCACCCACGTACGCCGACGCGAGGAGATAGGCCGACAGCGGCGGGTCGATCGCCCACGCGAACAGCTCGCCGGTGCGGTCGGGGACGACGTACAGCAGGAACGCCGCGACCACCAGGAACGGCAGGATCACGACGGCGACCACGCGGGTCGCGCGCAGCACGACGTCGTCGCGCGTGGGTGCGCCGGTTCGATGATCGGCGGTGTCAGTGGGCGACCGCATCCAGAACCTCCCGTGGTGACAGAGTGCCGCCGCGCGCGACGGCGGCATCGAGCAGGGGGCCGGCTCCGTCGTCGGCGAGGGTCTCGAAGGCGGGGGCGTACAGGTCGAGCTGGCCGGCGTCGGTGGTGCCCGTCCGCCGGCGGGCGGCGGCTGCGGCGCCCAGCATGAGGCCGGCGTCTTCGACGTCGCCCTTCACGGCGGCCACGGCGGCGCGGCCCTCCAGGCCGTAGGCGATGCCCTCGTCGTGACCGAGCGCCAGGGATGCGTTCAGGCTCTCGGTGAAGTCGGCCTCGGCGCCGTCGACGTCGCCGAGGGCCAGGCGCGCCCAGCCCCGGTGGTGCTGCGCGATGACGATGCCCAGGCGCTCGCTGTTGGCCGAGGCCAGCGCGAGACTGCGCTCGAAGCGGTCGAGCGCGGTGGTGGTGTCGCCCAGCAGCAGATCCAGCCGGCCCATGGGCACGAGGGCCATCGCCTCGCCCCACTGATCCGCGGCCGCGGCGAACCCGTCGATCGCGTGCGTGAGCACCGCCTGCGCACCGGCGACATCGGGTCCCTCGCGACGGGCCAGGAGAGCCAGTCCGAGCGACAGTCGCGCCAGAGCCGCGCCGCGTGCATCGCCGGCCTCTTCGAACAGATCCGCGGCGCGCGTGAGGCCGGGGATCACGTCGACATCGGGATGCTGCCAGAACGTGATGGCGTGCGCGTAATAGTTCGCCACCGCCTCCGTCCATGGGCTGAGAGCGACGCCCTCCGCCTCCGCGCGGCTCAGCACCTCCGCCATGCGCGCCTGCTGGGCGCCCAGCATCCCGCTCAGCCACGCGTAGAGGTACAGCGCCCACGCCATCCGCGCCGCCTCGTCGAAGCGTGAGGCGTCGATGAGTGCGCGCAGCACCGCCGACAGGTTCTCCGTCTCGGCGTCCAGCCGCAGGAGCCACGCGGGCTGGGTCGAGCCGTTCATGTCATGTGCCGCGGTCTCCGCCAGCGACGCGTAATGCCGGATCCAGCGCTCCCGCACGGTGTCGGGGTACGCCATCTCGCTCGCGTAGGCGCGCACGAGCGTCAGCATCGCGAACACCCGCACGCCTCGCCGTTCCTGCTGCTGGAGGAGGCTCGCGTCAACGAGCGCGTCCAGTACGGGTTCCGCATCCACCGTGGGGAGGCCCTCGAGCACCGACTCGGCCGCGGCGCGCGTGAAGGGCCCCGCGAACACCGCGAGCGCGGCCAGGGCGGCCTGCGCGTCGTCGTCGAGCAGACGCACGCTCCACTCGATGGTGCTGCGGATGGTGCGCTGGCGCGTGGGCAGGTCGCGGGCGCCGTCGACCAGCAGCGACAGCGCCGACCCCAGTCGCTCGAGGATCTCCTGGGGAGTGTGCGACCGCATCCGTGCCGCGGCCAGTTCGATGGCCAGCGGCAGTCCATCCAGAGCGCGGCAGATCGCGGCGATCGTCGGCGCGTCGGCCGCGGTGAGGCGGAACCCGGGCAGCACCGCGGAGGCCCGCTCGACGAACAGCGCGACGGAGGCGCTCGCCTCGATCGCGGCGAGGCCATCGTCCTCGCCCGGGGCGCGGAGCGGTGCCAGGGCGTAGACCCGCTCGGCGCGCAGGCGCAACGGCGACCGGCTCGTCACCAGGACCGTGAGCCGGGGGAGGGCCGTGAGCAGCCGGACGAGGGAGTCGGCGGCATCCAGGACGTGCTCCATGTTGTCGAGCACGAGCGTGTAGTCGCGTCCGTCCAGCGCGGCGATCAGCGCGGCTTCCAGCGGCCGGTCGCCGCCGTCGCGCACCCCCACCGCCCGCGCGACGGCGGGGAGGACCTCCTCGGGCGAGCCGACGGATTCCAGCAGGGCGAAGGCCACTTCGCCGCCGTCCGCGGCGATGGCCGAGGCCACCTCGATCGCCAGCCGCGACTTGCCGATGCCGCCGGGGCCCACGAGCGTGACGACGCGCGCGGCGGGGGAGCGCAGCATCCGCAGGATCTCGTCGCGGTCGTGGGCGCGGCCGATGATCGGATTGAAACTGCTCGGGATGCCGGTGCCCGCGACGGCCGGCGGTGGCGGCGGGGCGGGGACGACCGAGGCGCGGGCCGCCGCGTCGAAGCGGTCGGCGAGCAGGGTCGACAGGTCGTTGGTGACGAGTTCGCGCAGCTCCGCCGGATCGTGGAAGGACTTGTACGACACGCGGTCGTCGTCGCGGATGCGGGCCAGCAGCGCCGAGAGGCGCTCCTCGCGCTGCGGGGCCGGCGCCTTGATGTAGATGAGTGACGGCATGTCGCCGGAGAGGCGGTACTCGTCTTCGAGGCCGGAGATCTCCTCCCCTGGCCCGATCCAGCCGTAGCTCTGCCAGTAGATGCCGAGGAAGATGTCGCTCTGGTCGAGGTAGGACCGGTACAGCGACCGCGGCGGATGCGGACGGGCGCCGAGTTCGAACATGACGGGGGCCAGGCGCAGCCCTTCCACGGCCTCGCGCGCGGCGGCTCGTTCGGGCTGGAGTTCTCCGAGGGTCGAGCTGACGAAGACGCGGAGTCGCTGGTCGGGTGTCCTGATCGGATCGGGCGCCATGAGGGCCAACTTCCGGGCTCGGGTGTTCGCGATTCCAGGGTAGCGCGGGCCGCGGCGCTGCGGGCAGGCGGCGAGTGCGGAGCCCGGGGTAGCATGGGCGCGTGCCCGCCGAGACCGCCGCGCCGTCGCTGAGCCCGTACCGCGAGATCGACCGATCCGACTGGGCGCGACTGGCCGCGGGGATGCTGCAGCCGCTCACCGAGACCGAAGTCGTGCAGCTGCGGGGCCTCGGGGATCGGCTCGACGTCCGCGAGGTGCACGAGGTCTATCTACCCCTCAGCCGGCTGCTGAGCCTGTATGCGAAGGCGACCAAGCGGCTCGGAGCGGACACCGCATCCTTCCTCGGTGAGCAGGACGTCACGACCCCGTTCGTCATCGGCGTGGCCGGGTCGGTGGCGGTGGGCAAGTCGACCATCGCGCGGCTGCTGCGCGAGCTCATGAGCCGCTGGGCCGACACCCCGCGCGTGGAACTCGTCACCACCGACGGGTTCCTCTACCCCAACGCCGAACTCGAGCGCCGCGGCCTCATGGACCGCAAGGGCTTCCCCGAGTCGTACGACAGGCGTGCGCTGGTCGAGTTCCTGCGCGAGGTCAAGAGCGGCGCCGCCGAGGCTCGCGCACCGTTCTATTCGCACATGCGGTACGACATCATGCCCGACGCGCACGTCACCGTCCGCCGGCCCGATGTCGTGATCGTCGAGGGCCTCAACGTGCTGCAGCCCCCGCCCGCGCCCAACGACGTCGCCGTGAGCGACCTGTTCGACTTCTCCATCTACGTCGACGCCGATGCCGCCCACGTCGAGCAGTGGTACGTCGAGCGATTCCTGGCCATGCGCAAGGGCGCCTTCAGCAACCCGAACTCGTATTTCCGCGTGTTCGCCGACATCAGCGACGACGAGGCGGTCGAGCGCGCCCTCGGCTACTGGCGCGACATCAACCTGCCGAACCTGCTGGAGAACGTGCTGCCCACCCGGCATCGGGCGACCCTCGTGCTGCAGAAGGCCGCCGACCACACCGTCGAGCGCGTCCGGCTCCGCAAGCTCTAGGCCCGCGGCCGCGGTTCAGCGGCCGCGCTTGCCGTGGACGGCCGGCACCGAGGCGAAGTACTGCGCGACGGCGAACGCCATCCCCAGCCCGCCGAGCCCGAACGCCACCCGCGCCGAGGTGGCCGTGGGGCGCCGGCGCAGCAGCGCGGCACCGGCGAGGTTCATCGCCGCCCACACGATGTTCGCGGCGGGGGAGGACAGCCCTCGGCCGGGCGGATCGGCGAACGGCGTCGGGAACGGCTGACCGCGCAGAGCGCTCACCGCGTGCGGCACCGCATTGACGGTGAGCGCGCCGGCGGCGACCTGGCGCAGGAATCGGGCAGCAGACATCCAGAGCTCCTCTTCTCGAGTGGCCCCGAGCGTATTCGCGCCCCGATTTCCCCGACCGGGGGTTGCGCCCGACAGCGCCGCCGGGTCAGGCGAGGGGATGCAGCGTGCCCGAGGACTCCCGGTAGCGCTCGCCGGTGGCGGGGCACACCCAGTCCTCGCCATCCTGGGACAGCGGCCGGCCCGCGCGGCCGACCCAGCCGATGCGGCGGGCGGGCACGCCGACCACGAGGGCGAAGTCGGGCACGTCCTTGGTCACGACCGCGCCGGCCGCCACGAGCGCCCACGCCCCTACGCGCACCGGCGCGATGCACACCGCGCGGGCGCCGATCGAGGCCCCCTCGCCGATCTCGACGCCGACAGCATCCCAGTCGTCCGCCGACTTCAGCTGCCCCTCGGGCGTGATCGCGCGCGGGTACTCGTCGTTGGTCAGCACCGCGGCCGGCCCGATGAAGACCCCCCGTGCCAGACGTGCAGGCTCGTACACGAGCGCGTAGTTCTGCAGCTTGCTGCCCTCGCCGATCTCCACGCCCGGTCCCACGTAGGCGCCGCGGCCCACGATGCAGTCGGCCCCGAGCACGGCGCCCTCGCGCACCTGGGCGAGGTGCCACACCTTGGTGCGCTCGCCCACCTGAGCCCCCTCGGCGACGTCGGCGGTGGCCGCGATGAACGGCTGATCGGTGTGCGAAACCATGGACACTCCTCTGCGCGCAGGCGGATCCGTGAAAATGCTCGTGCACGGCCCGCTCTAAACGCTATACTCGCGGCGGGGATACAGGCGACTCTGCACCGGTCACGGCGCGGACGTAGGCTGTCATGGATATCCGCCTTCGGGTGGACTGGGGTCCGCCGGGGGCGGAAAGCCCGCAGCGCTTGGGAGTGCGGCGGGTGGTCTGGGGAAAAATTGGGGTACTCGACGCTCGCCGTCGATCGGAAACGATCGACTCGCGCACGCATCATCGCGCTCGCCGTGCTGGGCGCTCTCGTCACGACGCTTCTCGTCGCGCCGGCTCCGGCGGCGCGGGCCACCGCGCCGAGCCCCTGCGGCCACGGCGTCAACCCGATCGAGTGCGAGAACCGCGAGCTCGGCACCGATCCCGACGTGTGGGACATCCAGGGTGCCGGCGACCCGACCATCCAGGGCTTCGCCACCGACATCAGCGTCAACGCGGGTTCGCGGATCGACTTCAAGATCGACACGGATGCCGCGGACTACGCCATCGACATCTACCGCACCGGCTGGTACCAGGGTCTGGGAGCGCGCCTCATCGACAGCGTCGAGCCATCGGCTCCGCTGCCGCAGGTGCAGGACGAATGTCTCTCCGACATCTCGACGGAGCTCTACGACTGCGGCACGTGGGACGTGTCGGCCTCGTGGGATGTCCCCGCCGATGCTGTCTCCGGCGTCTATGTCGCTCGCCTCGAGCGTGGTGACACCGGCGGTGCGAGCCACATCACATTCATCGTCCGGCGCGACGGCAACACCTCGGACGTGCTGTTCCAGACCTCCGACCCGACATGGCACGCGTACAACTCGTACGGTGGCTCGAATTTCTACCAGGGGGCGGCGAAGGGCCGCGCGCACAAGATCAGCTACAACCGTCCCTTCGCCACGCGCGGCGGCGTCGAGAAGCGCGACTTCTACTTCAGCTCCGAATACGCCACCGTCCGCTTTCTGGAGCGCAACGGCTACGACATGAGCTACATCGCGGGCGTCGACACCGACCGCCGCGGTGAGGAGCTTCTCAACCACAAGGTCTTCCTCTCCGTCGGTCACGACGAGTACTGGTCCGGCGCGCAGCGCGCCAACATGGAAGCTGCGCGCGACGCCGGCGTGAACCTGCAGTTCCTCGCCGGCAACGAGGGCTACTGGCGCACCCGCTACGAGCCGTCGACGGTCGGGGAGCAGGGCGACTACCGCACGCTCGTGTCGTACAAGGAGACGTGGGGCTGGGACAAGATCGACACCTCCAGCCCGGAGTGGACGGGTACCTGGCGCGACCCGCGCTACGCCGACGCCGCACAGGGCGGGCACCTGCCCGAGAACGAGCTCATCGGCACCATGTACATGGTCAACAGCGTGTACCTGCCCGTCACGGTGAATTCCGACGAGGGCAAGGCGCGACTGTGGCGGAACACCGACCTGGCCAATCTGGCGCCGGGGACGAGTGTCGAACTGGCCGACCAGACCGTCGGATACGAGTCGAACGAGGACATCGACAACGGCTTCCGCCCGGAAGGGCTCATCCGGCTGTCGACCACGGTCGGTGAGACGCGCGAGTACCTCCGCGACTACGGCAACACTGTTGGCGCCGGCACGACCACGCACCACCTCACCCTGTACCGGGCGGCCAGCGGTGCCCTCGTGTTCTCCGCCGGCAGCGTGCAATGGGGTTGGGGTCTCGACTCCACGCACGACGGCACACGCGTGGACACCGACCAGCGGATGCAGCAGGCGCAGGTGAATCTCCTCGCCGACATGGGCGCCCAGCCCGGATCGCTCATGACGGGGCTCGTGAGCGCAACCGCGAGTGTCGACACCATCGCGCCGGCGACGACGATCACCTCGCCGATCGCGGGGCAGACGGTGACGCACGGATCCACCGTCACCGTCACCGGCACCGCCAACGATTCCGGCGGACGCGTGGCCGGTGTCGAGGTGTCGACCGACGGCGGCGAGTCCTGGCATCCAGCCACGGGCACCACGCAGTGGAGCTACACCTACGTGCAGCAGGGCTACGCGGAGGCGAAGATCGTCGCCCGCGCCATCGACGACAGCGCGAACTTCTCGCAGACGGGCACGGCGATCGACTTGACCGTGACCGGGCCGTACACGGTCTTCGGTGCGGAGATCCCGGCTCTGGAGTCATCGAGCGACCCGGACGCGCTCGAGCTCGGATTGCGCATCACCCCGGAGGCGGACGGCTTCGTCACGGGTGTGCGCTTCTACAAGGGGGCCGGAAACGCGGGCACGCACACGGGCACGCTGTGGTCGGCTGACCAGGAGCGCATCGCGAGCGTGGTCTTCCGGGGCGAGTCGCCGACCGGCTGGCAGACCGCTCTGTTCGATGCTCCTGTCGCCGTGACCGCGGGGACGCCGTATGTCGTGTCGTACACGGCCCCGCAGGGCGGTTACGCCTACGTCGACAACTACTGGCCCTACCAGAACACCGCGAGCAGCCCCCTCGCGGTGGAACCCGGTGTGGGCGGCGCCAGCCCCGGTCTCCACGCGGCGGCCGGTGAATACCCCTGGCGCACCTCCGGCGACTCCAACTACTTCGTCGACGCCGTGTTCGAGCCGACCACGACGTCGCCCGTACGACTGGCCGCGCGCACTCCCGCCGCGGGCAGTGGCTCGGTGCCACCCGACACCGCCGTGACGGCCGTGTTCACGCGCGACGTCGAGGCGTCCTCGGTCGCGCTGTCTCTGACCAGCGTCGACGGCGGCCCGGTCGCCGGGACCATGTCGTACGACGCCGCCACGCGCGTCGTGCGCTTCACTCCGGCGGAGCCGCTCGCCGAACTGACCGACTACACGGTGACGATCGCTGCCACGCCGTCGGACGGAACGGCGTTCGAGCCGGGCGAGCCGTGGACCTTCCGCACCGCGCAGGCCATCGCGTCGGAGGGGCAGTGCCCCTGCTCGCTCTACACCGACCTCGACCGGCCGCTGATCTCCTCCGATGCCGACACGTCCAGCGTCACCGTCGGCACGCGCTTCACGGTCGCCGAGTCGGGCGTCGTCACCGGGATGCGGTTCTTCAAGGGCACGGCGAACCTCGGCACGCACACGGGGATGCTGTGGGATGCCGACGGCTTCGAACTCGGGCGCGTGACGTTCGCCGATGAAACCACCTCGGGGTGGCAGACCGCGGTGTTCGATCGCCCGATCGCCGTGGTCCCGGGGATGGAGTACACGGTTTCGTACATCGCGCCGTCCGGCCGCTACGCGGTGAGCCCGGGCGCATACGCCGATGGCTTCAGCCGTGGACCCCTGACCGTCTCCGCCCAGGGCGGCGCCTTCACCTACCAGGGCGGGTTCCCCGCCCGGACCTCCTCGTCGAGCTACTTCGTGGACGTCATCTTCGAGCGCGCGGCCACCGGCCCGGCGCTGGAGACGACGACGCCGCTCGCCGGCGCGACGGACGTGGCCGCCGGCACCGACATCACCGCGACGTTCGACACGGAGCTGACGACCGTGCCGGCGGTGACGGTCACCGCGGACGGAGCCCCTGTGGCGGGGGTCGCAACGCTCTCCACCGATGGCCGCACGGTGACGTTCGACCCGACGGAGGCATTGCCGGCCGGTGCCGACGTGGCCACCCGGATCTCCGGGATCACCGCGGGCGGGCAGACCGGTGTCGACCGCATGTGGTCCTTCCGGGTCCTGGCCGACGCATCACCGAGCTCGGTGAGCTTCTTCGGCTCCGCCTCGGTGGCCGGCCAGGCCGCCAACGACGGAACATCCGTCGAGTTGGGCATGGCGTTCACGACGTCGGTTCCGGGGCGGATCACGGCGCTGCGCTTCTTCAAGGCCCCAGGCGACACCGCTGCCCACACCGGAACGCTGTGGGGACCGAACGGAAATGCGCTGGCGACCGTGACGTTCGCCCACGAATCCCCCTCGGGATGGCAGCGCGCCGAACTCACGGCCCCGGTGTCGCTCGTGCCCGGCCAGACGTACACGGTCTCCTATCTCTCACCGCAGGGTCGCTACATCCACGCCCCCGATTTCTTCACGTCGCCGGTCTCCAGCGGTCCGCTCACCGCGGTGTCGCCGCGCAACGGCACGTTCCAGTACGGCCCCGGTGGTGTCATGCCCGAGTCCAGCTGGCGGTCGTCCAACTACTCCGTGGACGTGGAGTTCCGCCCCGGCGGCGGAGAAGAGCCCGTGCCGGTCGTCACGAGCAGGACACCCGTCGGTGACGGCGTCGATACGGATGCGGCCGTGAAGGCTGTCCTGTCGGTCGCGGCGCCGTCGCCCACGCTGGCGCTGATGGCCGGCTCGGAGCCGGTGCCCGGCACCTCGACGTACGACAGCGCCTCCCGCACGATCGGCTTCGCGCCCTCATCGGCCCTGGTGCCCGCGACGACCTATACGGCCGTCGTCCGCATCGGCGGTGAGGTGCTCGACCAGTGGACCTTCACCACCGCGGCGCCCGCGCTTCCGGGGGCGACCGACACGCTGTTCGGAAATGAGACTCCTGAGGTCGCGGCGACCACCGACACCGACCCGGTCGAAATCGGCACGGCGTTCACGGTGTCGCGTGCCGGCCACGTGTCGGCCCTTCGGTTCTTCAAGGGTCCCGGTAACACGGGGGAACACGTGGCGTCGCTGTGGGATGCGGCCACGGGGGAGCGGCTGACCTCCCTGACCTTCACCGACGAGAGTGCGGCGGGGTGGCAGCGCGCCGCCCTGGCCGAGCCGGTGCCGGTCACACCCGGGAAGACGTACATCGCGTCGTACTTTGCGCCGAACGGTCACTTCGCCATCACGCCGCAGTACTTCCGGTCGTCCGTGACCAGCGGCTACATCACGGCGCCCGGTGGCAGCAACGGACGCTTCCTCTACGGACCCACAGGCGGGATGCCGACGGGATCGTGGGGTGCGTCGGGCTACTTCGTGGATGCGGAGATCGTCTTCGGGGGCACCGGGACGCCGACGCCGACGCCGACGCCGACTCCGACTCCGACTCCGACTCCGACGCCGGAACCGTCTCCGACTCCTACGCCGTCTCCGACTCCTACGCCGGAACCGACTCCGACGCCGGAACCGTCTCCGACTCCGACTCCGACTCCGACGCCGGAACCGTCTCCGACGCCGACGCCGACGCCGACTCCGACCCCGACGCCGACGCCGACGCCGACTCCGACTCCGACGCCTACGCCGACGCCGACTCCGACTCCGACGCCGACGCCGACGCCGACTCCTACGCCGACGCAGCCCGGCGGTCCGGTCGCCGCGGTGAGCGGGTCGGCACCGGTGGCGGCAGCCCTCGACGTCTCGCCGACCACGACGGTGTCGGCCACCCTGAACCCTGCCCCCGCATCCGCCACGGTTGCGCTGCAGGGGCCGCTGGGTGCCGCGATCGCCGGGGAGACCGCGTACGACGCGGCCACGGGTGAGCTCGTCTTCACGCCGTCGGAGCCGCTGGCGTGGTCCACTGCCTACACCGTCACCGTCTCCTCGTCCGAGGGCGATATCAGCGGTGCGACGTGGACCTTCAGCACCGCGGCGGAGCCGGTGGTGGCGGATGTGCAGACGATCTTCGGTGACGGAACGCCGCAGCATCCCTGGTGGGCCGACTCCGATGCCGTCCAGGTGGCGACCCGCTTCACCGTCGACACGGCGGGGAACGCCACCGGTGTGCGGTTCTACAAGGGCGAGGCGAACACCGGGCAGCACACGGGGTACCTGTGGAACGCCGCCGGCGAGCGCATCGCCGAGGTCGAGTTCGTCGACGAGACGGCGGACGGATGGCAGACCGCCCAGTTCGCTGCACCGGTCCCGCTCCTGGCGGACACGGAGTACCGCGTGGGCCTCTACAGCACGACCGGCCGATACGCCGTCGACCTGGGCACGCTGGCGTTCGAGACGCGCGTCGGACCGTTCACGATCCCGGGCCACGGGAGCGCCTTCACCTACGGCCGGGGGTATCCGGCCGAACTCACGATCCACAACTACTGGGTCGACATCACGTTCGACGGCGCCGGCTGACGGCCCGTCGTTCATCTGGGGAATCACAACGTGGATTGGGGAATCCGTGACCGACCGTAAGAACATCGCCGTCATCGGCGCTGGATATTGGGGACCGAACCTGGCGCGGAACTTCCGCAACAGCAACGACTGGAACCTGGCCGCGATCTGCGACCTCGACATCGATCGCGCTCGCCGGGTGGCGGAAAGCGTCGGCGGCGCGCCGATCATGACGAGCCTCGCCGACGTGCTGAGCGACCCGCTCATCGACGCGATCGCGATCGCGACGCCGGCCGGCACGCATCACCGCATCGTGATGGCCGCGCTGGATGCAGGCAAGCACGTCATCGTCGAGAAGCCGCTGGCCGACAGCCGTGCGGCGGGCAGGGAAATGGTGAGCCGCGCCGCCGAGCGGGGTCTGGTGCTGATGGCCGACCACACCTACTGCTACACGCCGGCGGTGCTGAAGATCCGCGAGCTCATCTCCGAGGGGTTCCTCGGAGACATCCTGTTCGTCGACAGCGTCCGCATCAACCTCGGTCTCATCCAGCCCGACGTCGACGTGTTCTGGGACCTGGCGCCGCACGACCTCTCCATCATGGACTTCGTCCTGCCCGGCGGACTCGATGTCACGAGCGTTTCCGCGCACGGCGCCGACCCGCTTCAGACCGGCAAGGCATGCGTGGGCTACCTCGCCATGCCGCTGGCCGGCGGCGCCATGGCGCACGTGCACGTCAACTGGCTCAGCCCCACGAAGATCCGGCAGATGGTCATCGGCGGCACCAAGCGCACGCTGGTGTGGGACGACCTCAACCCGCAGCAGCGGGTGAGCGTCTACGACCGGGGCGTCGATATCGCCGAGGTGTCCAAGGCCACCACCACCGATGCGCGCTCCGCGCACATCTCGTACCGCCTGGGTGACACCTGGGCTCCGGCCCTGGCCGAGGGCGAAGCGCTCGCCGGCGTCGCGACCGAGTTCGCCGCCGCCATCCGCGAAGGCCGACCGGCGCGCACGGACGGGGAAGCCGGCCTGCGGGTGCTGTCGGTACTCGAGGCGGCGAACGAGAGCCTGAACGGCTTCGGCGCACCGCAGCAGACCACCACGCGCGTTGCCGCGTAGTTCACGACTTCACAGGGGAGAGATTCGAATGGTGAACATCCACAATGCCGACGTGCTGGTCACGGGCGGCGCAGGGACGATCGGGTCGACGCTCGTCGACCAGCTGGTCGCGGCCGGGGCGGGACGCGTCCAGGTGCTCGACAACCTCGTGCGCGGTCGCCGTGCCAACCTCGACGAGGCGCTGGCAACCGGCCGCGTCGAACTCATCGACGGCGACATCCGTGACGCGGGCCTCGTCGACGAGCTCGTCGCGGGCAAGGACATCGTGTTCCATCAGGCCGCCATCCGCATCACGCAGTGCGCGGAGGAGCCGCGCCTCGCGCTCGAGGTGCTCGTGGACGGTACGTTCAACGTTGTCGAATCCGCCGCTCGTCATCGCGTCGGCAAGCTGGTGGCCGCATCCAGCGCGTCCGTCTACGGCATGGCGGAGGAGTTCCCGACGGGTGAGCGCCACCACCACCACAACAACGACACGCTCTACGGTGCAGCCAAGTCGTTCAACGAGGGACTGATCCGCAGCTTCCGCGCCATGCAGGGGCTCGACTACGTCGTCCTGCGCTACTTCAACGTGTACGGACCCCGCATGGATGTGCACGGCCTGTACACCGAGGTGCTCGTGCGGTGGATGGAGCGGATCGCCGACGGCCAGCCGCCGCTCATCTTCGGCGACGGCCAGCAGACGATGGACTTCGTCTGCGTGCCCGACATCGCGCGGGCGAACCTCCTCGCTGCCGAGAGCGACATCGTCGAGGGCGTCTACAACATCGCCAGCGGTACCGAGACGAGCCTGCTCGGCCTCGCCGAGGCGCTCCTGCGGGCGATGGACTCCGACCTCGATGTCGAGCATGGTCCGGAGCGCGCCGTGAACGGCGTGGTCCGCCGCCTCGCCGACACCGAGGCCGCCCGCCGCGATCTGGGCTTCGAGTCGCGGATCGAGCTGGAAGAGGGCCTTCGGATGCTGGTCGACTGGTGGCGTCCGCTGCGCGACGAGATCGGCCTCGGCCGGACGGTGGTGGCGGCATGAGCGTCCTTCAGCAGTCGCGCATCAACGTGATGACCCCGTGGCTGGGCGCCGACGAAGTCGCCGCGGTGACCGCGGTGATCGAGTCCGGATGGGTCGCACAGGGCCCCAAGGTCGCCGAGTTCGAGTCGGCCTTCGCGCAGGCCATGCAGACAACGGAGGCCGTGGCGGTGTCGAACTGCACCACGGCCCTGCACCTCGCCCTCGTCGTGGCCGGCATCGGACCGGGAGACGACGTGGTCGTCCCCTCCTTCTCCTTCATCGCCACATCGAACGCACCCACCTATGTGGGTGCGCGTCCCGTGTTCGCCGACGTCGATGCGCAGACGGGCAACGTCACGGCCGAAACGGTGAGCGCGGCGCTGACGCCCGAGACGCGGGCCGTCATCGTGGTCGACCAGGGCGGAATCCCCGTCGACCTCGACGCGGTGCGCGCAGTGTGCGAGCCCCTCGGCATCGTGGTGATCGAGGATGCGGCGTGCGGAGCCGGCTCCACCTACAAGGGGCGCCCGGTGGGAGCCGGCGCGGAACTGGCCGCGTGGTCCTTCCACCCGCGCAAGATCCTCACCACCGGCGAGGGCGGCATGCTCACCACGAGCAATCCGAAGTGGGCGGCACGGGCCCGTGCGCTCCGCGAGCACGCGATGAGCATCTCCGCCGCCGATCGGCACGCCAGCCTGGTGTCGCCGCCGGAAGAGTACGCCGAGATCGGGTACAACTTCCGCATGACCGACCTGCAGGCCGCCGTCGGCATCGTGCAGCTGTCGAAGCTGCCCGAGGTCGTCGGACGCCGCCGGGTCAACGCCGCGCGCTACCGGCGCGAGATCGAAGACATCCGTGGCCTGCGTCTCGTGGACGACCCGGAATGGGGAACCAGCAACTTCCAGTCCCTGTGGGTCGAGGTGGACGCGTCCTATCCGCTCGACCGCGAGCAGCTTCTCGTCGCGCTCGCCGACGCCGGCATCTCGGCGCGGCGAGGCATCATGGCCGCGCACCGGCATGCGCCGTACCGGCACCTTGCGTCGGAGGGGACGCTCCCCGTCACCGAGCGGCTCACCGACCGGACGCTCATCCTTCCGCTGTTCCACACGCTCACCACCGCCGATCAGGACCGCGTGATCGCGGTGCTGCGCAATCCCGGAGGGTGACCGTGGCGGGAGAGGGAGTGCTGCTCGTGGGGGCGAGCGGCCTCGCACGCGAGGTACTGGCGGCGGGGATGACCGGCGTGGCCGGCATCCTGGATGACGATGTGTCGCTGCACGGCACCGAGATCGCCGGCGTGCCCGTGGTCGGCCCGGTCGCGGACGCCGCGGCCGGGAACGAGCAGCTCCTCGTGTGCATCGGACCCAGCGGCACCCGCCGTGAGGTGGTGCGCCGGCTCGGCCGGTTGGGTGTCGCGGCCGAGCGCTACGCGACGTATGTCGCGCGGTCGGCGCGGATGGGGACCACGAGCGACGTCGGGTCGGGCAGCATCCTGCTCGACGGTGTCGTGGTGACGGCAGACGCGCGGCTGGGCCGCCATGTGGTGGTCATGCCGAATTGCGTCATCACCCACGATGCCGTCTTGGAAGACTTCACCACACTGACCTCCGGGGTCGCGTTGGCGGGCGGTGTGCGGATCGGGGAAGCCGCGTACATCGGAATGAATGCGGCGGTGCGGCAGGGGTTGTCGATCGGTGCCGCCGCGACGGTGGGGATGGGAGCAGCAGTGCTCTCCGATGTCCCCGCCGGTGAAATCTGGGCCGGTGTCCCGGCCCGACGACTGGGGGTAACGAAATGACCGAGAACGTGCCATTCCTGGATCTGTCCGCGCAGCAGGCGGAGATCATCGACGAGGTGCTGCCGAAGTGGCGCGAGCAGTTCCGCTCCGCCGCATTCATGGGCGGCCCCGAGATCGCCGGCTTCGAGCAGGAGTACGCCGCCTACCTCGGCGTGAACTGCGTGGTCGGGGTCTCCAACGGCACCGACGCCCTCGAACTGGCGTACCGCGCCGTCGGCGTCGGCCCCGGTGACGAGGTCATCATGCCGGCCAACACGTTCATCGCCACCGCTGAGGCCGCCTCACGTATCGGCGCCGTCCCGGTGTTCGTCGACGTCGAGGACGAGTACCTCCTCATCGACCCCGATGCCGTCGCGGCGGCCGTCACCGAGCGCACACGCGCCATCGTGCCGGTGCACCTGTTCGGTCAGACCGCCCCGGTCGAGCTGCTCGCTCCGATCGCCGAGCGCTACGGCATCCCGATCATCGAAGACGCCGCGCAGTCGCAGGGTGCCGCTTCGGCCGCGGGCCGTGCCGGTTCGCTCGGCCGGGTCGCGGCAACGAGTTTCTATCCGGGCAAGAACCTGGGCGCGGCCGGCGACGGCGGTGCCGTCATGACGGACGACCCCGAACTCGCGCGGACCGTCCGGGACATGGCGGCCCACGGCAGCGCCACGAAGTACGTGCACCACCGGGTGGGGTTCAACGCCCGTCTCGACGCGGTGCAGGCCACCGTGCTGCGGGCGAAGCTCCGCCGCCTGGATGCGTGGAACTCCTCGCGCCAGGAGGCAGCGGCCTGGTACGGGCAGATCCTCAGCGGGATCGAGGGCGTCCGGCTCCCGTCGGTGCGACCGGGGAACTCCGACGTGTGGCACCTCTACGTCATCCGGGTGGAGGAGCGCGACCGCGTGCTCGCAGAGCTGACCGCCGACGGCATCGGCGCCGGCATCCACTATCCGACGCCCGTGCACCTCACCGAGGCGTACGCCCACCTGGGGTACCAGCGCGGACAGTTCCCCGTGGCCGAGGCCGCGGCGGACCGCATCCTCTCGCTGCCGATGTTCCCGCACCTGCTCGAGGAGCAGCAGGAGCGGGTCGCCGCGGCGTTGTCCACAGCGATGAGTCGCGCCCTCGTTCCGGTGGCCTGAGTGAGCACCGCGACGCGGCGGCCTTCGATCGTCACACCGCCCGGTGCGCGGCGCGCCCTCGTGTGGAGCTTCGCGAACACGGCCTTCGGAAAGTTCGGCACCCTCCTCATCTCGATCCTGATCGCGCGCGTGCTCGGTCCGGAGGAGTTCGGGACGTACGCCGTCGCGCTCGTCGCGCTCATGGCGGTCCTGAGCGTCAACGAGCTCGGCGTCAGCCTGGCCATCGTGCGCTGGGAAGAGGATCCTCGGACGATCGCCCCCACGGTCACGACCATCTCGGTCGCCGCGAGCCTCATCTTCTTCGGGGTCGCCTACGCCGCGACGCCGGCTTTCACCGCCGCCATGGGCGACCCGCAGGCCACCGACGTCGTACGGCTCATGCTCGTGTGCGTGCCCCTGAACGGACTGGTCGCCACGGCAGCGGCGCTGCTCCAGCGCGAGTACCAGCAGGGGCGCCGCACCGCCGCCGACCAGGTGAACATCTGGCTCGGCGCGGGAATCTCGGTCGCGCTCGCGCTGACCGGGTTCGGGGCGATGAGCCTCGCCATCGGACGCGTCGTGGCCACGGTGGTGTTCTCCATCATGCTGCTGGTGTTCTCACCGCTCCCGCTGCGCTTCGGCTGGGATCGCACCTACGCCGGCGCACTGCTCCGATTCGGTCTGCCGCTGGCCGGCGCGAGCATCGTCGTCTTCGCGGTGGGCTACTCCGACCAGCTGGTCGTGGGTGCGGTTCTCGGGGCTCAGGCGCTCGGGTTCTATCTCCTCGCGTTCAACCTGGCGTCGTGGCCGGTGAGCATGCTGTCGCAGCCCGTGCGCGCCGTCGCGCCGGCCGCGTTCGCGCGCATCCAGAACGATCCGGAGCGGATGGACGCGGGTTTCCGTGCCGCCTTCCGGCTCCTGCTCGTGGTCGCCCTCCCGGTGTGCGCGTTCGTGGCGGGCGCCGCGTTGCCGATCGTGACCTTCGTCTACGGGGAGGTGTGGGCGCCGGCGGCCCTCGCGCTGCAGTGGCTCGCCCTGCACGCGGTGCTGCGGATCGCGTTCGAGCTCGCGTACGACTTCCTCGCGGTGCGGCGCCGCTCGAGCACCCTGATGGTCATCCAGATCATCTGGGTGCTCGCGCTCATTCCGGCGCTCCTGGTCGGCGCCAACCTGGGTGGGATGCAGGGAGTCGCCATTGCGCAGCTCGCCGTCGCAGCCGTCGTGCTCGTCGGATGCTACGCCTGGGCGCTGTCGCGCGCGGGCGTCCACGTCGGGGCACTGGTCCGCACGTCGATCGTTCCGGTCCTCGGCGGTGTCGTGGCCGGTGTCGGTGCGCTTCTGGCCGCACACCTGATCGAGCTCGACCTCCTGGCCGCACTGGCCGCAGGGACGTTCGCGCTCGCGGTGATCGCGGGCACCCTCGCGTTGTCCCGTGAGAGCATGCGCGTCCTCCGACCCGACGTGGTCGCGGCGGAGGAGGCGTCATGAGGATCGTCGTCTACCCCCACGAGCTGGGGATGGGTGGCAGCCAGCTGAACGCCGTCGAACTCGCCGGCGCGGTACGCGATCTCGGTCACGACGTCCTGGTCTTCGGCCGGCGAGGGGCGCTCGTTGAGCGCGTGGAGGAACTGGGTCTCGAGTTCGTCGAGGCGCCGCCGCCCGGCAAGCGTCCCTCTCCGTCCACGGCACGCGCCCTGCGGGCGCTCGTCCAGGAGCGCGCCGTCGACCTGGTGCACGGGTACGAGTGGCCGCCCACCCTCGACGCGGTGCTCGCGTTCCCGGGTGGCCGCCATACCGCCATCGTGTCGACCGTCATGTCGATGTCGGTGCCACCCTTCATCCCGCGGTCGATCGACCTGGTGGTCGGCACCGAGCAGATCGCCGACGCCGAGCGCCGGAGCGGTCGCGCTCGAGTGTCCGTCATCGAGCCTCCTGTCGACCTCGCCCACAATCACCCGACCTCCGGCGACGCTTCCGCGTTCCGGGCGGCGCATCAGCTCGACCTGCACGCGCTCACGGTGGTCTCGGTCGCGCGGTTCGCGCGGGAGCTGAAGCTCGAAGGCACCCTCACCGCCATCGAGGTGATCGGCCGGCTGGCGCGCAGCACGCCCGTGCAGCTCGTACTCGTCGGTGACGGTCCGGCCCGCGACGACGTCGCACGCGCCGCCGCGGCGGCGAACGCCGTCGCAGGCCGGCGTGCCGTCGTCCTCACGGGGCAGCTCGACGACCCGCGCCCGGCCTACGCCGCCGCCGACATCGCCCTCGGCATGGGCGGGTCGGCGTTGCGTGCCCTCGCGTTCGGGGCGCCGCTCATCGTGCAGGGCGAGCAGGGGTTCTGGCGCACGTGCGAACCCTCGTCGCTCGACCAGTTCCTCTGGACCGGATGGTACGGGGTGGGGGAGGGGACGCACGTCGGCGCCGCTGCCTTCGACGCCGCACTGTCTCCGCTCCTCACCGATGCGGCGCGTCGAGCAGAACTGGGCGCGTTCGGGCTCACCGTGGTCCGCGAGCGGTTCTCCTTGACGCGAGCGGCCGAGGTGCAGGCAGGCATCTATGCCGAGGCCGCCTCGTCGCCCGCGTCGTACGCGCGTGCGTCCGAGGCCGCGGCCTATGCGCGCTACGCCCGCTATTACGGGGCGAAGCGGGTGCGCCGTGCGCTGGGCCGCGAGTCGATGGACGATTTCAACGCCAAACCCGTCGCCGGGCGGGGAACCCGATGATGCGACGCACCCCGCTCGTCTGGTCGGCGGGCGTCGCGTGGAACGAGACGGCCGGAACCGACCGACGCATCGTCGAGGAGATCGCGCGCCTTCGTGCCGTGTGGTGGATCGACCCGCCGCAGCCGCTCGGGCGGCCCGCCGCGCCCGCGGACGGCGTCGAGACCGAGGTGCCCGGCGTCCTCCGACTGGGAGTCACGGCGCCTCCGGCGCTCACGCGGTGGCCGATGAGGCTCGCCACCGACGCGCTGCGGGGCATGGCGCTGGCTCGCGCCGTGCGCCGCAGCGGGGCGTCGGCCGTCGTGGTGGCCAACCCGCTGGCGCGCTTCCGCGGCGCCGGCGGCGTCGCGCGCGTGCTCTACGTGACCGACGACTGGGTCGCCGGTGCTCCGCTGATGCAGCTGCCCCGCGGCGCCATCATGCGCGGCTTGCGCCGCAATCGCCGGGAGGCCGACATCGTCGCCGTCGTCAGCCCCGCGCTCGCGCTCGCCGCCGCTGACGTGGTGCTGCCGAACGGCACGGCGGCGATGGATGCGACGGTGCAGGGTACGCGGCAGCCGATCGCCGGGATCGTGGGTCAGCTCAACGAACGTCTCGACCTCGACCTGCTGGAAGCGCTGCCGGGGGCCGGGATCCGCGTGCGCGTGGTCGGGCCGCGGGCCGACCACGACCCCTCCTTCGGCGAGCGACTCGACGGGTTCCTGGCGCATCCGCTCGTCGACTGGCGCGGCCGGGTTCCGGCGGCGGCGGTGGCGGGCCACCTCGCCGAGATCTCGGTGGGACTCACGCCGTACGCCGACACCGACTTCAACCGCGCGAGCTCGCCGCTGAAGACGTTCGAGTATCTCGCCGCCGGAGTGCCCGTGGTCTCCAGCGACCTGCCCGCCTCCCGCTGGCTCGACACCCCTCATGTCGCGGTGACCCAGACGCCCGACGAGTTCCTCGGCGCGGTTCGGGGATTCGTCGGGCGTGGGGCGGACGAGGCCGGCGACGCGGCCCGGCGCGCGTTCGTCGCATCGCACACGTGGCAGCGCCGGGCCGAGGATTTCCTCGATCTCGTGGATCGCGCGGAGGCACGCGCTACTGTTCGGGTAGGGGGTGCACGATGACGTTCCGGGACCTCATCGCCGCGCTGGCCCGACGATGGTACGTGCTCGTCGCGACAGCGGCGGCCGCAGCGCTCCTGACGGTCCTGTTCATCCAGGACGGCGGGGTGTACTCCACCAAGACGGTGGTGACCTTCACCCTGCCCGCAGCGAGCACCCTCGAGGCCGACAACGGGTCCAAGGACGCCAGCGTCATCGCTTTCGCCGGTGCCGTGGCGACCGAGATCAACCGAGGGCGCCCGACGCCGCGGTACTCCAGTGGCGACGCGCCGTTCTACGGCGCCGGCGTCCGTGAGGGCGTGCTCGTCAGTCTCCGCGACGACGGCAGCCAATGGGCGCCGAACTATGGGTCCGCGATCATCGACATCCAGATCGTCGGCCGCACCGAGGCCTGGGTCTTCGAGCAGCAGAGTCGCGTCCTGACGCAGATCGGCCAGGTCGTCGACGCGCAGCTGGGCGCGGCGACGGCTGCGGCAGACGAGCGCATCGCCGCCCACGTCGAACCTCTCACCATGCGCATCGATTTCATTGCTCCGTCGCGGACCGCCCAGCTGGCGGCCTTCGCGACGATGTCCGTCGCGGCACTCCTGGCCGGAGGGTGGGGGGCCGTCACCTTCGACCTGCTCGCCCGGCGCAGAACGCACCGGCACGCCGCACTCATCTTGTCCAAAGGGGTAACCGCATGAATCTTGCAGAAACGTTCCGTGGTCTGATCAGACGCTGGTACATCGTGCTACCGGGCATCCTCCTGGCCGCCGTCGCCGGGGTGTACACGTGGTCGGTGACCGAGCCGGCGTACGAGCGCACGGCCACGCAGATCCTGCTCCCGGGCATGGGCACGCTGCCGGAGGAGGCGACGAACCCCTACCTCTACCTCGGCGGTCTGCCCTCCGCCGCGGACGTGATCGTGCGCGCCGTCGGGGCGGAGGACGCCCTCCGCGACATCGTGGAAGAACACCCCGGGTCCGAGGTCGAAGTGACGCGCGACCCCACGACATCCGGTCCGGTCATCCTCATCAAGGTCACAGCACCCAGTGACGCGGCCGCGGGACAGATCATCGACGAGATGGTCCAGCGCACCGCCACCATCCTCGCCGACCTCCAGGGTGCGCAGGGCGTGCCGGCGGACGACGCCATCACGGTGACGCCGATCGCAGTGGACCAGGTCAGCCAGCCGCAGCAGCGCGACCGTATCGTGCTGAGCGCCGCGGTCGCCGCCGGTGGGATACTCCTCGTCCTCCTCATCGCCAGCGCGGTGGACGGACTCGTCACCCGCTCGCGACGAGACGGACGCGGCGGGCGCGGCGGCCCGCGGGACGGCGACGACGACGCACTCGTGCACGACGAAGACGATGCGTTGACGGGCGCCGGGCCCGTCGGAGCTCGAGACGGTTCGCCGGAGCCGCAGGTCGCAGCCGGCGACCACGTCAACACGGCGGGAAGCCTGTCCGAGCCCAAGCCCGAGCCCGCGTCCGCGGTCGAGGACCGCAGCGCCGAGGGCGGCGACGTTTCGCCGACCGCGTCCGTCGCGCCGTCCGAGCCGGACGACGACGCGGACGAGAACGTCGATGCTCCGTCCCCGACGCCCGCCGCGCCGGCCAAGGACGCTGCCGCGCCGCGCCGTCCCGCCAAGGCCGCGAACCGGCACAAGCCCCGGCCCGTCGCCGCCCGCCGCGGGTGAGCCCGAGCAGCCTGATGACCCTCGAACGCTCCATCGCACCGCCGGTCGAGGCGTGGCGCCATCGCGGGTTCACCGCGCCCCGGGGCGTCACGGCGACCACCATGATCACGGTGTACCTCGTGCTGCTGTTCGCCGTCCCCTCCAACGTGACACTCGGACCGCTCGGTTCGGTCGGCCGCCCCGCGCTGCTCTGGGGCATCCTGCTTCTGGTGTGGTGGGTGCTGTCGCGGCTGCAGCAGCGCACCGTCGATGCTCGCCCGGTCTGGCAGCCCATCCGGTTCGCGTACGCCGCACTCGTGGTGGTCGCACTCGTGGCGTTCGCCGCCGCGATGCTGCGCGGTCAGCCCGCCGATCAGGTCTCCCCGGCGATCACCGCCCTGCTTCGGCTCATGTCGTGGGGCGGTGTGCTGCTCGTGGCGATGGACGGGGTGCGCACGTACTACGAAGCGACACGGCTGGTGCGGTGGCTCGTGGTCGTCGCGGCCCTGGCATCGGTCCTGGGTCTGGCGCAGTCGTTCACCGGTTCGAGCCTGCTCGACTGGGTGCGCAGCTTCCCCGGTGTCTCCGTCGACCTCGGCGGGGTCGACAGCCGCGGCGACTTCACGCGCGCCTCGGGGACCGCGACGCATCCGCTCGAGTTCACCGCATCCATCGTGGGCGTCCTCCCGCTGGCGATCGCCACCGCCATCGCGGGCGGATATCGCTCGGCCACGCGCCGGCAGGCGCTGCTGTGGTGGACGCCGGTGGCTCTCATCGCGCTCGTGTCGATGCTCGCCGTCTCACGGTCGGCCCTCATCGGGCTCGTCGTCGCCGTCGTCGCCTCGGTGCCCGGGCTGCCCAAGGCATACCGCTGGGTCATCGGGGTCGCCGGGCTGTGCGGTTCGATGATCGTCATCGCGGCCGTGCCCGGTCTGTTCGGGACGGTGCTGTCGCTGTTCACGAACGCAGCGGGCGACCCGAGTGCGCTTTCCCGCACGAACGCCCTGGCACGGGTGCCGGAGTTCATCGGCGCGTCACCGCTCATCGGTCAGGGCTTCGGGACCTTCCTTCCCCGCTATTACATCTTCGACAACCAGTGGGTGCTCATCGCCATCGAGCTGGGCATCCTCGGGCTGGTGTGCTTCACCGCGCTGATCGTGGCGGCGATGTGGAGCGCGATCCGCGCCAGCCGGCGCTCGCCCTACGGCGAGACCCGCACGCTCGCGCGGTCGATCGCCGCATCCGTGGCCACCCTGGCGGCGCTGTTCCTCTTCTTCGACGGCCTGAGCTTCCCGATCTCGGCAGGGCTGTTCTTCCTGGTGATGGGGCTCACCGCGGCGATCCGGACGATCGGCGAGGCCGACAAGGCCCTGTTCGACGCCGATACGCGTCTGCAGGGGCTGCTCGATAAGGATCCCCGAGGTGGGGCGCCGGCGGCGGGCGGCGGCGCCGGCAGGACCACCGGCCAGGGCAGGAAGGTCCAGGATGAGCGTTGACGGCGGTGTGCGCACCATGGAGATCGTCACCCCCAGCTACCGGCCCGACCTGGAGCTGTGCCATGACCTGGTCCACAGCATCCGGGCCTTCGCGCGCCAGCCGGTCACGCATCGGCTGATCGTTCCCTCCGGCGACGTCGACGCCTTCTCGTCCCTCGTGTCGGACACCGTGCGCGTCGAGCGGGTGCGGGACGTGCTGCCGCGGGGGCTCATCAAGATCCCCGGTGCGAACATGTGGGGCAACGTGCGCGAGCCGTGGCCGCCCGTGCGGGGCTGGATCGCACAGCAGATCGTGAAGCTCGCCGCCACGGCGGCCAGCGATGCCGATGCGGTGCTCCTGGTCGACTCGGATGTCGTGTTCACGCGGCCGTTCGATCTCTCCACCTACGCGCCCGAGGGTCGAGTGCCGCTGTACCGTCTTCCCGGCGCCGTGGACGGGCGCCTTCCGCGGCACATGATGTGGGACTCGGTCGCGCGCCGGATGCTGGGGATCCCCCCATCCTCGGAAGCCACGCGCCCCGACTACATCTGCTGGCCGTGCCTGTGGCGCCCGGCATCCGTGCGCGAGATGTTCGCGCGGGTCGAGCACGTCACCGGGCGGCCGTGGTGGGCAGCGATCGCCCGTCAACTGCACTTCTCCGAGATGGTGCTGTACGGCGTGTTCATCGACGAGATCGCGGGAGCCGCCGGCCACACGGACGACATGCACTGCGTGAACCACTCCGATGAGTCACCGCTGGGTGGCGCAGAGCTCGAGGAGTTCCTGCGCGGGGCGGCCCCCACCGACGTCGCGGTGATGGTGTCAGCCAAGTCGGGCACCGCCCTGGACGAACGACGCCGCGCGCTCCGAGCGTTCCGCTGACCTCACCTCCCGGTTCGTCAGCCCTCCAGCGCGATGCGGTAGACGTGGTGATCGTGCTCCGAAGCGAACGTGTCGGTGAAGGCGCCGTCGACGATCCTGAGCGTGCGGTCTTCACCGACTACCTCCACCGCCAGTGCGTCGACGCCGGCGGGCACCGAGAAGGTCCGCGCTCCTGAGCCGCCGTCAGTCATGGCGAAGACATATGCGTACTCGCCATGGACCTTCAGCGCTGTCTCGAGACTCGGACCGAACGACCACGTATAGGACGGGGTGTTGATCACCGGGGCCAGGGATGCGACGGATGCGTTGACAGCGCTCACCTTCGTGCGCAGTGCCTGGGAGCATTCGACGAGGGAGTAGTTGCCGCAGGTCCCGTCGTTGTTGTGCTGGAAGTACGCGATGCCGGCGGCGCCGTGGATGATGGCGTTCCAGACCGCTCCTTCGATCCTGTCGCCCGTGATGCTGGTCGCGCCGGCATCCGTGAGGTAGGGCATCGCGGTCTCGACGAAGACCCAGTTCGGCGTGGAGGCAGCCGGTGTGGAGAACTTCTCCATCTGGTCCTGCAGCCATCCGTACGCACCCGATGAGGCCGGGTTCTTTCCGGTCGGCCACGACGGCGAGGTCGGTAGCAGCCCCTGCACGTGAGGACTGGTGTAGGCGTACTTATCCACGCTCGTCACGTCCAGGAGCGCGACGTGGTCGTCCATCGTCGTGGGCGCCCAGTGCGTCTCCAGCACGCCGTTTCCGAAGTTGGCCTGCAGGAACCGGCCGTCGGCGAGCGCCTTGCGTTCGTTCACCAGGCGCTCATGGATCGCGAGTCGATCGGCCTCCGTGCCGTCAGGAGCGCATCCCGAGTAGCCCATATCGCACTCGTCGCTGACATTCCACCCGACCACGAGCGGGTTGTCACCCACCTCGGCGGCCGTCCACTCGTCGTGCGGCAGGACGGAGATCCCCTCTCGCGTGATCGTCGAGATCGGTGACCCGTCATGCTCGGCGGCCATGTAGGTGTTGATCCCGATCGCCGCCAGTTCACGTGCGTGGGACGGCTTGCCGAAGAAGACCGCGATCGGGAAGAAGGACGGGTCGGTCCATCCCGCGGCGGTGGGCTTGTCCCATTGGCCGTAGTACTCGGGCCCGCCCCACCATGGCTCGGTCGGCAGGTCGAGGACCGCCGGCGGTCCGGGATCGGTCGGCGCGGGCGTGGGCGTGGGCGTCGGGGTCGGCACCGCGGTGGGCGCCGGGGTCGGCACCGCGGTGGGCGCGGGGGAGGGGTCAGGGGATGCCGTCGGCGCCGGCGCCGGGTTGCCCGGTCGCGGCGGATCGGTCGGCGCCGGGTCGGGGACCGTGGCCGGCGTCAGGAGCACGTCGACGTAGTAGTTGGAGTTCCGGTAGTTCTGCGTCGGGAACGCACCGCTGCCGTACGCGTACACGCCTGCTCCCGCCGGAACGGTGAAGTACTCGTTCTCGATGCCGGTGTCGAAGAAGTGCGCGTCGGCGGCGTAGCGGCCCTCAGGTGCCAGGTACGACACGACGTACTCCGTGCCCGCGGTCACATCGATCGGCGACGCGAGCTCGGCGGTCTGCCATCCGGCGTCGGTGCCGGCAGGGAAATCGGCGCGCGCGAGCACCCCGCCGGCAGCATCCCACAGCGTGCCCTCGTGCGGACCTGGGTTGGCCTCGGAGCGATAGAACCGCAGTGCGGTGATGGTGCCGTCGACCTTGGGAGTGAACCGCATCCCCACCTCGACCGAATCGCGATCGGGATCGACGGCCTGCGCGGGCTCGGTGTCATCCGGGAAGGCCCCCGCAGCCGGCGGCTGGGTGGGCTCGGGCGACACGGTCGGCTGCGGATCGACCGGCACGTCGACGACGCCGCGGAACGCCACGTCGACGTAGTAGTTCGAGTTTCGGTAGTTCTCGGTCGGGAACGCGCCCGAGCCGTAGGCGAAGACCCCGGCCCCGGCCGGGATCGACAGGGCGTCCGTCTCGACGCCCCGGTCGAAGCCGCGCTCATCGGCGGCGTAGCGCCCATTCGGTGCGTGATAGGACACCACATACGTCGCGCCCGCGCTCACCGTGACGGCGGGCGACACGTCAGCGGTCTGCCACCCCGTCGAGGTCGCCTCAGGGAAAACGACTCGGGCGAGCACCTCGCCCGAGGCACTCCACAGCGTGCCGGTGTGCGGACCGCGATTGGCGGTGGTCCGGTAGAAGCGGATACCCGTCACGACGCCGTCGGTCTTGGGCGTGAACCGCATGCCCAGCTCGACCGGATCGCGGTCGGCGTCGACGGGCGTCTGCGGCGTGGCCGTGCCGGGGAACGCGCCGGCGGATGTTGCGGCCTCGTCGGGCACCGCCAGGTCGGAGGATGCAGCCTCGTCGGTGAGTGAGGACGTCGCGATGCCGGTGACCCCCGCTGCCACCGACAGCGGGGCCTCGTCGTTGACGGTGCCGGCGTGCGAACGAGGCGTGGCCGCGTCTGCGAACACGCTCACGGCCGTGGATGCGGCGGTCGGAGGCTCGTCCCTGTCGGCGTGCACCACCATCGAGGAGACCATCGCCACGCATGTCGCGAGGGCGAGGCAGACGAGGGCGAGACCGCTCGTGAGCAGTCGCGGGAAGAGGGACGGGCGTGTCTTAGTCATTACGGGGCGCTCCATGGCTCGACAACGTGCGTTGAACGCCCCTGCGCCGACCGTACCAGCGATGACCCTGCTTTCCCCGAGATCTCATGCTCTTCTCATGTCGGCGCGCCGCCCGGACCACCGCCACCACGAGGGCGCCGACGGTCGCGCCGGCGACATTGGCGAGGATGTCACGTGCGCTCGCGGTGCGGCCGGGGAGGGCGAGCTGTACGATCTCCGCTCCCGCCGAGAGGATGAGGGCGGCCGCGATGCCCACTCCGGGACGGCGGAACGCGAGGGTCACCAGAGCACCCAGTGGCGTGAACAGCGCGACGTTCGCGCCGAATTCGACCCATCCCTGCCGCACCGCCGCGAGCCCGACGCCGTCACGCAGCCATGCTGTGGCCTCCGCCACGAGCCGCTCGGGCGAGACGGGAGACAGCAGGATCGTGAGAGCGGCCGCGACGTACACCGCCACGCCGATGAGCGCCCAGGGCACGCGCCGCGTGACAGCGCCCGTGCGGCCGGCGGGCACCCTGGATGCCCGCACGCCGGTCAGGGTCCGCTCCGAACGACCGAGGGCGACCATGCGTGCTCGATGAAGACGGTCGGGTCACTCGCGCCGTCGGCCGCGAGCTGCCACACGTCGGTGTCGCCGACGGCGCCCTCACGCGGCATCCCGTACAGGATGGTGTCGTCGTCGAGCCACTCGATCTGGTCGTCGATGCTGCGGGGCTCCGGGAGGACGGTCACCTCGCCGGTGGCGAGGTCGTAGATCGCCGGCGTCCACCGCACCGCAGCGCCGGAACCCGAGGTGACGCGCTTGAAAGCGACCCGGGTGCCGTCCGGCGAGACGGACGGGCACTCCACGTTCTCGGCCAGCGTCGTGAGCGTGCGCGCGGGGATGTCGCCGCGCACCAGGTAGGTGGCCTCCGAAGCCGTCAGACCCACCGTGGCGTAGAAAGTGGTGTCGTCGACGAAGGTGACACCCCAGAAGTTGCGGTCCTGCGGCGTGGATGCGGCCCCGTCGACGATGAGGGTCCACTCCTCAAGGTTGCCCATGCTCTCGCCGTCGGCGGTGCGGATGACGGTCTCTGTCGAGAAGCCCACCGTGGCGTAGGAGTGCCCCGTCACGAACGACGTCGTCGCCACGAGCGCTCCGTCCGCCGAGATCCGGGTGCGGCTCGGGATGCCCGGCAGCGGCCACTGCTCCAGCTGGTCGCCCTGGCGTGAATACAGGGTCGCCGAGTACGACGGGACGATGCCGCGTTCGATCCGCAGGCACGAGAACTCGACGTCCGTCGCGTCGACGCGGTCGCACGCCACGCTGTCGACGACCCGTGCTCCCTCCGGATCCGACAACGGGACGCGCGCGATGTGCCCGTACCCCGACCCGGAGGCGGTGTTTCGGAAGACGACGTGATCTCCGTCGATCTCGTCCCCGGCGCCCGCGACGTCGACCGCACTGGGGGCTTCCGCCCGAGCCTGATACTCACGCCACGCGACGACCCCCACGACCGAGGTCGCCGCCAGCGCCGCGCCCGAAACGATCGCCACGATCATCCACTTGCGGCGATCGTTCACGCCCTCATCGCTTTCGGCGAGGCGAGGAGAGGCCGCAGCAGGATGGCCACGCAGGGGATCGCGATCACGAGGACTCCCGCGACCACCAGCATCGAGGCCTCCCGGCCGATGGCGAACCACAGCAGGCCGAATCCCGCCGCGGAGATGAAGCGGGCGATCGCCACGAACGTCTGCGCGGCCGCGATGCCCGTGCCACGGGTCTCCGGCGTCGTCAGTTGCGCGGCCAGCGCCGCGAGCACTCCATCGGTCGCGGCGTAGAAGGCGCCGAGGAACACCAGGCACAGGATGGTGGCGGCGATGTCGGCCACCGGCAGGGCGGCCACGACGTACGTCGCGAGGAGTGCGAGGTGGCCGAGCACGAAGACGCGAGCGCGGCCGATCCGGTCGGCCAGCTTGCCCAGCGGGAGGGCAAAGGCCAGGAACGCCACGTTGGTTCCGACATAGAGCAGCGGGAACCACTGCGCGGCGAAGTCGCTGCGCGCCTGCAGCACGAGGTAGATGAACCCGTCGCCGATCGTCATGAGGCCGAGGATGCCTGCCGCGGCCAGGACGCGACGAATCGGACCGCGCGTGATCACCGACCATGCGAAACGCTCGCGCTTCGGACGCGGCCCGCCCGCGGGCCGCGTCTCGCGGCGGCGGGTGCGGACGTTCGGAACGACGAGGGCGAGGATGACGACCCCGATGGTCGCGAAGGCCAGCGACGCGGCGAACACCGTCAGGTAGCCGTCGGGGATCACCAGCAGGATCACGAACGCGATGAGCGGTCCGAGCGCGGCGCCGATGTTGTCCAGCATCCGGTGGACGCCGAACGCCGTACCCAGTTTCTCCGGATCGCTCGTGGCGGTGATGAGAGAGTCGCGCGGGGCGGTGCGGATGCCCTTGCCGATGCGGTCGGCGGTGATGACGGCGGTGAGCGCTGCGAACCCCGAGCCGAAGAGGAGCCCGACGCGGGCGACGGCGGCGAGGGCGTAACCGACGAAGGCCACCCATTTGGGCTGGTCGATGCGGTCGGAGGTGTAGCCGCCCGCGATGCGCACGAGCGCGCTGACGCCCTGATACAGGCCGTCCAGCACGCCGAACGCGATCGTCGAGAGCCCCAGGACCCCGGTGACGTAGAGCGGGAGGATCGCCGAGACCGACTCGGACGAGATGTCGGTGAGCAGCGACACGACGCCCAGGGTGATGACGGTCGACGACACCGTGCGCAGGCCCGCTGGACGCGGGGCTCCCGGCGCAGGCGCGTCGCCCTCGGCGGGATCCCCGTCGGGCGCGGGCGTGTTGGTGAGCGAGATGTACATCGTGCTCACCCCGCTCTCAGCACGCCGTACACGGTGTACACCGTGCCGGTGCCCGAGGGGGCCTCCGCGGCCACGGTCACCGACGAGAACGCGTCGCGGTAGGACGTGGCGGGGCCGGTCTCCGGCGCGGGCGCCAGCCCGAGTGCAGCCCACCGTTCGGCGTAGTGCGCGGCGATGTCGCTGCCGGATGCGTCGGAGCGGGCGATGAGGGTGAACTGGAGCACGTCGCCCTCCACGGCGAGCGAAGAGTCCAGGACGTCGGAGCCGTCCAGCGGCGCGGCCAGGTCGGCCGGGTAGCCCTCCACGAGCGCGCCCTGCGCCGAGGCCGGTTCCGGAAGCGGGGCGGCGATGCGCGGGGTGGCGGGTGCGATGGCCGGCAGCCGGTCACTCGGCGGAGCCTGCTCGTCCGGCGGCAGCACCTCGCTGCCCGCTTCGGGCGTGGCGCCGGGGACCGGTCCCGGTGCCGCGGCGGTGGTCGCCGTGCGCGGTGACGCCGGCGGTTCCGCGGACAGCAGGAGCCATCCGCTCAGTACCGCGCCGGACGCGACGAGAACCGCCGTGACGACCAGTGCGACCCGCATATGCGGCGTCAGCATGCGCGAACGCGCAGATATCCCCATCGAGCCATTCCCCAAGTCCCCCACGACGACGCAGCTCGAGCGCGGTCATGATCATGCCCCAAGACGATCGATTCCCCCCGGAACCTGATCGCCGCTTCTGGGCGAGTCTAACCCGTCGCCCCAGCCAGGGGAACCGCCGGGTCAGGATTGGTGTGCGGCGCGGCTGCGCCGGTCGCCCCGGATCATCCGGCGCCCACGAGCGAGTCCGGAGCGGCGCTTCCGCGGGAGGAATCATCGCGCTCCCATCCGTCGGCGCCGCGGCGGCCGGCTCCTCGTGCGCCGCGGCGCGCGTCCATCGCGAAAGCGGCGTAGATGGCGGCATCCGTCGCCGATAGCGGCCCGCGGACGCTGCGGGCGAGTTCTCGAGCCGTGGACGCGCCCGTGTCCACCCCCTGCTCCGCCGGCCCCCGCCGCATCCGGATGAGGACGCGTCGCAGTGCGCTCGTGCGCCGCGGCACCGACACGGTCACCGGCTCGGTGACCGGGAAGGTCTTCTCCTCGGGCGCGAACAGCCCGTCGACGTACAGGTCGTCGGCGGTGAACGAGGGGAAGTGCCCGATGCGGGCGTGACCGGCCCGCGTCACGCCGTAGACGCCGGCCCCCCACAACGCGGCGGAGGTCGAGGACATCCGCTCGCGTGCCCGGTAGTACGCCCGCACGATCGGCGATGCGCCGCGCAGGTCGAGCCGGAAGGAGGGGCGTCCCGCGAGCGCCGTGCCGCCGCTGAGGGCGGTGATGACCGGGGCAAGGGCAGCCGGCGGCACGACGATGTCGGCATCGAGGTAGAACCTCGGCCACACGCTCGCGTGCGCGTCGCCGAGGTTGAGGGCGGCGGTCTTCGACGCCTCCTCGGTCTCGAGGACGCGCACGCCGGCATAGGCGCGCGCGCGATCGGCGGTGTCGTCGGTGCAGCCGTTGCACACCACGACGACTTCGAGCCGGCCCGCGGCGGCCAAGTGGGCCAGGGGGGCCAGCGTGCGGTCGATCACCGCGGCCTCCTGGTGTGCGGGGATCACGATGGACGCGCGCGGGAACGCGTCGACCTGCAGGGGATCCCTGCGGGCGTGCGGCAGTGCGGCCCACCGTCTGCTGCTCCACAGCGCCCACCGGGAGCGGGCGTTCGCGGGCGAGCGGCGCAGCTGCTCCCCGGCGATCACGGCAACGCGGAACACGCCGGCGACCAGCGGCCGATGCTTCTTCATGTAGCGCACGCGATTGACCGCCAGGAGCGCATCGAGGTCGGGCGAGGCGCCCGACCCGCCTCGCCGATGCGTCGCGCCGGCTGCGGGGTCGAACCAGACGAGCCAGCCGGCGTCGCGCAGACGGCGCTGGATGTCGGACTCCTCCGAATAGAGGAAGAAGCGCTCGTCCCATTCGCCGACGACCGCCGCGGCGGGAGCAGACAGGAGAAGCGCGGCACCCGTGGCCCAGTCGACGGGGTGCGACCACGCGTACTCGCGGGGATCGCGGACGTACTCCGAAAGCGGTGCGGGACGACGCTGCCAGTACCGGCCGATCACGGCGTCGGCCGCGGCGCGCAGGACGGTGGGCTCACGGCGCAGCGAGAAGTAGACCGAGCCGTCCTGATCGCGCAGCAGCGGGACGACGGCGCCGATGCGCGGGTCGCTGCGCAGGCGACGGAGCATCCGCGGGATCGAGCCGGCGTCCAGGCGCAGGTCGGGGTTGAGGATGAGGATGGCCTCGGCCTCGCCGACGTGCCGCATCGCGGCGTTGATCGCGCCGGAGTACCCGAGGTTGCCGCCCGTGCGGACGGTGACCACGTCGGTGTGCTCCGACATCATGGCGACGGTTCCGTCTGTCGAGGAGTTGTCGGCGACGATGACCCGCAGCGGCATCGCGCGGGCCTCGCGCCGGAGATCGGGCAGGAGCTGGCGGATGTCGTCGGCGCTGTTGTAGGACACGATGACGACCGCGACCTCCACCGGCCCCTCGGGGGAGAAGGCATCGCCTCGGTCCAATCCGCGTTCGTCGGCTCGTCGGCTCTCGCTCACGACCGCCATCCTTTCGTCGTCTTCATCGTCTTCGTCGTCTTCGTCTGCTTGGGGGATGCCGTCATCGACCGGGGCGCGGCGAACCGGCGCGCCACTGGCTCGCGCGCCGGTTCGTGCCCCTGCCCCGCGATCGCGGCGTCACCCGCCTCGGGGGAAGCCCGGACGGGTGAGGGGCACACCCGCCCGGACGATATGCGTCGGGTGGGACGAAGCCCCCACAGCGACGAGTCGGTCAAGTGGCAGCTCATGCCCGCGTGGGGGAATGCGACCGCCGCACGGCCAGATAGGCCGGCGGTCCTTCGATGAGATACCGGCGGGCAAGTCGCCGTGGCTCGAGCATGAGCCGCCACATCCACTCGAAGCCCGCCGCCGCCACCCAGCGCGGGGCGCGTGAGACGCGCCCGGCCAGGAAGTCGACGACGGCTCCGAAGGCCAGCAGCGTGCCTGCGCCGGTGGCCGAGCCATAGGTGTCGATCCACTCCTCCTGCCGGGGCTTGCCCAGGCAGACGATGAGGATGTCGGTGCCGCTTTCGCGGATCTCCGCGGCCACGGCGCGCGAGCGCGCCGGATCGGAGATCTCTTCGCGCGGCGGAGTCCAGTGCCCCGTGAAGCGCAGCCCCGGCCACGTGCGCGCCAGGCGCTCGCGCAGCGGAGTGCTGACCTCGGGAGAGCCGCCCAGGACCGCCACGGAGAGGTGGCGCCGGTCGGCGTCGTCGAGGATCTGCACGATGAGGTCGCTGCCGGCCAGCCGCGGGACGTCCGCGTGGACGACCCGCTGGGCCTGATGGGCGATCGGCGCCCCGTCGATGAGGTGCAGCCACTCCACGTCGCCGGCGCCCAGTCGCCGCCGGCCGGCGCCGAAGTGATGCACGTGGTCGAGGTTGATGGACGAGACGGCGAGAGGTGCCGGATGCGGCGGCCGGGCCGAGTCCGTGATGACCCGGAGGGCGCCGGCCTCGTCGGTGACGTGCACCGGGCATGCCGCGATGTCGATGCGGGGCACGTCGTCCAGCCGATGGGAACGCCCGGAGTCCGGGGCGTGCGCGGCCTCGGGTGCCGTCGGCCGTTTGGCCGCGACGGGGGTGGGCTTGTGCAGGGTCATGTTCAGTACGCTCCCGTCCCGCGCAGCATGACCTTCGCCGTGCGGACGATGATCATGAGGTCGGTCATGACCGACCAGTTCTCGACGTAGTGGAGGTCGAGCCGAACGCTCTCCTCCCACGACAGGTCGCTGCGTCCGCTGACCTGCCAGAGCCCCGTGATACCGGGCTTGATGTAGAGCCGGCGGAACACCGGCTCGTCGTAACCGCCCAGTTCGCTGGGCAGCGGCGGGCGAGGCCCGACCACGCTCATGTCGCCGCGCAGGACGTTCCAGAACTGCGGCAGCTCGTCGAGCGAGTACTTGCGCAAGACGGCGCCCACCCGGGTGACGCGCGGATCCTGGCGGAGCTTGAACAGGGGGCCCGCGCCGTCGCTGCGCGCCACGAGGTCGGCGACCTCGAGCTCCGCGGACGCGCGCATGGTGCGGAATTTGACCATGTCGAACTCGCGGCCGTCCTGGCCGACGCGGCGCTGGCGGAAGAAGACGCCCCCGGGTGAATCCAGCGCGATCAGCAGTGCCAGCAGTGGCGTGACCAGCCCGATCGGGATGAGGGCGACCGCGGCGAGGCTGATGTCCAGGGCCCGCTTGAACGCGTGACGTGCGCCGTCGAAGGTCGGGATGCGCACGGAGATCAGCGGCAGCCCCACGACCTGGCGCAGGGAGATGCGGGGCCCGGCGACATCGGTGAGCCGGCTGGAGAGGACGAGGTCGGCGGCGGTGCCCTCGAGCTGCCAGCCCAGGCGCCGGATGGCGTCGGGGTCGTCGAGGTGACTGGCGACGATGATGGTGTCGGCTCCGAGGTCGCGGGCCACGCGGGCGGCCGCATCCGGGGTTCCGAACGAGCGGTAGGAGCGCGTGCGCACCGTGAGCTCTGCGCCGGAGTCGCCCTCCAGCGCGGTGCCGACGACGTCGTAGCCGCACTGATCGTCACGCTGCAGCGTGCCGATGACGTGGGCGACGTCGGAACGGCGACCCACCACGATCGCGCGGGAGATGTACCGGCCCGCGCGGCGCTGGGCCACGAGCCAGCGGCGCCACCGCCACCGCGCGACGAGGAGACCGAGCAGCCCGAGGGGCAGGGCGATGACGAGCTGACTGCGCAGCCCCTGCCACTGGAAGACGATGAAGGCGATCGCGATGATGCCGAAGGCCAGGCCCGTGGCGTGCGCGACGCGCTTGTACTCCGTGCTGCCGGCTCCGGTGATGCGGGGCTGGCGGCTCTGGAAGGCGGCGAGCATCAGCAGCCACACGAGGGCGGTGGCCAGCGGGATGCGCGCGGGGATCCATGGATCCTGCACGAGCGATCCGGGGGCGAGGGTCAGCAGCTGCAGCAGCGAGGCCGCGCACGTGCTGGCGGCGACCACGATCGTGTCGGTGACGGTCAGGCGCACGCGGTATGCCCGCTCCCACAGCAGCCGGCGCTCCAGCGACGGGATGGCGCGCGGACCGACGCCCAGAGCCGGCCCCGCCGGGCGGGCGACGGTGAAGCCGCCCGCGTCGACGACGGGCAGCGAAAGGCCCGGCGCAGCGATATCGACGGCGGTCATGACCGTGCCCTCGAATGCTGCGGCGGCCGCGCTACGCGTCCCCGCGCACCGTCGACGATGCGCAGCCGCGCACCTTCGACGGTGCGCGGGTACGCCAAATAACGTCTCCCCATGGACGTCGTCCCCAATTTCCCCAGTGAGCGGGCGTGATCCCGCTGTATGCACCCGAGGTGACCCTGATCCCGACCCCAGATCGGGAGGTCACGCACTGCCGACCCCTCGGCGTGCGTCCTCGACATCTTGCGATGCCTGGTGCGGGATGAATACAACCACAGGTTCGGGCTGCGCGGAAGCCCCCGCTCATCACCGGCGTGTCGCACGCGTTTGGGTTCTCGCCGGATTCGCGCTACAGTCTCGAACCTGCAGGCACTCCACTGGGGAGTTGAGAGTCTGCGAGCCTATTGGGGAGGGCAATCCGCATGCGAACCATCGCAGCGGCCGTGTTCGTCGGGGTGCTTATGGGAGCACCCGTGACGGCCGGCGTCGCAACAGAGTCCAGATACACACCGGTCGACCCGTCGACTGCCACACTGGCCGGCTCGGCCGTCGTCATGGAGTGCCGTTCAGGCGATTCGTGGATCGACTACCGCGTGCAGCTGACGGTGCCCGACGACGAATCCGTCGTCGCCACGGCGCTGCTCGTGGTCGAATCGACAGACCGCACCGAGACGGTGTCGCTCGGCCAGGTGACCGAGGGCGCCACGTCGGGCCAGGTCCGCGTGCCGGCGGAGGCGGCGGCCTTGACCGCCGCCGACCCGTCGGCCAGCGTGACCATCCGCCTCGAACCGTCCAGCGCACCCGCATTGCGTGTGCCGCTGGCGGCGAGCTCGTGCGCCACGGCGGCACTTCCGGCGACCCTGCCGTTCACAGGGCTCGAGCCCTGGGTGCCGGCACTCGGCGCGGTGGGGGTCGCCCTCGTGGCCGCAGGCACCGCGGTCACCGTGCTGCGTCGCCGACGCGAGAGCTGACGGGCGTGGCATCCGTCGCCCTTCGGAGGCGGCGGCGGACGGCGGTGCTCACGGGCTGCGGCGCGGCGGTGCTCGCCGTCGCCGCGACCGGGTGGGTGGGGGCGCAGGCGTGGCAGGCAGCCGAAGAGCTGGCCGCCGTCGTCCCGCTCGCCGACGAGCTCGGCTCCGCCGTCTCCGCGCGCGACTTCGACGCCGCTCGCGAGGTCGCCGGTCGCTTCCGCACGCACGCCGACCGCGCGCACGAGCTGACGACCGGACCGCTGTGGCCCGTCTTCGAGGCCGTGCCGGGTCTGGGTCCGAACCTGGCCGCCGTGCGCACTGTTTCGCAGCAGCTGGCCGTGGTGGCCGGCTCCGTCGTGGAGCCGGTGCTGGATGCCGCCGGCTCGCTGGAGACGCGGCGGGATCCGCTCGCCCTCGCCGACGCGTCCGCGCCGTTGGCGGAGGCATCGGCGGCGATGGTCTCGGCGCGCGAGGCGGTCGACGCCGTCGACGCCGGCGCCCTCGTGCCGCCGCTGGCCGACGGCGTCGAACGCGTGCAGGGGGCACTGGCCACCGGCACCGGCGTCGTCGAGGGATTCGCGCAGGCCGGCGCCATCGTGCCGGGCCTGCTCGGCGCGGGCGGTCCGCGCGAGATCCTCGTGATGCTGCAGAACACCGCCGAGGTGCGCACCGGGGGCGGGATCACGGGCAGCTTCGTGCAGCTGCACGCCGAGGACGGCGAGATCACGCTCGTGCGTCAGGCAGAATCGGGCGCCTTCGCGCCCAGGGACGCGGCCATCGCGCCGGTGCCGGATGCCGCCACGGCGCTGTACGGCGACGTCGTGGGCCGCTTCGTGCAGAACGCCACGATGACCCCCGACTTCACCGCATCCGCGCGCCTGGCCTCCGCATGGTGGCACTCGGCCTACGGCGTGACGCCGGACGCCGTGGTCTCGATCGACCCGCTCGTGCTCCGCGCTCTCCTGGCGGTGCACGGACCGGTCGCGCTGCCCGACGGCACGCAGCTGAGCGCCGACGACCTCGTGCACCGCCTGCTGGTCGAGCCGTACCTGCATCTGGACCCCGAAGGTCAGACCGCCTACCTGCAGCAGGTGAGCGCGGCGGTGCTCCCGGCGCTGACCGCCGACGCCGACCCGCTGGCGTGGCTGCCCGCGCTGGCGCCGGTGATCGCCGAGGGCCGGGTCTCGGTGTGGAGCGCCGTGCCGGCCGAGCAGGAGGCGCTGGCCGCCTCGGCCCTGGGCGGTCCGAGCGCGCGGCTGGACGCGGCCGGCGACGACGCGTGGGCGGTCTACTTCAACGACGCCACGGGGGGCAAGATGGGCAGCTACCTCGACGCGGCGGTCGAGGTCGAGGTCCGCTCCTGCGGCGACGGCCCGGGGGAGGCGATCGTGCGCGTGGAGCTCGCCAACACGGCGCCGGCCGACACCGTCTCCGACCTGCCCTTGAGCATGACCGGCGGCGGGCTGTGGGGGACGGGGGTGGGCGACATCGGCACCAACGTGACCGTGGCCGCCCCGCCCGGCGTCGATCCGGCGGGGGTCACGGGGATGAAGGGCGGTGAGCCCGCGGCGGAGAGCCTCGACGGCGGACGCTCCTTCACCGCGGTCCGCGTCAACGTCTCACCCGGTGAGGCCGAAGTGGTCGAATTCCGCTTCCTCGTTCCGGGCGGTGACGCGGCGACACCGGTCGTGCTGCACACCCCGATGCTCGGACCGGTTCCGGTGCAGGTCGTCACCGCGCCGGCGTGCGCGGGCTGAGCGCTGCGAGATCGAACCCCGTGCGCGGCCGGTGAGACGCCTGTCGCGCACAGGGTTCGATGCTGCGGGAGCGTTCTCCCCAGTCACCCTCGCGCCGACCGAGCCGTGGTAACGCCCCGCCCCGCGAGGCCCCATCGCGACCACCTTACGGCCGAGTTCTCACGATACAACCGCCCCCGCGGCTGCACCAGATGACGTCCGATCAACGCCCCCGACACGCGTGACGAAGTCCCGCGTCGCTCCTGGTGCCGTGCAGTACACTGACCGTGCCTCCGATGCGGCTCCCGGGCTGTCCCCAGCAGTCTTGGTCGGGTCGTTTCCCCAAGCGATTCCGCGGGTCCGCATCGGAGCAGTGGGCCCTCTCCTGTCCTAGTCCGATCGGGCGGCTCGAGAGGGCCCGCGCCCGCTCCCGAGCGGTCGCATCCGCCGGCACGACACGGCCGCGTCGCCCGGAAGGCACTCAGCATCCGCCGCTTAGGATGAGGGCTTATGTGCGGAATCATCGGTTATGTCGGCCCACGGCCGAGCCAGGACATCCTGATGTCGGGGCTGGCCCGGCTGGAGTATCGCGGCTACGACTCTGCCGGCATCGCCGTGATCGACGGTGAGGGCGACCTCGGCATGCGCAAGCGCTCGGGCAAGCTCGCCGTCCTGCGTGAGGACCTCGCCGACCGGCCCATGCCGGACGGCACGACCGGCATCGGGCACACGCGGTGGGCGACCCACGGCGGCCCCACCGACGTCAACGCGCACCCGCACCTGGCCGACGACGGCAAGCTCGCCGTCATCCACAACGGCATCATCGAGAACTTCTCCGAGCTGAAGTCCGAACTCGTCGGGGACGGGTTCGCCTTCCGCAGCGACACGGACACGGAGGTCGCCGCGGTCCTGCTCGGCCGCGAGTACGCCGCCACCGGCGACATGGTGCAGGCCTTCCGCGCCGTCGTCGCACGCCTGGAGGGCGCCTTCACGCTGCTGGCGATGCACCAGGATCACCCCGGCATGGTCGTCGGCGCGCGGCGCAACTCGCCGCTGGTGATCGGCCTGGGCGAGGGGGAGAACTTCCTCGGCTCCGACGTCGCCGCCTTCGTCGAGCACACGCGCAACGCCCTGGCGATCGGCCAGGACCAGATCGTCGTCATCACCCCCGCGGGCGTCGAGGTCACCGACTTCGCCGGATCTCCGGTGGAGGTCGAGCCGTTCGAGGTCACGTGGGATGCCGCGGCCGCGGAGAAGGGCGGCTGGTCGTCGTTCATGGCCAAGGAGGTCTCCGAAGAGCCCGACGCGGTCGCCAACACGCTGCGCGGCCGCATCCGCGAGGGGCACATCGAGATCCCCGAGCTGGACGGCATGGACGACCTGCTCACCGGGATCGACCGCATCCTCGTGCTCGCGTGCGGCACCGCCGCGTACGCCGGCATGGTCGGCAAGTACGCCCTCGAGTCGTGGACGCGCGTGCCCGTCGACGTCGAGCTGGCCCACGAGTTCCGCTACCGCGACCCGGTGCTGTCCCCCTCCACCCTCGTCGTGTCGATCAGCCAGTCGGGCGAGACGATGGACACGCTCATGGCCGTCAAGTACGCCCGCGAGCGCGGCGCCAAGACGCTGTCGATCTGCAACACCCAGGGCGCCACCATCCCGCGCGAGTCGGATGCGGTCGTCTACACGCACGCCGGCCCCGAGGTCGCCGTCGCCTCCACGAAGGCGTTCGTCGCCCAGATCACCGCGCTGTACCTGCTCGCGCTGCACGTCGCGCGCCTGCGCGGCTCGCTGTCGCCCGAGCAGATCGCGGAGAACGTCGCCGAACTCGAGGCCATCCCGGGCAAGCTCTCACGCGTGCTGGAGACCGAGCAGGACCGCATCGAGCAGCTGGCCCACTGGATGGGCGACACCCGCTCGGTGCTGTTCCTCGGCCGCAACGTCGGCTACCCGATCGCGATGGAGGGCGCCCTCAAGCTCAAGGAGCTCGCTTACATCCACGCCGAGGGCTTCGCCGCCGGCGAGCTCAAGCACGGACCCATCGCGCTCATCGAGCCCGGTCAGCCGGTGTTCGTGATCGTGCCGTCGCCGCGTGCCGAGGGCGAGATGCACCGCAAGGTGATCTCCAGCATCGAGGAGATCCGCGCCCGCGGCGCCCGCGTCATCGCGATCGCGGAGGAGGGCGACGCTGCCGTGCTGCCGCTCGCCGATGAGGTCTTGCGCATCCCGCTCGCAGCCCCCATGTTCGAGCCGATCCTGGGCGTCATGCCGCTGCACATCTTCGCGATGGGCCTGGCCACGGCCAAGGGGCTGGATGTGGACCAGCCGCGCAACCTCGCCAAGTCGGTCACGGTCGAGTAGTCCGCGTCCGGGGGCCCCGGGACGCCCGGGGCGTCCCGGGGCCGCTTGGGGCCACGCCTCAGGACACTCGGACCTCGTCCCCGTCCACGGTGAAGGTCGTGTCGAGTCCGGCCGCGGATGAGGCGCCGCGGAGGTAGTCCACCACTTCGGCGAAGCGCGGGTCGTCGGGAGCGAGGATCTCGGGCACGGCCATCCGGTCGATCCACACCGGACGCAGGCGCACGCCCGAGACGCCGCTCTCGTCGATGTCGCAGTCGACGATGATCGACTTGCGTGAGTCCGGCGGGAAGTTGAACATCCCGCCGATGTCGGGCTCCCAGCCGGGGTGCAGCGACAGCAGGTGACGGAATGACGGTCGCTGGGCGTGCTCCTCATCCATCGGCAGTTCGATCGCGAAATTGCCGAGGCTGTGGAAGATGGCCTTCCCGCGATACATCTCGACGCCCTTGAGGATGTGGGCGTGGTGGCCGATGACCAGGTCGGCGCCGGCGTCGATCGCCGCCCGCCCCGCCACGCGCTGGTAATCGGCGAGTTCTGCGTAGCTGAAGTGGATACCCCAGTGCGCCGACACGATGACGGCGTCGGCGATCTCCCGCGCGGCGCGGATGTCCGCGACCATGCCGCTGAGGTCGTCCGGGTGGGGGAAGGTGTGCATCCGTGCCGGCGTGCCCGGCTGGTCCGGCTCGATCGGCTCGTGCACCGTGAAGGCGCGGAGGGGTGCGACGCCCGGACGCTGCGCCGTGGCCCAGTAGTCGGCGGGGAGGATGCTGCAGTACGCCAGTATCGCGACGCGGATCCCGTCGGCCTCGGCGATCCGGATACGGCGGGCTTCGGAGAGATCCCTCCCGACGCCGAGCGGTACCACGCCCGCCGCGTCCAGTGCGTCGATCGTGTCGAAGAAGCCCTCGGTCCCCCAGTCGAGGGAGTGGTTGCTCGCCCAGCCGGCGTGGGTGAATCCCGCGCGCCGGAAGGCCGCAGCGGCATCCGGGTGCGTCCGTGAGGTGTGCTTGGTCTGCGGGACGCGCTGCCCGCGTTGCGTGAGGGTCATCTCGAGCTGCATGAACGCGATGTCCGCGGCGCGCACGTGCGCGGCGACCTTCTCGAACAGACTGTCGACGTCGGGGCGCTCGGGCCCGACGTCGCCGACGGCGGTGAAACGGATCATGCGGTGTGCTGTGCCTTTCGGGTGTGGGCGAGGACGGCCGAGACCGGCCCGTCCTCTCGGAGCGCGTCGACCGCGTTGATGAGGCGGAGCGCATCGCGCTCGCCGATGAGGGGGTCGGCGAGCGCGTGGAATTTCTCCAGTCGCGCGCCGCGATCCATGGGGGTGGTGGGCGTGCCGGGCGCTTCGGCGCGGACGGTGGTGGCGGTCGCGGTCGCGGTGTGCACCGTGACCGAGGCCAGCAGGCGGCGGGGGAAGGCCTCCTCCGCGGCGTCATCCACGTGGAGGGAGACCCGGTCCGCCTGGGCCGCAACATCCAGCCCCTGCTCGAAGAGCGTGTAGTGCAGGGGGTCGTTCCCACCCGCGACGAGGCGCATCGCCATGGCGTGGTGCAGGCTCATCTGCGCCTCCGTCATGTCGCGGGGCGAACCGCCGATGTGACCCACGTGGGCCAGCGTCGCGCGGTCCACGCCGACCTCGATCGCCGTGATGTCCTCGGGTCGGATGTCGCCCTCGCGGAGGATCGCATCCAGCCCCGCCAGCGGCGCTTGGATTCCGGCGCACACGCACCAGCGTTTGAGTGCGAGGCCGTCCAGCGCCCAGCGGTGCCCGAGCTGCGCGGTCAGCTGCTCGGGGCGGGCCTGTTCCACGAACGCAGCGAGGAACCCCCGTTCGCCTTCGATGGCCGCGAGGGGAGCGGTGAACCCGCCCGTGGCGAGGGCCGCCGAGCGGATGCCGGCCGCGGCCGCCATGCCTGCGTGCAGCCGCTTGATGTCGCCTCCGGTCCTGGTGAACTCCGTCGTGCCGCTCGCATGCGCGGCGGCGATTCCGAGCGCGGCCAGGCCCTGGTCCGCGGTCAGGCCATGGACGCTGACAGCGGAGGCTGCCGACCCGAAGACCCCGAGCGCGCTCGTGACATGGAACCCGCGGTGGCTGGTCAGAGAAGGGGTGCAGGCCTCGCCGAACCGCACGATCGACTCGAACCCGGCTGCGAGGGCGACGATGAGCGCGCGGCCCGATATTCCGCGGTCCTCACCCAGCGCGAACGCGCTCGGCACGACGACACTGCCGGGGTGCGACAGTCCGGGCAGGGCGTAGTCGTCGATCTCGAAACCGTGCGCCGCGGTGCCGTTGATGAGGGCGGCCCACTCGGGACGAAGCGTGCGATCGAGCGCTGCGGAGCGGGATCTGCCGGTCGGCGACTCGACGGACGCGTACTCGGCCACCGTGCGCGTCCAGGGCTGCGTGGCGCCCACGAGGATCGCGCCGACGGTGTCGAGCGTGTGCGCCAGGACACGATCGATGACGCTGTCGGGCAGATCCTCGATACGGAGACTCCCCGCCCATTCCGCCAGCTCCGCGGTCGCCCCCCTCACGCGGCCACGAGTTCGCTGAAGTGGCATGCGGCGAGCTGTCCCGCCGCGGTGCGCCGCAGGGCGGGCGTCTCGGTCGCGCACACATCCTGTGCGAGCGGACAGCGGGTCCGGAACCGGCAGCCGCTCGGTGGTGACATCGGCGAAGGAAGGTCTCCCGTCAGCGCCGCGCCGCGCGAGGGTGCGGCGGGGTCAGGTGCAGGGACGGAATCGAGCAGCGCTCGCGTGTACGGGTGCCCGGGGTTGTCGTACAGCTCATCCACGCCCCCGATCTCCACGACGCGCCCCAGATACATGACCGCGACCCTGTCGCTGATGCTGCGCACCACCGAGAGGTCGTGGGAGATGAACAGCATCGCGAGCCCGTAACTCTCCTTCATGTCCTGCAGGAGATTGACCACCTGGGCCTGCACCGACACGTCCAGCGACGCCACCGGTTCGTCGCACACGAGCACCTGGGGCTCCATGACCATCGCGCGGGCGATCGCGATGCGCTGGCATTGACCACCCGAGAACTCAGCGGCGCGACGGTCCCCGACGCGGTCGGGGTCGAGCCCGACCGCACGCAGCATGGCGTCCACGCGGGTGCGCGTCTCCGCCCTCGGTACGCCGGCGATCCGCAGCCCTTCGGCGACGAGGTCGCGGACGCGGCGGCGGGGGTTCAGCGAGGCCCGCGCATCCTGGAAGATCATCTGCACGTCGCGCCGCCGGGACGCCGCGCGATCGGACAGCGTGACGCCGTCCAGGACGATCGTCCCCTCATCCGGACCGGGTGCGCCCAGCAGGGCGCGCCCGGTGGTGGACTTCCCGCATCCCGACTCCCCGACGAGGGCGAGCGTCTCGCCACGTTCGAGGGAGAAGCTGACACCTGAGACGGCTTCCACGGTCCCGCCGGGCACCTTGAAGCGCTTGGTCAGGTCGTTCACCTCCAGCAGCGGCATGTCAGGCTCCTTCCGGGACGGGGTTGTGGCATCGCAGCGTTCGGCCTCCGTGCGGATGGGAGACGGCCGGCATGACGTCGGCGCACAGCGGCAGCGCGTTCGGGCACCGCGGTGCGAAGGGGCACCCGGTGCCCAGCAGCGTCAGGTCCGGCGGGGTGCCGGGGATCGCTTCCAGTCGGGCGTGCCGCGAGCCGTCGATGCGGGGGATGGCGCGCAGCAGCGCGCGCGTGTACGGATGCCGCGGGTTGCGGAACACCTCGACCGTCGGCCCGGATTCCACGACGTAGCCGCCGTACATCACCGCGATGGTGTCCGTGCGTCCCGCGATCACCGACAGGTCGTGGCTGACCATGATCATCGCGAGCGAGCGTTCGCGGGCGAGCCGTGCCAAGAGGTCGAGGATCTGGCGCTGGACCGTGACGTCCAGTGCCGTGGTGGCCTCGTCGGCGATGAGGATGTCCGGATCGCACACCAAGGCCATCGCGATCGTGATGCGCTGGCGCATCCCGCCGGAGAACTGGTGCGGGTAATGGCGGAGCCTCCGCTCGGGGTCGGGGATGCCGACCTGGCGCAGCAGCCCGACGGCCTTGGCCTTCGCCTCCGCGCGAGAGAGCCCGAGATTGAACATGGCCGCTTCGGTGACCTGGCGTCCGATCGGGACGACGGGGTTGAGCGCCATCATGGGGTCCTGGAAGACGATCCCGATGCGGCGACCCCGCACGCGGCGGGCGGTCTCGGAGGGCAGGGCGCGCAGGTCTTGGCCGTCCAGGATGACCGAGCCGGTCGACTGCGCCCGGGGAGCGAGTGCTCCGATGATGAAACCCGCCAGCGTGGACTTGCCGGAACCGGACTCACCGACCACGCCGAGCACCTCGCCGGCGCGCAGTTCGAGGTCCACCCCGCCGAGCGCCTTGACGTCGCCGCGCCCGGTCGGAATCGCGCAGCGCGCGTCCTCGACGCGAAGGAGTGCATCGGCACTCCCGGACTCGCGAAGGTCGGCCTGATGATCGAGGGTCATGCGGCACCCGTTCCGCTCAGACGTCGGCGCAGATGGTCGCCGACCGTGTTGAAGCTGAGCACCGTGAGGAAGATCATCAGCGAGGGGGCCACGATCAGGTATGGCGCGCGGCTGAGGTTGTCCTTGCCCGAGGCGATCATCGAACCCCAGCTGGGGGCGGGTGGGGGAACGCCCACCCCGAGGAAGCTCAGCGAGCCCTCGATGACGATGATCACGGCGATGACCACCACGGCGTAGGACACGACGGGCTGGATGCTGTTGGGGAGCAGCTCGCGGAAGACGATGCGTGCGCGACCGGCGCCCAGGGTGCGGGCCGCGGTGATGTAATCACGGCTCATCTGCGTGAGCGCTGCGGAGCGGGTCAGGCGCAGGAACGGCGGAACGAAGAGGAACCCCAGGGCGAACACGAGAGTGGGCACGCCGGGGACCACGACGGTCGCGAGAGCCATCAGCAGCAGCAGCGGCGGGAACGACAGCACCGTGTCGGTGAGGACATTGATGAGCGCTTCGATCTTCCCGCGCGCGTTCGCGGCGATGAGGCCGAGCAGCACGCCGAGCACCAGGGCGATGACCGTGGCGCCGATCCCGACGGCGAGCGAGATCCGGATCCCGTAGATGAGCCGGGTCGCGACGTCGCGACCGATCGCGTCGGTGCCGAGCAGCGGTCCCTCGCCGGAGAACGGGGGGAGGCTCGGGCCGCCCACCGGTTCATCGATCCCGGGCAACGGCAGAAGATCCGCGACGAGGGCCAGAGTCGCCAGCACGGCGATCCACGTCACCGACACCACGAGGGCGATGCGCCTGCCGGCATGCCGGCGCCGCGGCACCGTGACGGTGTGCAGGGTCCGGGTGGAGGGCCTGGTGGGCGGGGCGGTCGCGGTCATCGGCGGGTCCTGGGGTCGAGGAAGGTGTACGCGATGTCGACGGCGGCGTTGATGAGCACGTAGGTCACAGCGACGAGCACCACGATTCCTTGGATCATCGGGACGTCTTTGGCCGGGATCGACTGCAGGGCGAGGCTGCCCAGCCCGGGGAGGGCGAACAGGCTCTCGATGACGATGGATCCGGCCAGCAGCCGCCCGAAAGCCACGGCCGCGACGGTGATGAGTGAGAAGGAGGACGGCCGCAGCACGTGGCGCAGCAGGATGTAGGCGCGGGGGAGACCCCGGACGGTGGCCGTGCGCACGAAGTCCTCGCGGAGCGTCGTGATGACGTCCCCGCGCAGCAGGCGGTAGAACGCGGGGAACTCTCCCAGCGCGAGCGCGAGCACGGGCACGAAGGCGAACCGGAGGTTCTCGCCCAGCCCCGCAGAAAGCGGCGCCCACCCGGCCACGGGGAACCAGCGCGTCGACACCGCGAGGACGTACACGAGGACGACGCCCACCACGAACACCGGGATGGACAGGAATCCCGACGCCAGGCTGGACATGATCCGGTCGAAGAGGCCGTTCGCCCGCGATGCCGCGTAGACGGCGGCCGGGACGGCGATGAGCAGCGAGAGCAGGAGGGCCAGGACGGTCAGCTCGAGCGTGACGGGGAGGCGTTGCAGCAAGACCTCGGCGACCGGCTGGTTCGTCTGGATGGACGTTCCCAGGTCACCGGTCAGCGCGGCGCCGAGCCATTGCACGTATCGCGCGAACAGCGGTTGGTCGTACCCGTGTGCGGCATCGAAGTCGGCGATCTGCTGCGCCGTCGCGCCGGGGCCGAGGATGACCGATCCCGGGGAGCCGGGCATGAGGTCCGTCAATGCCGTGGCGGCGAGCGTGACGAGCAGGATGACCGCGGCGAGGTGCGCCGCGCGGGCGAGGGCGGGACGGGAGCGGATGCGCGTGGCGCGCATCCGCTCCCCGGTGAAAACGCTCACGCTACTCCGCGTTCAGCCAGAGGCGGTCATAGAGGAGCGACCCGTCGCCGTGCAGCGTGAGGCCGTGCAGCGACTTCGCGTGGACGGTGAAGGATTCCTGATTGCGGATGGGGAGGATCGGCACCTGCGCGACGACGATCTCCTCGACGGTCGCGTACGCAGCCGTGCGCTCCTTCTCATCGACGCTGGCGCGCCCCGAGTCCAGCGCAGCGTCCAGCTCGGGGTCGGAGAACCCCATGTAGTTGGTCTGACCGCCGGTCTGCAGCAGCTTCGCGAGGTTCGGCTCCGGATCCGTGACCGGCACGATCTGCGCCGACATCTGGTAGTCCTGCTTGCGGAAGACCCGCTCGTCCAGCGTGGCGTTGTCGAGCGTCTCGATCTGCACGGTCACGTCGTCGTACTGCGCGAGGCGGCTCTGCAGGTACTCGGCGGTGCGGGTGAAGAATCCGCTCTGAGGCATCGTGACCGTGAACGAGACCGGGTTGCCGTCGGCGGCGAGCTCGCTGAAGAGGGCCTGAGCGGCCTTCGCGTCGTGCTCCACGAAGATGCCGTCCCCCGGGTGGAAGGGCGACTCGGGGCCGTACAGGCTGTCCGGAGCCGACGAGCCGGGGTCCACGACCGAGGTGAGCTCATCGATGTCGAGCGCGAGCTGGACCGCCTGGCGGGCGCGGAGGTCGTTGAACGGCGCGGTCTGCGTGTTGAACATCAGGACGGGTCCGCCGCCGGCCGGGGCGGTGGCGACCGCGAGACCGGCGTCGGTCGCGGTCTGCTTGAAGGCGAGCTCCGACCCGGGCACGGCCGCGTGCGCGGCCCCGGTCTGCACGGTGTTGATGCGCTGCGTGGGGTCGCGCAGCGGCGTGAAGGTGATCGAATCGAGGTAGGGCAGCCCCTCCTGGAAGTAGTCCGGGTTGCGCACGAGGGTCATGTGGTCGTCGCGGACCCATTCCTCGAGTACGAACGGTCCGGCGCCCACCGGGTTGTTGGCGTAGTCCGGGTCCTCGGCCATGGCAGTCGGCGAGCCGATGTGCGTGAAGCTCGTGGCGACGATCTTGTCGAACTGGAGGTTCGGTTCGGCCAGCTCTATGGTGAGGGTCGTCTCGTCGACCACACCGAACGTCGCGCCCTCGAGCAGTCCTGCCAGGGGTGAAGCGGTGGCCGGGTCCTGCATCCGCTCGTAGTTCGCGACCACGGCGGCAGCATCCAGAGGCGTGCCGTCGGTGAAGACGATGCCGGGGTGCAGGCTCATGGTCCAGACGGTGCCGTCCTCGTCGGGCTCGAGCGAGTCGCCGAGCTGCCCGTGGACCTCGCCGGTGGACGCATCCGACCAGAAGAGCACGTCGTAGATCGCTGCCATCCGGTTCGCATCGCCCGACGGCGTGAGATTGAACAGGAAGGCCGGGTCGAGACCGCGCACGGCCTCGACGCCGAGGATGATGGTGGCATCGCCCCCGCCACGGGCTCACCGGAGGCGGAAGCGGATGTCGCGGGGGCAGGGTCGGCGCTCGGGCTGCAGGCGGCGAGGCCGAAGACCATCCCCGCCGCGATCACCGCCGCGGCGGTGCGGAGTGTGTGGTGCACGGGTATCCCATCGTCGTTGATTCGGAACGCCGGCTGCCGCACGGCAGGGACGGCATTGTCACGCAATAGTATTCAGTTAAAGTGGCGACAGTCAATCTGGGTGATGCCTATTAGGATCACTCACAGAGCGGCCAGGCGCAGACTCGCGGGAGAGTGGAGCAGAACCAGATGACGCACAGTGACTCACGGTGTCCATTCGCCGAGGACTTCGACGCGACGGCGGCCGAAACGTTCGACGGCGCGCACGAGAACTACCGCCGGTTGCGGGATGAGGCGCCCGTGGCGTTCTCGAGCGGGTACGGCGGGTTCTACGCCCTGACGCGGTTCGAGGACGTCGAGAAGGCCGCGCGCGATTCGACGCGCTTCATCTCGTCCGTCCGCGCCGTCGTGCCGAGCGATCCGCGGGGCATCCGCCGGCCGCCGTTGAACTTCGACGCGCCGGCGCACTCGCCATTCCGCCGTGCGCTGGACCGGACGCTGCATCACTCCAGGCTCGAGCGGCTGGCTCCCCGTCTGCGGGCGCACGCCGAGCGGGAGATCCAGCCCTTCCTCGACGCCGGCACGAGCGACATCTGCCGGAGCTTCGGAACGATCTACCCGGCGTTCACGGCCGCGGAGTGGTTGAATCTCGACCGCGACGAGGTCTACCGGCTCGCGTCGGTGTCGAGCGATTGGGTCGACGCCTGGCGCCGGCAGGATGGCGAGACCGTGACGGCGCGCAGCAACGAGATGTACGACATGGCGCGCGCCCTGGTCGCCGACCGTCGCGCCAACCCCCGGCCCGTCGAGACCGATCCGGCGAGTTCGCTGCTCGCCGAGGAGTACGAGGGCGCGCCTCTCACGGAGGAGCTCGTCGTCGGCGCGCTCCGTCAGTCCCTGGTGGTCGGCCTGGTCGCCCCGCCCATCCTGCTCGGCGGCATCTGCATCCACCTGAGCCGGGATCAGGAGCTGCAGAGCCGGCTCCGTGCGGACCCTTCGCTCATCCCCGCAGCGCTCGAAGAGTTCATCCGCCTCTACACGCCGTATCGCGGCTTCGCGAGGACGGTGTCCGAGCCGGTGGAGGTCCACGGCCGCCTCATCGAGCCGGGCGTGCCGGTCACGCTCGTCTATGCGTCCGCCAATCGCGACGAGCGCGTCTTCCCGGAGCCGGACGAGTTCGTCCTGGACCGGCCGAACATCTCCCGGCACATGGGGTTCGGCCGCGGACGGCACCGCTGCGTGGGGATGGCTCTCGCGCGCCTGAGCCTGCGCATCGCGCTGGAGGTCCTGCTCGAGCGCACGCAGTCGTTCGAGGTCGCGGGGGAGATCGAGACGACGCGCATGCCCGAACTCGGTGCGCAGAGCGTGCCCCTGCGCGTCGTGCCGGCGTGAGCCGCGGCTGAGGAACCCGCGTCGCCTCGACCCGGGTCGGCGCAGCTCACGCGTCGCGGGAGGTGTGGTGGGACGACAACTCGGCGAGATCACGATCGACCGCCCCGAGCACCTGACGGAATCGAGCCTCCGCCGCGACGCCGAGTTCGTCGTAGATGCGGAACGCGACTTCTCGCGCGCGGGCGCGCGGCCAGCCATCGGGCAGCAGCTCGACGGGCAGGTCGGGGTCGAACTGCCGGAACTGCAGCCACTCGGTCATGATCTCGGTACGCATCACGAGGGCGTCGCGCGCAGTGACGTCGCCGGCGAGCACCTGCTGGACCTTGGGTTCGTGACGGGCGATGAAGTCGAGGTATCGACGCTCCAGCGTCGCGAGGTCGAAGACGTCGGCGACGGAGAACGGCCGCCCGGGGCGGGCCACCATGCTCGCGCGCAGGACGCTGCCGTCGGCGACCTGCAACGCGTCGAGGAGCTCCACGGCCTGTCGTGTCCGATCGTGCGGCGTGATCCAGTTGGCATCGTTGAGCAGGCCGAAACCCAAGTCACGCAGTCGCGTCCGCAGCACGCGCCGGACGTCGCGCGCGGGCTCCGGTATCGAAAAGGTGACCACGGTCCACAGCCCGTCCCAACCCGTGATGTCGAGGCCGAATCGCAAGACGCGCCGCATGGTCGCCTGCGCGGATTCGCTCATGCGCTCCGGGGCGCCGTATGACGTGGTCCGGCCGGACTTGCCCTGGGTGAGGAGGCCGCGCTTGTGAAGTCGCCGCATGGCCTGGCGCGCGCCGCTCTCCGTGATGCCGAACTCGGCGAGCAGCGCCACGATCGCCGCCGACGGGATCTGTTCGCTCCGCCGGAACCAGTAATCGCCCAGGAGCGTCACGATGAGGTACTGCGGCTCGCGGCTCGTCATCGACCGAGGCAGCCGTGGTCCAGGAGGCAGGGAGTCCACCCCGACACCGTATCCGGCTCCTCGCCCCAACGAGCCGTTCAACCGCTGAGCGGTAGGCTGGGGGAGGCTCCGTGCGGAGGTCGCAGACCGCGGGCGGGCCGTTCGGGAGGAGCGCGAATGATCGTGGGGATCGGGGTCGACCTGGTCGACGTCCCCCGCTTCGAGCGGTCGATCGCGCGCACCCCGCGCCTGCTCGCCCGGTTGTTCGCGCCGGCGGAGCGGATGCTGAAGCCGCACTCGCTCGCGGCGCGCTACGCCGCGAAAGAGGCACTCATCAAGGCGCTCGGCGGATCGGACGGCGTGCACTGGACCGAGATCGAGGTGGTCTCGGAAGCCTCCGGCCGCCCGCGCTTCGACCTGTCCGGCTCGACGGCGGAGGCGGTGGCCGCCCGCGGCATCACCCGCACCCACCTCTCCCTCAGCCACGACGCGGGCCTGGCCATCGCCTACGTGATCGTGGAGTCGGGGGAGACGGTATGAGCCGGCTCCCCGACGGCGTCATGCGCGAAGCGCGCATCGACGTGGACGCGATCGCCGACAACGTGCGGCACCTGCGCCGCCTCGCCGACGCCGAGATCATCGCCGTCGTGAAGGCGGATGCGTACGGCCATGGCGCGTTCCGCTGCGCCGTCGCGGCGCTGCAGGGCGGAGCATCCCGCCTGGGCGTCGCCGAGATCGCCGAGGCGCTGCGGCTGCGCCGCGAGGGCATCACGGCGCCCATCCTCGCGTGGCTGCACGCGCCGGGCACGTCGTTCGCCGAGGCCGTCGAGCACGACATCGAGGTGGGCGTGTCGGGCATCGATCAGCTGCTGCAGGCCGCGGCCGCCGCATCCGGTGACCGCCCCGCCGCCGTGCACCTGAAGATCGACACGGGCCTCTCGCGCAACGGCGTGCCTCCTGCGGAGTACCGCGTCGTCTTCGCCGAGGCCGCGCGCCTGGAGCGCATCGGCAGGCTGCGCGTGGTCGGGTTGTTCTCGCACCTGTCCAACGCCTCCGCCGCCGACGACCTCGCCGCCCTGCGCGTGTTCGAAGAAGCCGTCGTGGAGGCCGCCTCCCTCGGGTTGAACCCGCCGCTGCGCCACATCGCCGCGACCCACGCGGCCATCGCGCTGCCCGAGACCCGCCTGGGGTGCGTGCGCATCGGCATCGGCCTGTACGGCCTGTCGCCCTTCCCCGACCGCACGTCGGCCGACCTCGGACTCCGCCCGGCGATGACCCTGCGCGCCGCGGTGGCGGCGGTGCGCCGCGTGCCCGCGGGGCAGGGCGTGTCGTACGGGTACGCGTTCCGGGCCCCGCGCGACACGACGCTCGCCCTCGTGCCCCTCGGGTACGCCGACGGAGTGCCGCGGCAGGCCTCGGGCACGGGACCGGTGACGATCGGCGGGCGGCGCTTCCGCGTGGCCGGGCGCATCGCGATGGACCAGTTCGTCGTCGACGTGGGCGACACCCCGGTCGCCGTCGGCGACGAGGTCGTGCTCTTCGGCGATCCGACGCTCGGGGTGCCGTCGGCGACCGAGTGGGCGGATGCGGCGGGCACGATCAACTACGACATCGTCACGGGCATCGGCCCGCGCGTGGCGCGCAGGCAGGTGGCCGGATGAGCATCCCCGACGACCTCCTCGGCACGCGCGAGATCGACACCCCCGACGCCATGCACGACCTCGGGGTGGCGCTGGGCCGCGTGCTCGACCCCGGCGACGTCGTCGTCCTGACCGGCGGACTCGGCGCCGGCAAGACGACGCTCACCCGCGGCATCGGCGAGGGCCTCGGCATCCGCGGTCCCGTGCAGAGCCCGACGTTCGTCATCGCGCGCACGCATCCCTCGCTCGTCGGGGGCGCACCGCTCGTGCACGTGGACGCCTACCGCCTCGGCTCGGCCGTCGAGCTCGACGACCTCGACATCGACGTGCCGTCCTCCGTCGTGATCGTGGAATGGGGCAGGGGCATGGCAGAGCACCTCGCCGAGCAGTGGTGGGAGATCGAGATCACGCCGCAGACCGGTGGCCGCGGCCTGGACTCCGCGTGCGGCACGATCGCCGGCCACACCGCCGAGCTCGACGCCGACGCCCCCCGCACCGTCTCGATCACGCGCCACCCGTAGCCGGGGCGAGGGGTGCCGGGGGCGGATTACGCTGGGAGGGTGTTCCTCGGCATCGACACCTCCCTCGCCACGGCCGTCGCCGTGGTCGAGGCCGACGGGTACGTCGTGGCCGAGGCATCCAGCGCCGACCCGCTCGGGCACGCCGAGGTGATCGGCGACCTGCTCGCGCAGGTGGATGCGGCGGGCATCACGCACGTGGCATCCGGAATGGGCCCCGGGCCCTTCACGGGGCTGCGCGTGGGGATCGCCGCGGCCCGCGCCTTCGCCCTCGGGCGCGATCTGCCGGTCGTACCCGTGGTCAGCCACGACGCCGTCGCGCTGGGGCGCCTGCTGGATGCGGCCGTCACCGGCGCCCCCGACCCTGGCCGCTTCGCCGTCGTCACCGACGCGCGCCGGCGCGAATTCGCCTTCACCGTCTACGAGGGCCTGGACGACGACGGCCTGCCCGTGCGCGTGACGGAGCCGGCCCTGACGCCGCGCGACGACCTCGATGCGCGGGTCGCCGACCTCGGCGCGGCACGCCATGACGCCGCATCCGTGCCCGCCGCCATGATCGCCCTCGCCGCCGCGCGGGCCGTGGCCGCCGGCCGCAGCATCGGTCCGCCCGAGCCGCTGTACCTCCGCTCGCCCGACGTGACGCTCGGGCACACGCCGAAGAAGGTGCGCACGTGAACCTCCGCGCAGCCGACGCCTCCGACCTCGATGCGATCATGACGCTCGAGCGCGCCTCGTTCCCCACCGACGCGTGGAGCGAGGCGATGATGCGCGAAGAGCTCGCCTCCCGCCACGGCTGGTACGTCGTGGCCGAGGAGGCCGGGATGCTCGCCGGGTACGCGGGGCTTCGCGCCCCCCGCGGCGCGAAGGATGCCGACATCCAGACGATCACGATCGCCGAGCCCTTCCGCGGACGCGGGCGCGGGCGGATGCTGCTGCGTGCCCTCCTCGCCGAGGCCGACCGGCGCGGGGTGCGCGAGGTGTTCCTCGAGGTGCGCGCCGACAACCCCGTCGCCCAGGCGCTGTACGCCTCGGAGGGGTTCACCGAAGTGGGCCGCCGCCCCCGCTACTACCAGCCCGACGACGTCGACGCCGTCGTGATGCGCCTGGAGCTGTCCACGTGGGCCGCCGCGCGCGCCACCGCCCCGTCGGAGGATCGCACGCAGGTCGGAGGATTCACGGCGGATGCTCCGACCTCGGGCGCATCCTCCGACCTCGGTGCGGCGGGGCAGGGGCTGCGGCCGCTCGGAGAAGGAGCGCCGGCGTGCGACGTGGGGACGGGGTGGTGCACATGAGGAGCGCGCCGCTCGTGCTGGGCATCGAGACCAGCTGCGACGAGACGGGCATCGGCATCGTGCGCGGACGCACGCTCCTGAGCAACACGATCGCCTCGAGCATGGACGAGCACGCCCGCTACGGCGGCGTCGTCCCCGAGGTCGCCGCGCGCGCCCACCTGGAGGCGCTGCAGCCGGCCATCCGCGCGGCGCTGGCGGAGGCATCCGTGAGCCTGCACGATCTCGACGCCGTCGCGGTCACGAGCGGCCCGGGCCTGGCGGGTGCGCTCATGGTGGGCATCGGCGCGGCCAAGGCGCTCGCCGTCTCCCTCGGCAAGCCCCTGTACGCCGTCAACCACCTCGTCGGGCACATCGCCGCCGACATCCTCGACGCCGACGCCGGACCGCTGCAGTACCCCACGGTCGCGCTGCTGGTCAGCGGCGGCCACACGTCGCTGCTCCTCGTGCGCGACCTGACCGGCGACGTCGAGCTGCTCGGCGAGACCGTCGACGACGCCGCGGGCGAGGCGTTCGACAAGGTCGCCCGCATCCTCGGTCTGCCCTACCCCGGCGGGCCCGAGATCGATCGCGCGGCAGCATCCGGCGACCCCGCGGCGATCCGCTTCCCGCGCGGGCTCTCGCGCGCCTCCGACATGGCTCGCCACCGCTACGACTTCTCGTTCTCGGGCCTGAAGACCGCCGTCGCGCGCTGGATCGAGCAGCGCGAGGCCGCCGGGGAGCGGGTGCCCGTGGCCGATGTCGCCGCGTCGTTCCGCGAGGCCGTCGTCGACGTGCTCGTGACCAAGGCGCTCGACGCGTGCGCGCAGCACGACGTGCCGCGCCTGCTGCTGGGCGGCGGCGTCGTCGCCAACCGGCGCCTGCGCGATGTCGCCCTCGCCCGCGCCGCCGAGGCGGGCGTGAGCGTGCGGATCCCTCCGCTGCGCCTGTGCACCGACAACGGTGCGATGATCGCCGCCCTCGCCGCCGACCTCATCGCCTCCGGCCGGCGGCCGTCCACGCTCGCATTCGGGGCGGACTCGACGCTGCCGGTGACGCAGATCCAGGTGGCGGAGGAGGAGGCCGCGTGAGCGAGCCCCGTGCGCCCGAGCCGCACCGGCCCGCGGATGCGGAGGCCGCCGAGGCCGCCGTCCAGCAGGCCGCCCCGCCCGACCTCACCGGCGTGGACGCCGCGCTCGGTACGCCGCCGCCCCTGCCCCCGCCGCCGATCGTGGAGGCGCCGTCGCCCGACGTGGTCGCCGCCCCCGCCGCGCCCCGCATTCCGGGGGCAGCGCGCACGGGGTACACGCAGCTGCCCACCGCCCCGGTCATCCTCGCCACGCACGGGCCGGTCGAAGGCGAATCCTCCCCGTGGTCGCCCCCGCCGCCGGCGCGGCGGACCGCGGTGGGCCCGTGGGCGCTCGCCCTCGCGATCGTCGCGCTGGGTGCGTCGTTCTTCGTGGGGTGGATGCTGCCGTTCGGACTCGCGGGGTTCGTGGTCGCGATCGTCGCCCTGCGCCGCCCAGGGGAATCCCGGGCCATCGCGGTGTGGGCGCTCGTGCTGAGCCTCGTGTCGCTCGTCTACAGCGTCGGCTGGCTGCTGTGGGTCATCCCGCAGCTGCCTCTGGGCTGACCGGGTCCGCAGCGGCCCGCCTCACCCCACGCGGTCGGCGAGGAGTGCGAGGCGTCGCGACCCGACGCGCGTGAGGATCAGGGTCGCGGAGTCCTCGCCACGCAGCTTGAGCTTCGTCCGCAGCGCGGCGGGGTCGACGTCGACGCCGCGCTTCTTGATCTCCAGCGTGCCGATGCCGCGTTCGCGCAGGGCGCGGGTGAGGGCGCGCGTCTCGAACGGCACCTCCTCGCGCACGCGGAACGAGGTCACGAACGGGCTCGTGAGCGCCTCGTCCGAGGTGAGATACGCCATGCCGGGGGCCAGCATGCCGGCCTGCAGTTGACGCGCGGCCTCGCCGATGAGACGTGCCCGGATGACGGCGCCCTCGGGTTCGTGCACGAAGGCGCCGAGCGGGCGCACCGGAACGTCTTCGGCGTCGCCGGCGGCCGTCAGCTCCCACGCGTCGTCGCCGCGGGTGACCAGCGCCGCCCGCCGCACCCCCGGCCGCGCGAGCGACCCCGTCCACAGCACGAGCTCGATCGTCGAGCCGTCGGCGCTGACCCACTGCGCCTCCGCGTCGGCGGGGAGGGCGTCGCGGTCGAAGGCGGGTCCGAGCTTCATCCCGCCGGGCATGCGCGAGACAAGCTCGAACGCCCACTCCAGCGGAGGGGAGTAGTCGCCCGCGCGCACGCGCGTCGTCTCGGTATGACCCGCGGTGCGCCGGGCCGGGTCGAGCCACACGGCCTCGACGCCGGAGAGGTCGGCCGCCTCGGCAGTGCCGTGCCGCACGGTCACGGCGTCGCCGAAGGGGGCGAGGTTGTACGCCGCGATCGCGGCGGTCACCTCGTCGGCGTCCACGGCCACGACGTCCAGCCCGAGCCCGGCGAGCCCCAGCGCATCGCCGCCGATGCCGCATCCGAGGTCGGCGACGCGGCTGATCCCGGCGGCGCGGAAGCGGCCGGCGTGGCGCGCGGCGACCGACAGGCGCGTGGCCTGCTCGAGCCCCGCCCGCGTGAACAGCATCCGCTCGGCGAACTCGCCGAACTTCGCGCGCGCCCGCACCCGCAGCCGCGCCTGACCCACGACGGCCGAGACCAGGTCGGGGGAGTGGCCGGCCGCGCGCAGCCGCGACACGACGCGCGCGACGTCGGCGGTGGAGCCGATCTCGCCCACCTCGTCCAGCAGCCGCAGGCCGCCGGGGGTGAGCAGCGCCGTCAGCTCCGCCATATCCACCACCCCACCCTAGGCGCGCCCGCCCCTCCGCCCGGCCCGCACCCCCCTTCCGGTGGGGGATCGGGGGAGGGGACCCCCGCACCCCGATGTGCAAACCCGGGAGGGATCCCCGATGCGGGGCACCCGGTCGCATTCGTACTGTGAGGCCACAACACCACGTCGGGGACCTGGGGCCCCGGGAATGGAAAGGGATCATGGCCTTCGACGACAACACGCTCAACGCCACGCTCAGCTCGGCGGTGACGAACGAGTACACCGAGACCCACACGAGCTCGCTGGATGTGGACCACGCCGTCACCAACTCCGGCAACACGAGCGACTCGACCAACGACAGCCACAACGACACCTTCGACGCCGACGGGTCGTACCACTGGGGGTCGTACAACACCGACACCGACACCGCCCACTCCGGCAACACCGACTCGTACAACGACACGGTCACCTGGACCGACAGCTCGCAGACCGACAACTCCGACAACTCCACGCACGACGACTCGATCAACGCCGGCGTGCGCAGCTACTCGACGGGCTTCGGCGACCTCGGCGGTGCCGCGGCGGCCGCCGCAGGCGGCGGCGACATGATGATCGACAACCGCTCGACGATCGTCGACCAGTCGGTCAACGGCAACATCGCCGCATCCGGACCCGTCTACACGACCGCGTCGAGCTCCGCCGTCGTCAACTCCGGCGACGACGCGATCGTGGCCGGCGGCGACGCGAACGTCACGTACAACATCGACGAGTCGCTCTCGATCGACGCCGGCGGCGACATCCTCATGGACGGCAGCACCAAGACCGTCAACTCGTCGATCAACTCCGGCAACGACTACTCGTTCACCTCGACGATCAACGACAGCTCGCAGGACTGGGACGTCACCGACTCCAACAACACGTACACGTGGTCGGAGACGGTCTCGGGCTCGTACAACGACGACGAGTTCTTCGACTCGACGACGACCGTCGACGTGAACATCGACGCGATCGTCGGCAGCGTCGGCTCCGGCATCGGCGACGCCGACCTCGGCATGTGAGACCGGCTGCCGGTCGCCGCGGTGGCGGTGACCGGCAGCCTTCCAACCCCGGGCGCCGGACGCCCGCTAGAAAGAGAGCAGCAGGGACATGGCCTTCGACGACAACGACGTCACGATCGACGTCACCAGCGAGGTGCGCAACTCGGTCACCTCCACGACCACGAACACGGCGAACCTCGCCACCACCGTGAGCGGCTCGGGCAACGTGGGCAGCTCCACGAACGACTCGGGCAACGACACCGCGACGGTGACCGACTCCTTCCACACCGACTCGTACAACACCGACACCGACACCGACCACTCCGACAACGACGGCTCGTTCAACGACACCTTCACCTACACGGACGACTCGGTGACGGACAACTCCGACAACTCCACCCACGACAACTCGATCAATGCGGGAGTCCGGTCCTACGACACCGGCTTCGGCAATGTGCTGGGGGCTGCCGGCGGCGGCGACATGATGATCGACAACCGGTCGACGATCCTCGACCAGTCGCTCAACACGAACGTCTCCGCCGGCAGCGGGGTCTCCCAGTGGGTGTCGACGGATGCGGTCGTCAACAGCGGCGACGGAGCGATCGTCGCCGGGTCCGACGCGAACGTGACGTACAACATCGACAACGGCACGTCGCTCAGCGCCGACGGCGACATCCTGATGGACAGCACCAAGACGGTGAACTTCTCGCACAACTCGGGGAACACCTCGACCGTCGACACGACGGTCAACGACAGCTCTCAGGACTGGGACCTCGACAACAGCGGCAACACCTACTCGGCGACGCTGGATGTGGAGAACTCCTTCAACGACATCGTCACGGGGACGTCCACGAGCGAGTGGGACATCGACGCGAACGTCATCTGGGACAGCGGGATGTCGGGGATCGCGGACGACCCCGACCCCGACGTCGACGTGGATCTGTGACCACGGCATGACCGCGATGGCCCCGGGCCAGCACTCGGCCCGGGGTCATCGTTGCCTGCCGACCAGCCGCGACGAGAGAAGGAGGCAACGGTGACTGCAACCGATCCGGCAGGGGGGATCGCCGTCGGGGCGCCCGTGTCCGACCGTGTGGCCGCATCCGCCCCACCGGGCGAGCTCGTCCGGCTGGTGGAGCAGGCGCGCTCCTTCTCCGGTGCGGTGGGACGCACCGACCTCGCCAAGCGGCTCGATGACACCCGTGCCCGGCTGCTGGATCCGCACGTGCGGGTCATCGTGGTGGGGCAGTTCAAACAGGGCAAGAGCAAGCTCGTCAACGCCCTCATCAACGCGCCGGCGTGCGCGGTGGACGACGACGTCGCCACCGCCGTGCCGACCTCCGTCGGCTACGCCGAGGAGCCCTCCGCCGCCGTGTTCATGCGGCCGGAGGGCGGCGGCGACGACACCGTGCAGCGCGTACCGATCGCCTTCGACGATCTCGCCTCGTACGTGTCCGATCGCGCGGAGGTGCCCGAAGGGCGCTCGGTCGTGGGGGCCGAGGTCCTGCTGCCCCGCGAGATCCTCAAGGGTGGCCTCCGCCTCGTGGACTCCCCGGGCGTGGGGGGCTTGGAGTCCACGCGGGCGCTGGCCACCCTTGCGGCCCTGTCCACGGCGCACGCGGTGATCCTGGTGTCGGATGCGTCGCAGGAGTACACCGAACCGGAGCTGACGTTCCTGCAGCACGCGATGCGCATCTCGCCGAACGTCGCCGCGGTGCTCAGCAAGACCGACATCTACCCGCAGTGGCGCGACATCCACTCCATCGACCGGGCGCGCCTGGACGGGATCGGGGACGTGCCGATCTTCGCCGTCTCCAGCGACCTGCGCCTGCTGGCAGCCGAGCATCAGGACCGCGAACTCAACGACGAGTCCGGTTTCCCCGCGCTCGTGGCGCACCTGCGCCGTGACGTCCTGGGGCGTGCCGAGCTGCTGCACCGCCGCGGCGCCGTGCACGATCTCACCACCGTCGTGGACCAGCTCTCGCTCTCGCTGCGGTCGGAGCTGAACGCGCTGCTGCATCCCGAGGACACCCCGCGCATGCTGGCCGAGCTCGAGGATGCCAAGGCCCGCGCCGATGAGTTCCGCGGTCGCTCGGCCCGGTGGCAGGTGACGCTGAGCGACGGCATCGCCGACCTCATCGCCGACACGGAGCACGATCTGCGCGATCGCCTGCGCAAGGTGCAGCGCGACGGCGAGGCGGCCATCGAGGAGGGCGACCCCGGTCCCATCTGGGACCAGATCGCGCAGTGGCTGGATCAGCGCGTGTCGGCGGCGGTGTCGGAGACCTTCGTGTGGACGAACGAGCGCTCGCAGTGGCTGTCCGAGCGCGTCGCGGACGAGTTCATGGCGGGGGAGTCGGGCATCCCCCTCATCGACGTGGGGGATGTCACCGGAGTGCTCGATCCGGTGGAGAACCTGCAGGTGCTCGATGAGGGCCGCATGAGCGCCGCCGAGAAGATCTACATCGGGGTGCGCGGCTCCTACGGTGGTGTGCTGATGGTGGGGCTCGCGACGAGCCTGGTGGGCCTGACGCTCATCAACCCGCTGTCCCTCCTTGCCGGCGTGCTGGTCGGACGCCGCGCCTACCGCGAGGACATGTCCGGGCGCCTCACGCGCCGGCAGATGGAGGCGAAGAACCTCCTGCGCCGCCATATCGAGGACGTCGTCTTCCAGGTCGGCAAGCAGCTGAAGGATCGCCTTCGCCTCGTGCAGCGCGCCTCGCGCGACCACTTCGGCACGATCGCCGACGAGCTGCACCGCTCCCTGTCCGAATCGGTGCTGGCCGCCAAGCACGCCGCGGCCACCTACACCGCCGACCGCGACGGCCGCGTCACGCAGCTGCAGACGCGACTGCGCCAGATCGACGCGCTGCGGGCGCAGATCCCCGCGCTCCAGGCGGTCTCGGAGCGGACCCGCTGATGCGCACGTCGCTGGGCGACGTGGCCGACGTCATCGACGCCACGCGCATCCTGTACGCAGACGAGCCCGGCACGGTGCAGCTGCTCGACGCGTACGCGCGGCGCCTGCGCGAACCGCTGCGCCTCGCGGTGGCGGGCATCGTCAAGGCGGGCAAGTCGACCCTGCTCAACGCCGTCATCGGCGAGCGGATCGCGCCCACCGACGCGGGGGAGTGCACGCGGACCATCACGTGGTACCGCTACGCCCCCACGGCCCGCATCACGATGAACCTCGTCGACGGCTCGTCGGTGCGCCTGCCCGTCCGCCGCACCGACGGGTGCCTCGACCTCGATCTGGCCGGTCATCGCGCCGAGGACGTCGCCTGGATCGACGTGGGCTGGCCGTCGGAGGCGCTGCGGTCGACGATCCTCATCGACACACCCGGCATCGCATCGGTGACCCGGGAGAACTCGGCGCGCTCGATGGAGTTCCTCCTGCCGGAGAACTCCCCCTCCGCCGCCGACGCCATCGTGTATCTGCTCCGGCACGTGCACTCCTCGGACGTGTCGTTCCTGCGGGCGTTCCGCGACACCGCGGCCGGAGCATCCTCGACCGTCAACGCCGTCGCCGTCCTCTCCCGCGCCGACGAGATCGGCTCGGGGCGCATCGACTCCCTGCTGTCGGCGGCCGCGATCGCCGACCGCTACCGCCGCGACGGCGAGCTGCGCGCCCTCGCCCTGGGGGTCCTCCCGATCGCGGGCCTCCTGGCGGAAGGCGCCCGGACGCTGCGGGAGAGCGAGTTCATCGCGCTGCGGGAGCTCGCGCGGCTGGACCGGGACGTGCGTGAACGTCTGCTGCTGTCAGCCGACCGCTTCGTCCGCCCGACGACGGCGACGTCGCTGAGCATCCCCGTGCGGGAGAACCTCCTGCAGCGCTTCGGCTTGTTCGGCGTGCGCCTGGGCGCCGCGCTCGTGCGCGGCGGGGCCACCACCTCCTCCGCGCTCGCGGAGCGACTCGTGCAGCAGAGCGGGATGGTGGCGCTGCAGCAGTTCATCGTCGACCACTTCCGCGCGCGCGCCGTCGCCCTCAAGGCGCGCGGCGTCCTGCACGGTGTGGAGCAGCTCGTCCGCGAGCGGCCGCGTCCCGGCGCCGACGCCGTGCTCGGGGGATCGAGCGCATCATGGTGCGCAGCCACGAACTGCGCGAGCTCGCGCTCCTGGCCGACGTGCGCACCGCCCCCGTCGCGCTGTCGCCGCACGACGTCGCCGAGGCCGAGCGCGTTCTCGGGGGCGTGGGCACCTCTGCCCCCGCGCGCCTGGGCCTGCCCGAGACGGCGACCAAGGAGGAGCGTGCTGAGCGGACCCGGGCGCTCCTGGGACACTGGCGGTCGCTGGGCGAGTCGCCGCTGAGCGACCGTTACACCGCGTACCTGTGCCGCATGGTCGTGCGCAGCATCGAGGGGATCGCGTCAGAGGCCGCCGCCCGCGCCGAGGCTGCGGGCGACGTCGTGCTGGCGAGCGGTCCAGCGCAGGGCGGCCGGTAGCGTCGAGAACAGCAGGCCGACCAGGGCCAGTGCGAGGGCCAGCAGCAGCACCCGCGTGAGGGGGATGCCGCGCTCCCCGAGGGCGATCAGCTCCCGGCACGCGAGGACCACCGCACCCTGGAACAGCGCGGTCCCCAGCAGCCACCAGCGCATGTTCGGCCGGCGGTTGGAGAAGGACACCAGGAGCGTCACCTGGACCAGCCACAGTGCGACGAGGGCGCCGAAGACCGACCAGTAGACGATGTCGGCGGCGGTGTCGTACGTGGCATCCGCCCGATCGGGATCGACGGCCTCGATGACGCCGATGATCTCCGGGAGCTGCTGCTCGCGGATGATGAAGAGGTAGACCACCGCCACGGCGCTCACGGCGAGCGAGAGCACCCATGCCAGCTGGCTGAGACGCACCGGCGCCGGTGCCGGCAGCTTCACCAGCACCGGCGCCGCCTCCTTGTCCCCGAGTGACGGGCGCGCGGGTGCGTCGCGGGCGTCGCCGGTCGAGGTCCCGCGCACGCCCCGCCCGCCGGCGCCGTTGTCGGGGTCGGGGCGTCGCGCGAGGTCAGAAGTTGTCATCCGCGGCGGCGTCTTCCATCAGGGCGGTGTCGGATGACTCGAACACGCCCGTGGTCTCGCTGTCGACGGTCGTCTCGGCGTAGGCCGCCGTGGAGGTGTTGAACGATGCGTCGGCGGTGGTCGTGCCGGTGACGTCGTTCATCGAGTCGGTGACCGTGGTCGTGGTCGAGGCATCCGTGGTGGTCGTGGTGTCGGTGGAGGTGTTGCCGGAGTCGGTCGCGGTGTTCTCCGTCACGTCGCTGCCGCCGATCGCGACGTCGTCGCCGGCATCGATGTCGGTGGACTGGTCGAGGTTGTTCTCCAGCGTCGCATCGTCACCGGCCGCGATGGCGTCGTCGCCCGAGGCGACCACGGCATCCTGATCGAACACCTGCGTGACGTCGCCGTCGGCCCAGATGTTCTGGTTCACCGACTGGTCCAGGAGCGTGTCGCGGTCGTCGACGTAGGAGAAGCTGTTGGTGATCGAATTGATCTCCCGCACGGTCGGGTTCGGCTCCGGCGCGGCCGGCGCGGGCTTGGGGGCGGACACGGGAACCACCTGCGCCCGCTCGGCGATGACGGGTGCGACCGCGCACACATCGGCGGCCGTCGCATTTCCCAGGCCTCGAGCGGTGAGGGCCGCCTCCGGATCCTTCTCGAACTCTTCGGCGGCGTCGGGATCGCGCAGCAGGCTCAGGATGAACTCGATCAGTGCATCGGCGATCGTCGCCAGCGTCATGCTCATTTCTGCTCCTCACATCGGGACGTTCCGAACGTATTGCGTCGGTGCGCGCCGCGCGTCGGGGGCTGTCCCCCCGTCGCGGGGGCGCCACTAGGGGGTGACGCGGGGGGAACACCGGGAGCCGTGTCGCGCTCGTTCATGCGAACTCGACCTCCCGCGGGGAACGCGCATCGTGGGCGTCCGCCGCATCCTCCAGAACCATCCGGAGCTTGCCGATGAGGTCGGAGCGGGTCGTCGCGCCCAGGCGCCGGCGGATGCGCGCGATGTGGTGCTCGGCGGTGCGGGGGGAGATGAAGATGGACTCGCCGATCTCGGCGTAGGTCTTGCCCTGCACGACCAGGGCGGCGACTTCCCGCTCGCGCGCGCTCAGCAGGTCGTTCACGCGCCGGGTGGAGGCCTCGGTCGCGCGCGCGTCGTCGGCCGGGGGATGCTGCAGCTCCTCGCGCGGGTGGAGCTGGCGTGCGCATGCCAGCAGACGCGCGATGATGCGGCGGTCCTCCGTGCGCCCGGCACCGTGCCCGGCCAGCCGCGCGCCGTCCCACGCCAGGCCCACCGAAGCCAGCCCCAGCGCGGCGTGCTCGATCGCGTCGGCGTCGACGTGACCGGTGAGCACTTCGGTCCAGACCTTGCCCGCGCGCGCCATCTTGCGCGCCAGGCGCGTGTGGGGCGCTGCGGCGAGGAGTCCGCGCGCGTGCGGGGCGAGGTCGTCGGGACGGTTCTGATGGATCGCGCAGTGCAGGCCCGCCCAGTGCAGGTGGCTCGACCACATCGGCGGCGAGCCCATCCGCTCCACGGTGGCGTACGCCTCGTCCAGGTGCGGTCGCAGGCGCTCCAGGTCGCCCAGGCGTGCGGCGCTGACGGCGAACTCGGTGAGGGGCAGCAGCGAGTAGAGGTCGAAGCGCGTGCGCAGGATGCTCTCGCGGGCATGCCGCCACGCCGGCGCGAGCGCGGATGCGTCGGCGTACCGTCGAGTGAGGGCCATCGTGACCGCGTCGGCGAGCACCCGCTCCCGCGGGGTGGGCGGGCCGGCGGCGCTCGCCGCCTGCAGGGCCGACTCGGCCTCGTGCGGCCGCTCCCGCTGCACCGCGAGCCATGCCTGCCACAGCAGCAGCCGCGGCTGTGCCCACGCGCCGCCATGACGGGCCCGCACGGCGGTGTCGATGACGGTGTGGGCGACGCTGAGCTCGCCGAGACTGAGCGCGGCGACGGCGGCGAGCACCGCGGGGATCTCCGGCGTGGGGGCGTCGCACTCGGCGGCCGTGTACATCTCGGTGGCGCGGACGAGGTCGCTCAGGCACGTGCGCGTCTGCGTCCCGAGGGTCTCCCGCAGTCCGCGCACCAGCAGGTCGTGCGACACAGTCAGCGTCGAGGGCACCGCGCGTGCCGGGGGCGTCTCGCCGAGGCGGGCGAGCTCGTCGACCTCTCCCGACCCCAGGGCCGCCAGGCTCGCGTGCGCGACGGCCTGGGGCGTGGCGGCGTCGGCGTGGGCGAACACCACCGACGCCATCCGCAGATCACCGCGCGCGGCCCACACGGCGCCGGTGATCGCCGCTGCCTCCGTGAAGGCGGGGTCCGCCGCATCCACCGCAGCGGCGTCGATCAGCGCGCCCGCGACATCGATCTCGCCGGCATTCCATGCCGCCCGCGCGCGCCGGACCGCGACCGTGCGCGGATCGGCGCCGGCGTCGGCGGCGCCGCGGAACAGCTCGTCCGCCCGGCGGGGATGCTCCGAGAGCGCGGCGTCGCCGTCCTTCAGCAGCGCCGTGGCCACGCGCGGATCCTGCATCCCGCCCATCAGCTCCCGCACGAGGGGGTCGGCCGGCGACGGGCCCGCGTCGGCGTACAGCTCGGCGAGGCGGTCGATGGAGATCGTCGCCCGCACGGTGTCGCGCACCACCGGCGCGGGCTGCCCGTTGCGCTGCAGGAGTCCCTTCGCGTGCCCGGGGGCGATCCACTCGCCCGGCTCGTGCGACGCGGACGTGCGCGCAGACAGGCACAGGCGCTCCAGGGCGTGCCGCAGATCCTCGTCGAGACCGGCGATGCGATGCGCGATGAGGTCGCGCAGCTCCTCGCGCACGCCCGCGTGCGCGGCGTCCTCCGTGCAGTCGGCGTCGTGCACGCCGAGCGCCTCCGAGACCAGCCACGTCAGGTGCCCGGCCAGCTCGAGGATGTCGTCGACGCACGCCGGGGCGATCGGGCGGCCGGTCTGCGCGCACTCGTCGAGCACGTCGGCGTGGGTGACATGCCCCAGCACGATCGCCGGATGCGTCGTCTCCAGCGCGTCGGCGATCTCGCGGAGCACCGGCGGCACCGGCCACGGCCGCATCGACAGGACGAGGGCCGCGGCCGGGTCGCTCACGCGCCGGGCGATCGCGGCGAGGTCGTCGGGGGAGAGCAGGTGCGCGTCGTCGATGAGGAGCACCTCCTCGGCAGGCACACGTGCGAGGTCGCGCTCACCGACTGCCGTGACGGGCGTGCGCCCTTGAGCGGCGAACTCCGCCTCGAGCCGTTGCAGCAACCGGGTCTTGCCCGAGCCGGCGGTGCCGACCAGCACCAGCCGCGGAGGCCGCGCGCCAGCGACGACGGCGTCGATGTGGGCGCGCGCGGGGCGCGTGAGGATCATCGGGATGCCGCCGGCCGCATCGGCGGGCGGCGTGGTCGAGGACTCCATGACGGGCCGCGATCACACGGGCACGGCGGCGGTGGGCGTCGGTGACGGCTCGTCGGCCGGCGGCGGCGTCGGGTCCGCCTCCGCAGGGGGGTCGGCGGGAGGCGTCTCGGTGGTGTCGCCCGTGTCGCCCCCGCCGGTGTCCCCGCCACCACCCGTGTCGCCGCCACCCGTGTCCCCGCCGCCACCCGTGTCGCCGCCACCCGTGTCCCCGGGGTCGGTCGTGCCGGGGTCGGTCGGGCCGGGGTCGGTCGGGCCGGGGTCGGTCGTGCCGGGGTCGGCCGCCGGATCCCCTCCGCCGGGGGTGGGGACGGGCGTCGAGCCCGAGGGGGCGCCGGACGGCGGCCGCGGGGTGGCCGCCGAGCCGCCGCCGGTGGGCGTCGTCGCCGGTGCCTGCGCGGCCGACCCCTGCGCCGGCGCCCGCGTCGAGCTGCCGGGAGTACGCGCAGGTGTGGCCGACGGCGGCTTCTTCGCCGGCGTGCGCCGCCATGTCGTGCCCTCGGGGCGTGCGCCCTCCACCTCGGCGACGGGCTCGGGTGCCGGCTCGGCGGGCTGGGCGGCGCTCTGCCGGCTCGGTGCGGCATCGGCTGCCGCAGCCTCGGGCGCCGCCGTCATGTCGGTGCGGTCGGCGGCTCCGACGACCGCGGTGCCCAGTGTCGGGGCGCCGGCGACGCCGAGACCCGCGAGGAGCACCGAGGCCCCCACCGCGACGTACGCCGCCACCGGTGCGCGCCGGAACCACGTGCGGCGCGCGGCGGCGGGGGCGGCGGGCTCTGGCAGGTGCAGGAGGTCGTCGTCCTCGTCGGCCGGCGCCGGCACATCGCCGGAAGCGTCGGCAGCGGCGCGGGCGGCGTCGGCTGCCGCGCGGGCCGCGCCCAGGGCGATGATCGCCTTCGGGTCGGCGTCGAGGGCGATGGGGCGGTCGAACCGCTCCGAGAGCACCTGCGCCACGCGCGGGATGCGGGAGGTGCCGCCGGTCAGCAGGATCGCGTCGACGTCGTCCAGGTCGACCCCGGCGCGCTCGAGGGCGTCTTCGAACGCCTCGACGGTGCGGTCCAGATCGTCGGCGATCATGACCTCGAACTCGTCCCGGCTGAAGCGCACGCTGCGCTGCTCGCCCGACAGCAGGACCGGCACGACCGCCTCGGAGTCGAACGACAGCGACTCCTTCGCATCCACGCATTCCCGCCGCAGCGCCGCCAGCGCCATGCGCCCCGACGGGTCACCGGTCAGCGCGGCGGTGTCCAGGCGCGCGGTGCGCACGACGTGGCGCACGAGGGTGTCGTCGAAGTCGGCGCCGCCGAGGTCGGGGATGCCGACGGGCGCACCGACGATGCGGACAGCTCCCTCGGCATCCTTGCGGAGGGCGACGGCGTCGAACGTGCCGCCGCCGAAGTCGTAGACCGCGAGCACGCGGCCTTCGGGCAGGGGATTGGTCGACTCGTAGTGGCGCGCGGCCGCCTCCGGCTCTGTGATGACCACCACGCCGCGCCAGCCCTGCTCCGACAGCGCCGTCCGCACGATCTCGCTGCGATACTCCCCCCACGCGGCGGGCACCGTGATCGCCAGCAGGGCGGGCGATCCTCCCTCGCGTTCCACGACGGCGCGCGCAGCCCAGTCCACCGTGCGGGCGTACAGTTCCTCCGGTGCGAACGCGCGGTCGCCGGCGAGGATCGGCACGTCGTCGCCGATCCTGCGTTTGTACTCCCGGATCAGGCGGTCAGGCTGCGTATGCCCCCGCCGTTCGGCCGCGTCGCCGAACAGCAGCTCGCCGTCGGCGGCGAACACCACCGTGGGAGCGTTGTCGCCGTTGCGCCCGAGCGGGAACGGCGTGGCCAGCAGACTGCCGTCCGGCGCGAACCTCGCAATCGCCGCAGACGTCCGGCTGGTGCCGACATCGATCGCCAAATAGTACGGAGCATTCATTTCTTCCCCCCGGACGAAGCTGCCCCGAGGGGCCCCCGCTCGTTCCGTACGCCAGCGAGGGAAAGCACAGGCTCATCCCCACTGATGTCCCAGTAGCCGATCCGTGCCCCCCACGCACCGGCTGTGATGGATTGTGACACAGGCCCGCTCTGAGGGGAAGAGTGGCCGCAGCGTCGTGGCGCGCGGTGCGTGGGAGCCGCCGCATCCGTCGCACGGCTGGCACTCGCGTTGCGTGAGTGCCAGCACTTTCCGTACACTGGCGTTAGCACTCACCCCGCGCGGGTGCTAACGAGTCTTCTGTACCGAAGCGTGAAGAAAGAAGAGGTAGACCGTGTCGGTTTCCATCAAGCCGCTCGAGGACCGCATCGTCATCCAGCAGATCGAGGCTGAGCAGACCACGTCCAGTGGTCTCGTCATCCCCGACACCGCCAAGGAGAAGCCGCAGGAGGGCGAGGTCGTCGCCGTCGGACCCGGCCGCATCGACGACAACGGCAACCGCGTTCCGCTCGACGTCGCCGTCGGCGACCGCGTGATCTACAGCAAGTACGGCGGCACCGAGGTCAAGTTCGGCGCCGACGAGTACCTCGTGCTCTCGGCTCGCGACGTCCTCGCCGTCGTCGTCCGCTGACACCAGTTCCACGAAAGCCCCGGATGCCTCGGCATCCGGGGCTTTCGCATGCACGGGGTGACCGCCGGCCCGGCGTCGGTGCACGCCCATAGGCTGGGGGAGTGGATCGGACGACGCCCCCGCCCCCGCCGCGCCCGCACCGTCGGAGGCCCGCGTGCGACTGATCGGTGGCGGCTACGCCTTCACCGCGTATCTGCTGTGGGGCGTCCTGCCGCTGTACTTCGTCGCGCTCCTGCCCACGGGGGCGTGGGAGCTCGTGGCGTGGCGGATCGTGCTGTCGCTGGTGTTCTGCGTGGTCCTGCTCGCCGTCACGCGCGCGTGGCGCCCGCTGCTGGCGATCATCCGGCAGCCGCGGCTGCTGGGCTGGACCGCCCTGGCCGGCGGCCTCATCTACGCCAACTGGATGGTGTACGTCCTGGCGACCCTCAGCGGCCACGTCGTGGAGACGAGCCTGGGTTACTTCATCAACCCCCTCGTGACGGTCGTGCTGGGCGTTCTCGTCCTCCGCGAGCGCCTGCGCGTGACCCAGTGGCTCGCGCTCGGGCTGGCCGCGATCGCAGTCGGGGTGATCGTCGTCGGCTATGGCGCGTTCCCGTGGATCGCGCTGAGCCTGGCGTTCTCCTTCGGCATCTACGGGCTGATCAAGAAGCGCATCGGCACCGCCGTCGACGCCGTCAGCGGACTCACGCTGGAATCGGCGTGGCTCACCCCCATCGCCCTCGTGCAGCTCGCCGTCGTGGCCACCACCTCGGGCCTCACGCTGTTCACGGCCGGCCCGGGTCACGCCGTGCTGCTCCTGCTGGCGGGCGTGGTCACCGCCACTCCGCTCCTCTTCTTCGCGGCCGGGGCGCGCCGCACGCCGCTGACGGTCATGGGGATGCTGCAGTTCGTGGCGCCGATCCTGCAGTTCGCGATCGGCGTGTGGGTGTTCGGCGAGCCGATGCCGGTGGAGCGGTGGATCGGGTTCGCCCTGGTGTGGGTCGCCCTCATCGTGCTGACCGCCGACTCCCTCGCGGCCGCGCGACGCGGCGGCCGTGCGGGTGCGGACGTCGCCGAAGTGGCCTGATCCCGGCCGCAGCATCCGCACATAACGATTTGGGCGCCGTTACACATCGTTAACGAACGGCAATACCGGCGAGATGGCCTGCGCACTAGGTTTGGGGCACTGGGTCGGCGCCCGAGTCGGCCAACGTTCATACACAGCAAGGAGCATCATGAGCGTCTTCACACGTTCGCGTGCAGGCAAGGTCTTCGGCGCTATCGCCGTGACCGGTGTCAGCGCGCTCTTTTTGGCCGGGTGCGCCGGTGGCGGCGGAGAGGCCGCCGAGACCGGTGGCGGCAACTCCTCCGAAGTCGGCGGCGAGCTCGACCTCAAGATCGGCACGGCGCTTCCCCAGACGGGGAACCTGGCCTTCCTGGGCCCGCCGGAAGAGGCCGGCGTCGGCTACGCCGCGTCGCAGATCAACGAGATCTCCGACGAGACGGGCCTGTCGCTCGAAGTCGTCTTCGGCGATTCCGGCGACACCGACAACAAGGCCTACGAGACCGAGATCCCCCGCCTGCTGGGCGAGGACGTCTCCGCCGTCATCGGCGCCGCGTCCTCCGGCACGTCGCTGCAGTTCATCGACCAGGTCGTCGGCGCGGGAGTCATCCAGTTCTCGCCGGCGAACACCTCCGACGCGTTCACGACGTACGAGGACAACGGCCTGTACTTCCGCACCGCACCCTCCGACGTGCTGCAGGGCGAGGTGCTCGGCAACCTCATCGCAGAGGACGGCAACCAGACCCTCGGCCTGATCGTGCTCAACGACTCGTACGGCACGGGACTGGCCAAGTACGTCTCGGAGGCCTTCGAGGCCGCCGGTGGCGAGGTCGTCGCCGAGACCACCTACAACACCGGTGACACCACGTTCGACACGCAGATCAGCGAGGTTCTCGCGGCGGACCCCGACGCGATCGCGCTGATCACGTTCGACGAGGTCGCCACGATCCTGCCGAGCCTGTTCGGGTCGTACCCGGCCGAAGACCTGTACTTCGTCGACGGCAACCTGAAGAACTTCGGTGAGACGTTCCCGGCCGGCTCCCTCACGGGCGCCAAGGGCACGTTGCCGGGTCTGTCGATCGACTCGATCGCGGACTTCACCGGCGAGCTCGACGCCTTCGTCGAGGCGGAGGGGCTGCCGGCGCTGGACGACTACAGCTACGCGGCCGAGTCCTACGACGCCACGATCCTGCTCTCCCTCGCGGCCCTCGCGGCCGGATCGACCGACTCGTCGGCGATCGCGGAGAAGCTCATCGAGGTGTCGGGTGGTTCGGGTGACGGCGAGGCGTGCTCGACGTACGCCGACTGCGCCCAGATCATCCTCGACGGCGGCACGGCCGACTACGAGGGCATCTCGGGTCCGATCACGTTCGACGAGGTCGGCGACCCGACCGAGGCGTCGATCGGCATCTACCAGTTCGGCGAAGACAACAACTACGCCGCCTACGAGGGCTGAGCGCAGCATCCACAAGGGCCCCGGTCTTCGGACCGGGGCCCTTCCCCGTGCCCGCCGCCGCATCCCCCCGATCCGCGAGACTGCACGCACGTGACGAGACCGCGACATCATGTCGCGGTCTCGTCACGTGCGTGCAGTCTCGCGGAGGGATGGACGCGCGAGCGGGCGGGGGAGGGGCTAGTCCTGGCCGAGGGTGCCCAGGTACAGCTCGGTGACCTTCGGATCGTTCAGCAGCTCGCGACCGGTGCCGGTGTAGGCGTCGCGGCCCTGGTCCAGCACGTAGCCGCGGTCGCAGATCTGCAGGCAGCGGCGCGCGTTCTGCTCGACCATGATGCACGTCACCCCGGCCCTGTTGATCTCCGAGACCCGGATGAACGCCTCATCCTGCCGCACCGGCGACAGGCCGGCCGACGGCTCGTCCAGGAGCAGCACCTTCGGATCCATCATGAGCGCGCGGCTCATGGCGACCATCTGCCGCTCGCCGCCGGACAGCGAGCCGGCGCGCTGCTTGAGCCGCTTGCCCAGCTCGGCGAAGATGCCCGTGACGAACTCGAGGCGCTCCTGGTACGCCTTGGGGCGCTGGTAGAGCCCCATCTGCAGGTTCTCCTCGATCGTGAGGCTCGGGAAGACGTTGTTGTTCTGCGGGATGAAGCCCACTCCACGCCCGACGAGCTTGTTGGCCTTCAGGCCGGTGATGTCCTCGCCCTCGAGCAGGATCTTCCCCGAGCGCACGTTCACCTGCCCGAAGATCGCCTTCAGCAGCGTGGACTTCCCCGCGCCGTTCGGGCCGATGATCCCCACCAGCTCGCCCTGGGATGCGGTCAGCGAACACCCGTTGAGGATGTTCACGCCGGGGAGGTAGCCGGCGTGGACGTCGTCGATGACGACGACGGCGGTGTCGGTGGCGACCGTGCTCATCGGCGGTTCTCCTCGTCTTCGGCGACGCCTTCGTCCACGAGGACCGCGGCGCTGGCGCTCTCGGATGCGGCGGCATCCGTGGTGGGGTCGGCCAGGATGACCGGGATTCGGCCGGTGACCACGCCCAGGTCGAGCTCCTGGTGCGCCCCCAGGTAGGCGTCGATGACGGCGGGGTTCTTCATGACCGACTCCGGGTCGCCCTCGGCGACGACGCGCCCCTCGGCCATCACGATCACCCAGTCGGCGATGTGACGCACCATGTGCATGTCGTGCTCGACGAACAGCACGGTCATGCCGAGGTCTTTGAGGTCGAGGATGTGGTCCAGCAGCGACTGCGTCAGCGCGGGGTTCACCCCGGCCATCGGCTCGTCGAGCATCACCAGCGTGGGCTCGGTCATGAGTGACCGCGCCATCTCCAGGAGCTTGCGCTGCCCGCCCGAGAGCGACGCGGCGAAGTCGTCGGCCTTGGTGTCGAGCTTGAACTTCTGCAGCAGGCCTTCCGCGCGCTCCTCGATCTCCGCATCCTGCCCGCGCCAGGCGGCGGGGATGAGGCTCGAGAAGAACCGCTCGCCGCGCTGGCCGGTGGCGCCGAGCTTCATGTTCTCCATGACCGTGAGCAGGCCCAGGGCCTTGGTCAGCTGGAAGGTGCGCACGAGTCCCATGCGCGCGACCTTGTAGGCCGGCACGCCGGAGAGGGACTTTCCGTCGAAGGTCCAGGATCCGCTGTTGGGCTTGTCGAAGCCCGTGAGCAGGTTGAACAGCGTCGTCTTTCCCGCGCCGTTGGGGCCGATGAGGGCCGTGATCGCGCCGCGCGGGATCTCCAGGTGCTCGACGTCGACGGCGTTGACGCCGCCGAACGAGCGCGTGATGTCGTCCGCGACGATGATCGGGTCGACCTTCTTCACGCCAGGGGCCGGGGTGCCCACGTGCAGCCCAGTGGCCTTCGCGCGCGGCGTGGACGAGGTCGGCGTGGGGTCGGCGGGGACGTCCCCGCCGGGGGAAGCTGCGTTATTTGACAAAGGTCAGCTCCTTCTTGTTGCCGAGGATGCCCTGCGGCATGAAGATCACCAGCAGCATCAGCGCGACGCCGACGAGGATGAAGCGCAGCGTGCCGGCCTGGATCTGATTCATGAACGGCAGGAAGCCGGCCTGCACGAGGGCGGGGAGGACGTTGGAGAGCAACGTCTGCAGCACCCAGAAGATGAGCGAGCCCAGGAGCGGCCCGAACACCGTGGCCGCGCCGCCCAGGAGCAGCGCCGTCCACACGAAGAAGGTCAGCGACGTGACGTAGACGCCGGGGCTCACGGCAGAGGGGAGCGCGTAGACGATCCCGCCGGCGGCGGCGAGCATGCCGCCCAGCACGAGCGACTGCATCTTGTAGGAGAAGACGTTCTTGCCGAGCGAGCGCACGGCGTCCTCGTCTTCGCGGATGCCCTTGAGCACGCGCCCCCACGGGCTGCGCATGAGCATCCAGACCACGAGCACCGCGATGCCCAGGGTCACCAGGCCCATGATGCGCACCCACCACCCGTTCTCGTTGTACGTCCATGGGCCGAGCCCGTAGGTGCCGTCGGGCAGCGGGTTGGAGGCGCGGAAGCTCGTGTGGTAGCCGCTGAGCCCGTCGGCCGAGCCGGTGAACTCGTCGAACGCCGTGGTGAGGAACAGCAGCCGCACCACTTCGGCGGCGGCGATCGTCACGATGGCGAGGTAGTCGCCGCGCAGCCGCAGCGTGGGGATGCCGAGGATCAGGGCGAACACCGCCGCAGCGGCCAGGCCGATGAGCGCTCCGGCCCACCAGGGCAGCCCGAAGGAGAGGATCGAGATGGCGTAGCCGTAGGCGCCGATCGCCATGAAGCCGGCGATGCCCATGTTGATCAGGCCCGCGTAGCCGAAGTGCACGGCAAGGCCCAGGGCTGCCAGCGCGTAGCCGATCGTGGCGGGGCTCAGGATCGAGGATGCGGTGTTCGAGAGGATGGGAAGCCAGTCCATGGTTCGCGCCTAACCTATTCTCTCGCGGCGGCCGAGGATACCCTGCGGTCGGAACAGCAGGATGACGATCAGGATCAGAAGTGCCGTGGCGTACTTGAGGTCGGACGGGATGCCGAACAGGGTCGACACCTCCACGAGCAGACCCACGACGATAGCGCCGATGAGGGCGCCGAAGGCGGTGCCCAGTCCGCCGAGGGTGACCGCGGCGAACATCAGCAGCAGCACCTGCGCGCCCATGTCCCACTTGATGCCCGGGCGGTAGTAGGCGTAGAGGATGCCGGCGAGGGACGCCATCGCGCCGGCCACCACCCACACGACCCGGACGACGAAGTCGACGTCGATGCCGGATGCCGAAGCCAGCGACGGGTTGTCGGAGATCGCACGCGTGGCCTTGCCGAGCCTGGACCGGGTCAGCCACAGCGCGAAGGCGACGATCACGACGAGCGAGATGCCGATCGACACCATGTCGATGACGCTCATCTGCACCGACCCGAACAGGTTGATCTTCGGCGCCGATGAGAACGGCAGCTGGCTCGTGCCGCCGCCGATGAAGAACTGGTAGATGTACCGCAGCGTCAGCGACAGCCCGATGCTCACGATCATCAGCTGGACGACGGCGACGCGTCTGCGTCGCAGCGGCCGCCACAGCACCATGTCCATCACGAGTCCGAACACCGCCCCCAGGACCACCGCCAGCGGGAAGCCGAGCCACCACGGCAGCGACAGCCCGACCAGGAACAGCGCGGCCACGGCCCCGAAGGTGACCATCTCGCCGTGGGCGAAGTTGGAGATGCCGGTCGTGCCGAACACGAGCGACAGCCCGACGGCGGCGAGCGCGAGCATGAGGCCGAAGTTCAGGCCCTGCACGGTGCGCTGGACGAGCTGGTCGAAGAAGCTCGTGACGTTGCGCTCGCCCTCTCCGATGAAGAAGTTCACGGTGACGCGGCCGCCGGCGCCGACCTCGACCTCTTTCACGTTGGGGCTGTCGTCCTCGGGATCGACCACCGCGATGCCCTCGGGGAGCGTGTCCTCGTCGAGGGTGACGGTGTACTCCTCGCCGCGCTCGGGGACGCCCACGCGCCACTGGCCCGCGGCATCCGTCTCGGCCTCCTGGTCGCCCCCCGGTCCGTCGATGACGAGGACGACGCCTTCGAGCGGTTCGCCGTCGAGCTGGACGTTGCCGCTGATGCGATAGGGGTCGTCTTCGGCCGCGACGGCGGGCGCCGAACCGGCGAACACCCCGAGCAGCGTCAGTAGGAGCGCGAACAGGGCCGGGATCGCTCCCGCGCGGTTTCGGCGCGCCGCAGTGGTCGTGGGACTCACAGATCCTCCAGTCGGCGACAAAGCCGATGTTCGGGTCGTATCGGCAGTGATGAACGACGCTACGAGCGTAATGTGTCGGCCGTGTTTCACCTACCTCACGGCAATGACGCGTGACCGGTCTGGAATACTACGCACTACCGGGGCGATCGGAGGAATTTTCCTTCCGCGGGTCGCCTTACAATCTGTACAGCGCGGACTTTCGCGCCGGCCGTCGTCGTCCCTCGAGCAACGCGCCGTGCGCGCAGGAGAACCATGGAGAACCACGACCCCTTCGGCTTCGTCGGCCTCACGTACGACGACGTCCTCCTCCTTCCGGGGCACACCGATGTCATCCCCAGCGAGGCCGACACCTCTTCCCGCGTGACGCGCCGGATCACCGTCGCGACCCCGCTGCTGTCGGCGGCGATGGACACCGTGACCGAGGCGCGCCTGGCGATCGCGATCGCGCGTGAGGGAGGCCTCGGCATCCTGCACCGCAACGCGTCCATCGAAGAGCAGGCGTCGATGGTCGACCGCGTCAAGCGCAGCGAGTCGGGCATGATCACCGACCCGATCACGACGACGCCGGACGCCTCGATCGAAGAGGTCGACGGGCTGTGCGCGCAGTACCGCATCTCGGGCCTGCCGGTGATCGACGAGGACGGGCGCCTGGTCGGCATCATCACCAACCGCGACATGCGGTTCGTCTCCGGCTTCGAGCGTCGCACCACGAAGGTGCGCGACGTCATGACCCGTGAGGGCCTGATCACCGGGCGCGTCGGGATCGGCGCGAACGAGGTGATCGCCCTCTTCGCGCAGCACCGCGTGGAGAAGCTGCCCCTCATCGACGACGACGGCAAGCTCGCCGGACTCATCACGATCAAGGACTTTGACAAGAGCGAGAAGTACCCCCTCGCCACCAAGGACGAGCACGGGCGCCTCCGCGTGGGCGCGGCGATCGGGTTCTTCGGCGACGCGTGGGAGCGGGCCGAGGCCCTTCGCGACGTGGGCGTGGACGTCCTCGTCGTCGACACGGCGAACGGTCAGTCCGCCGGCGTCATCGACATGGTGCGTCGCCTGAAGTCCGACCCCTCGTTCGCGCACATCGACGTCATCGGCGGCAACGTGGCGACCCGCGAGGGCGCGCAGGCGCTGGTCGAGGCCGGCGCGGATGCGGTCAAGGTCGGCGTCGGACCGGGGTCCATCTGCACGACGCGCATCGTCGCGGGCGTCGGCGTGCCCCAGGTCACCGCGATCTGGGAGGCGTTCCAGGCCACGCGCGAGGCGGGCATCCCCGTCATCGCCGACGGCGGCCTGCAGTACTCGGGCGACATCGCCAAGGCGCTCGTCGCCGGGGCCGACACCGTCATGCTCGGCTCGCTCCTGGCCGGCACCGACGAGTCGCCGGGTGAGATCGTCTTCCAGGGCGGCAAGCAGTTCAAGCAGTACCGGGGCATGGGATCGCTCGGTGCGCTGCAGACGCGCGGGAAGAAGACGTCGTACTCCAAGGACCGCTACTTCCAGGCCGACGTGCCCACCGACGACAAGCTCATCCCCGAGGGCATCGAGGGCCAGGTCGCGTATCGCGGTCCGCTGTCGGCCGTGGCCTATCAGCTCGTGGGGGGCCTGCGGCAGTCGATGTTCTACGTCGGCGCCCGCACGATCGAGGAGCTCAAGGCCAAGGGCCGCTTCGTGCGGATCACGGCGGCGGGGCTCAAGGAATCGCACCCGCACGACGTGCAGATCGTCGTGGAGGCGCCCAACTACAGCCGGAAGTAGGCGCCGCCCCCTGCTCGGGGATCTCCGGCGGGGCGGAAACGGCTGGCGGGTAGGCTGGAGCGGTGACCATGGAGATCGATCTGGGGCGCGCCAAGCGCGCCCGCCGCGCCTACACGTTCGACGACATCGCCGTCGTGCCGTCGCGGCGTACCCGCAACCCTGAGGACGTCTCGACGGGGTGGACGATCGACGCCTTCCCGTTCGAGATCCCGGTGCTCGGTGCCCCGATGGACTCGGTGGTCAGCCCGCGCACGGCCATCATGCTCGGACAGCTCGGGGGCCTCGGCGTCCTCGACCTCGAGGGCCTGTGGACCCGCTACGACGACCCCGAGCCGCTGCTGGCCGAGATCGCCGCCCTGGATGACGCGCTCGCGACCCGCCGCATGCAGGAGCTGTACTCCGAGCCGGTCAAGCCCGAGCTCGTCCGCGACCGCCTCGCCGAGATCCGCGCCGCCGGAGTCACCGTCGCCGGGGCGCTGACCCCCCAGCGCACGCAGGAGCTGTACGAGACCGTCGTGGCCGCCGGCGTCGACCTGTTCGTCATCCGCGGCACCACCGTGTCGGCCGAGCACGTCTCCAGCGGCAGCGCGCCGCTGAACCTGAAGAAGTTCATCTACGACCTCGACGTGCCCGTCATCGTCGGCGGCGCCGGCACCTACACCGCAGCCCTGCACCTCATGCGCACGGGCGCAGCGGGCGTGCTGGTCGGATTCGGCGGGGGAGCGGCATCCACCACGCGTGCGACCCTCGGCATCCACGCCCCCATGGCCACCGCCGTGGCCGATGTCGCCGGTGCGCGCCGCGACTACCTCGACGAGTCGGGCGGACGCTACGTGCACGTCATCGCCGACGGCGGCGTGGGCACCTCCGGCGACATCGTGAAGGCGCTCGCGATGGGCGCAGACGCCGTCATGCTCGGCGTCGCGCTGGCGCGGGCGACGGATGCGCCGGGCCGCGGGTACCACTGGGGCCCCGAGGCGCACCACCCGCAGCTGCCGCGCGGACGCCGCGTGCGCGTCGACCAGATCGGACCGCTCGAGGAGATCCTGTACGGACCGGCCCCCGTCTCCGACGGCACGGCCAACCTCATCGGGGCGCTGCGCAAGTCGATGGCGACCACCGGGTACTCCGACCTCAAGGAGTTCCAGCGCGTCGAGGTGGTCGTCGCCCCGTACGGCTCCTGATGCCCGACGTCCCCTCCCACGACGACCCGGCCGGTGCCGACCCGGTCGCTGAGCCTGTCGAAGCGTTCCCGCCCACGCTGCGCGAGGTCATGCTGCGCCCACAGTGGCTCGGCATGCTGGCCCTGTCGCTCATCGTCGCGGGCGTGTTCGCGTGGCTCGGGCAGTGGCAGCTCGGCAACGCCATCGACACCTCCCCGCCGCCACCGGGCATGACCGAGGAGGTGCGCCCGCTGGCCGAGGTCGCCCAGCCCGGCGAATACCTGCCGGAGCCGCTCGTCGGCCAGCGCGTGGAGACGGCCGGCCGCTGGATCCCCGGCGACTTCATCGTCGTGTCCGCACGCGTGAACGACGGCGTGGAGGGGTACTGGGTCACGGGGCAGCTCCGTCTGGCCGACACCGCCGAGCCGACCTCGGTCGCCGTCGCCGTGGGGTGGACGGCGGATCGGGCGACGGCCGAGGCGGCAGCATCCGCCCTGTCGGAAGAAGCCGCCGCCGATCCCGACGCGCTGGTGGAGATCAGCGGCCGATTGATCTCCGACGAGGGCCCCGCGCTTCCTCCGCCCGGCGCCGACCCGGAGGAGATCACCCGGATGTCGCCGGCGGCGCTGCTCTCGCGCTGGCACGACACCGAGGGCCTGTCGGTCTATCGTCCGTACGTGACCTCGTGGGAGGCGCTGGGCGGTCTCGATGACATCTCCTCGCCCGCCCCGGAGGAGGGCGGCGCGGTGAACTGGCTGAACCTGTTCTACGCCGCCGAGTGGGCGGTGTTCGCCGGGTTCGCGTTCTACATGTGGTACCGGCTGGCCCGCGACGCGTGGGAGAAAGAGGTCGAAGACCTCGAGGATGCCGCGGCCTCCTGACCCCCGCGGGGCGGCGCAGGACGCGTGCGCTCGTCGGGGGCACACAGGTCGCACGGGTAGAATGCCCCCATGCCCGCAGCCCCCAAACTCGCCACTTTTCCGGCGATCCGCGGAGCGCTGAAGTTCTACCAGATCTGCTCGATCATCACCGGTATCGGACTGCTCCTGCTCCTGGCCGAGATGATCCTCAAGTACACCCCGCTGCACCTCGAACTGTTCGCGGGCGGCTCGGGCGGCCCGCTGTGGCTCGCGACCGTCATCGCCGGGCCCACGTGCGAGTGGTGGTCGCTCTTCCTGCCGCAGACGAACACGTGCGAGATGATCTCCACCGGCGACGGGGCGAACATCTCGCTGTTCATCCTGGTCGCGCACGGCTGGTTCTACGTCGTGTACCTGTTCGCGTGCTTCCGGCTGTGGAGCCTCATGCGCTGGCCGCTGCGCCGCTTCCTCCTCCTCGCCCTCGGCGGCGTCGTGCCCCTGCTGTCGTTCTTCCTCGAGGCCTCCACCGCCAAGAAGGTGCGCACGTACCTCGACGATCGCGAGGCGGCCGCATCCGCCGCATCCGCCCCGGCATCCGCCGAACCCGCCCCGAAAGGCATCCGGTGACCGAACAGACCGAGACCTCCCAGCGTCCCGTCCTCGTCGTCGACTTCGGCGCGCAGTACGCGCAGCTGATCGCCCGCCGCGTGCGTGAGGCGGGCGTGTACAGCGAGATCGTGCCGCACACCGCCACGGCCGAGGAGATCGCCGCGAAGAGCCCGGTGGGCATCATCCTCTCCGGCGGCCCGTCGTCGGTGTACGAGGAGGGCGCCCCCTCGGTGGACGAGCGCCTGTTCGACCTCGGCGTGCCCACCCTGGGCATCTGCTACGGCTTCCAGGTGATGGCGCAGGCCCTCGGCGGCGAGGTGGCCCAGACCGGCCTGCGCGAATACGGCGCGACGGATGCGACGGTCGTGACCGAAGGCACGCTGCTGCAGGGTCAGCCTCCCGAGCAGAACGTGTGGATGAGCCACGGCGACCAGGTCGCGCGCGCGCCGGAGGGCTTCGACGTGCTCGCCCGCACGGCGGCGACCCCCGTGGCCGCGTTCGCGAACGACGCGCGGCGCCTGTACGGCGTGCAGTGGCATCCCGAGGTCCGCCACACCGATCACGGCCAGGCCGTCCTGGAGAACTTCCTGCACCGCGCGGCGGGCCTCCCCGCCGACTGGAACAGCGGGAACGTCATCGCCGAGCAGGTCGAGAAGATCCGCGCCCAGGTCGGCTCGGGTCGCGTGATCTGCGGGCTGTCCGGCGGCGTGGACTCCGCCGTGGCCGCCGCGCTCGTGCACAAGGCGGTCGGCGACCAGCTCGTGTGCGTCTTCGTCGACCACGGTCTGCTGCGCAAGGGCGAGCGCGAGCAGGTCGAGAACGACTACGTCGCCTCCACCGGCGTGCGCCTGGTCACCGTCGACGCGCGGCAGCAGTTCCTCGACGCCCTCGCCGGAGTGAGCGACCCCGAGCAGAAGCGCAAGATCATCGGGCGCGAGTTCATCCGCGTCTTCGAAGCGGCCGAGGCCGACCTCGTCGCCGAAGCCGCCGCCGACGGGGAGCCGATCCGGTTCCTCGTGCAGGGGACGCTGTACCCCGACGTCGTCGAGTCCGGCGGGGGCAGCGGCACGGCCAACATCAAGAGCCACCACAACGTCGGCGGGCTCCCCGAAGACCTGCAGTTCGAACTCGTCGAGCCGCTGCGGACCCTGTTCAAGGACGAGGTCCGCGCCATCGGACGCGAGCTGGGCCTTCCCGAGGTGATCGTGGCCCGCCAGCCGTTTCCGGGCCCCGGCCTCGGCATCCGGATCGTCGGTGAGGTCACCGCTGACCGCCTCGAGATCCTGCGTGACGCCGACGCCATCGTCCGTGCCGAACTGACCAAGGCCGGCCTGGATGCGGAGATCTGGCAGTGCCCCGTCGTGCTCCTCGCCGACGTGCGGTCGGTGGGCGTGCAGGGCGACGGCCGCACCTACGGGCATCCGATCGTGCTGCGTCCGGTCTCCAGCGAAGACGCCATGACGGCGGACTGGACGCGCCTGCCGTACGACGTGCTCGCGCGCATCTCCAACCGCATCACCAACGAAGTGCGCGAAGTCAACCGCGTCGTGCTGGACGTCACGTCCAAGCCCCCGGGGACCATCGAGTGGGAGTGAGCGCCGCTCACTCGATCGGGATGTCGGTGAGACGATAGATCGTCCCCCACGCCGCCCCGCCGTCGGTCTCCAGCGTGAGGGCGTCGGCATCAGGGACGTCGGGGAACAGGGCGAGGAAGCGCAGCGTCTGCCCGCTCGACGCACCGTCGCGCGCATCGGTCTGGCCGGCCAGGCGCCACTGGATGTTCGATCCCTCCGCGCCGATCGGGTAGTCCAGCGGATACACCGCGCTCGTCCCGACCACGAGCCGGGGTGCGAACGGGTAGAGCCGCGCGTCGGCACCCGCTCCGCGGTAGCTCCACGGCCCGGGGGAGAGGTTGGCGACCGTGCCCAGGCGGTACGCCCCGTCGTCGGTGCGCGTGGCCTCGACCACGACCGCCAGCATCCCGTCCACCCTTCGCGCCGAAGGCACCGCGATCTGGAAGGTGCCGGCGGCGCCCATGTCCAGCGCGACGCCGTCGGGGCCGGGGGCGACCGGCCCGTCTTCGAACGGCGGCAGCTGCCCGTCGGCCGCGACCTCGGTCTCGCTCACCTGGGTGGTGGTGAGGGTGAGGGAAACGCGTCGGTTCAGCTGCCGGTTCGCGTCGGAGTCGTTGGCAGCCACCGGCTCGCTCTCGCCCCGGCCCGATGGGCGCAGCTCGAAGTCGTCCGTCTCCAGGAGGCTGCCGAGGGCATCGGCGACCACAGCGGCCCGCGCCTCGGACAGCGCCTGGTTCGACGCATCGTCGCCGACATCGTCGGTGTGACCCACGATGTCGACCACGCCGGCTTCGCGGGTGCCGAGGGTCTCGACGACGCTGCCCAGGATCGTCGCGGCATCCGCGCTGAGCTCGGCCGAGCCGAAGGCGAACAGCACATCGCCGCTGAGGCTGATCTGCAGCGTTTCGCTCGACTGCGTGACCTGCACCGCCCCGTCCAGCTCGCGCGTGGTGCTCTGCAGCGGCACGATCGGGGCCTGGTCGATGTCGTCCAGGGCCAGGTCGTCCTCGGTCTCCGGTGGCTGGCCGTCGACGATCGGGAACGCATCGAGGTAGGCGCCGGGGAGCACGAGCCCCATCGCGGCATCCGCCTCTTCCGGGGCGGCGAAGACCCGCTGCAGCCGCAGGGGTTCGGCCGTCACCTGCAGCGACCGCTTGACCACGCTGCCGACCGGGGCGCCGGCCGCATCGACGGCGGGAAGATGGATGCTGCCGGCGGCCGGGTCGATCAGCCGCAGGGCGCCGCCGGCCACCGGTACGCCCGGTATCGTCTCCAGGTCGAACCACCCACTGGGGAGGATCGCGTCCTTGCCTTCGGGAAGCTCGACGGCGGTGAGGTCGGCCGTGAGGACGAGGTGGTCATCGATCCGGACGAGGGGATGGAGCGCGACCTCGATTTCTCCGCCGGAACCGGTCACGGTGATCGTTTCGACGACCTCGTCGGTCGCGGCATCCGCGTCGGTGGGGTCGGGGTCGGGAGCGGGCGCCGCGGCGCATCCGGTGAGCACGAGGGCCAGTGCCAGCGCCGCCCCGTATGCCGATCGTTTCGCCCTGCTCATGCTGCTTTCCCCCTGTCGTCGCCGCGGCCTCCGTGCTCGCGGTGCTCTCCCCGAGCGTATCGGCGCGGACCGCGGTGACCCTGCGATTGACAGCGGCGTGGGCGACCCCGACCCGCCCCCCTGGGAGAGGATAGGGAGGTGAGCGAGTTCCCCGACGCGTGGTACGTCGTGCTGTCGAGTCGGCTCATCCCCGACCTCGACGGCGGCTACACCGTCGCGACCCTGGCCCGGGCGCGGCAGATGGCCGATGCAGGCGTGGACGAGGGTCGCGGCCCCCTGCTGCTGACCGTGGACCCCGGGGCACCCGCCGAGCACGCCGCGCACCGTGCGGAGTTCGTGCGCCGCGGCGCGCTCATCGACCCCGAGCGGATGCGGAACCTGTTCGACGAGGCATCCGACCCCGCCGGGGGCGCGGCGCAGTGGCTGCAGGCGGCGGCCCACGCGGGGGAGGCCGACCCGGCGCTGGCCTATCGCGTCGTCGCCGGAGCGGACGGAACCCCGGTCGTGGAGCTGCCGGTGGTGGCAGGTGACCCCGACTGGCACATCAGCACGGCGCCGGTCGTGGTGCGGGGGCGGGGCGGCTCGATCGCCGGCGTGATCGACGGCTTCGGCGCGCTGTACCGCGCGTGGCTGGGCCACGTCGTGTCGGGCCTGCGCGCGCAGCGGGATCGCCCCGTCGTGGTCGTGTGCGAGTCGCGCCAGCTCGGCGAGCTGCTGGCGGGGTGGGAGGATCCGGGCGTGCGCCTCGTGCACGGAATCCATACGATCCACCTCGAGCCGCCGTACGATGCGGATGCTCCCCTGAATCCGCTGTGGTCGCGTTGGTTCACCGTCGCCGAGCGCTTCGACGCCGTCCTGTGGCTCACCGCGTCGCAGCGGGACGACGTGCAGGAACGCTTCGGCCTCTCCGACGTGCACGTCGTCGCCCCGCACGGGGTCGCGGCCGCCGCATCCGTCGTCCCCATCGGCGACCGGGAGGGGGGCCGCGTCGTGATGCTCGGGCGCCTGGCCCCCGGAAAGCGCGTGGACAGCGCCATCCGCGCGTTCGCGCGCGTCGTGGCGGCCGTGCCGCACGCCCGGCTGGACGTGTACGGCGAGGGGGCGGAGCGCGAGCGGCTGCAGGCCCTCATCGACGAACGCGGGCTGACGGCGCACGTCGTGCTGCGCGGGGTCACGGAGGATCCGGGTCGCGTGCTGGACGAGGCATCCGCGTACCTGCAGACCTCGGCGTTCGAGGGGCAGGGGCTCGCCCTGACCGAGGCGCTCGTGCACGGCTGCCCGGCCGTCGTGTTCGACGTGCGGTACGGCCCCCGCGACCTGCTCGCCTCCGGTGGCGGCATCCTCGTGCCCGACGGCGATGAGGACGCCCTCGCCGATGCCCTCGTGCGGGTGCTGACGGATGCGGCGCTGCGCGAACAGCTCGCCGCCGAGGCGGTCGCTGCCTCCCGCGCCGTCGACCCCGCCCACGCGATGGCCGCGCTCGCCGCCGCCGTCACCGACGTGCTCGCCCGCCCCTCGCGCCGCGCCTGAGGCCTGCCGGTCCCGCGCCGCCGGTGGCGGATCCGCCCCGGGCGGATGCGGGCGACACGGGCCCGCCGAGGGGCGAGGCTGTCGGACATGACCAACGATGCGAAGATCCCCCTGTTCGGTGCGGAGGCGCGCCGCGACCTGTACGCCCAACGGGTGCTCGTGCTGGACGGGCCGCTCGACGACGACAACGGCACGCTGCTGGCGACCCAGATGCTCGCGCTGGCCGCCGAGGACGCGGCGACCGACATCGCCCTGTGGATCCACTCCCCGGGGGGATCGGTGCCCTCGATGCTCGCCATCCGCGACGTCATGCGTCTCGTGCCCAACGACGTCGCGACCCTCGCCCTCGGACTCGCCTGCAGCGCCGGCCAGTTCCTCCTCTCCGCCGGGACGCACGGCAAGCGGCGCGCCCTTCCGCACGCGCGGATCCTCATGCACCAGGGGTCGGCCGGCATCGGCGGATCCGCCGTCGAGGTCGAGGTGCAGGCCGACGACCTCCGCCACATGCGCGACACGGTCCTGGGCCTCATCGCCGACGACACCGGCCAGAGCCCCGAGCGCATCTTCGAGGACTCGCTCCACGACCGGTGGTACACCGCATCCGAAGCCGTCGCCTACGGCTTCATCGACGGTGTGGTGGCCGACTTCGCGCAGGTCGTCCCCGGGCGCCGTCGCGTTCCCGGCCTGGGCGCGGAGGTGGCGGCATGAGCAGCTACACGATCCCCAACGTGGTGGCGCAGCATCCGCGGGGCGAGCGCATCATGGACGTGTACTCGCACCTCCTCGCCGAGCGCGTCGTGTATCTCGGCACGGGCGTGGATGCGGGGGTGGCGAACGCGCTGATCGCCCAGCTGCTGCACCTGGACGCCGACAGCCCCGAGCGCGACATCCAGCTCTACATCAACTGCGAGGGCGGTGACCCGGCCGCCATGCTCGCGGTGTACGACACGATGCAGCACGTGCGGCCCGATGTCGCCACCACGTGCGTGGGTCAGGCCGTCGGGGTGGGCGCGGTGCTGCTGGCCACCGGCGCTGCCGGCAAGCGCGCCGTACTGCCGCACGCCCGCGTCGTCCTGCACCAGCCGGCGGGCCAGGGCCGCGGAGCCATCCCCGACCTCATCCTCCAGGCCGACGAGCTCGTGCGGGTGCGCGGCGACGTCGAGCAGATCCTCTCCCGGCACACCGGCAAGGATCCGGCCAGGCTCCGCGCCGACACCGACCGCGACCGCATCTTCACGGCGGCGGATGCGGTGGCCTACGGCCTCGCCGACGTCGTGCTGTCGCGTTAGACCGCGGCCGCGGCGCGGACGGCGGCAGCGGCGTCGGCCGGGGAGCCGTGGAAGGGCGCCCCGTGCCCGGGCAGCACCCACGATGCCGTCAGGCCGGCGAGCCGGTCGAGGGAGGCCAGGGCCTCCGCCGGGTCGTCCGTGAACGGCGCCGGCTGCGCGCCGGTGCGTCCGGTGAGCACATGCCGGGTCGTGAGCGCATCGCCCACGAACACCGCATCCGCGATCTCCGAGTGCACGGCGATGCTGCCGGGGGAGTGTCCGGGCAGCGCCACGATGCGGGGCGCCCCGGGGAGATCCAGCACGTCGCCGTCGGCGACCTCGACCACGTCGCGCACCCAGCGGGTCCGCATTCCGCCCTTGCGCAGGCTGTAGGCGAAGAAGCCCAGGGTCGGCCCGAGGCGGAGCGGGCCGAGGGCGAGCTTCGGCTTGTCGCCGCCTCGCGCGCGATCGGCATCGGCGGAGTGCACGTACACGGGGACGCCGAAGTCGCGCCGCAGCCGCTCGGCGAAACCGAGGTGGTCGCTGTCGCCGTGGGTGAGGATCACCCCGCGCACGTCGGCGACGGTGCGCCCGAGCGTGCGCAGCTCGTGCTGGAGGTCGCGCCAGTGCCCGGGGAGGCCGGCGTCGATGACGGTGATGCCGTCGGGGGTGTCGATGAGGTGGGCGGCGACGATGTCGTTGCCGATGCGGGAGAGATGGGGTGCGAGTCGCATGATCCGTCCGATCCTGAGTGTCATGGCTATGGTGAGTAGCTATGATAGCTTATACCCATAGCCATGAGGAGGGGCCGATGCCGACACCGGAGCGCACATCGCTCGAGCAGATCGTCGCCGCAGCCCGGGAGCTGCTGGAAACCGGCGGTCCCGCCCGCGTGACGATGCAGGCCGTCGCCGGGCGAGTGGGCGTACGTGCCCCGTCGCTGTACAAGCGCGTGCGGGATCGCGAGGCGCTGCTGGCGCTGGTGGCGACCGCGTCGGCCGACGACCTCAACCGGCGGCTCGCCGCATCCGACGGTTCGCTCGAAGCCCTCGCGCGGGCGTACCGGGCGTTCGCGAGGGAACATCCGGAGGGCTTCCGGCTCCTCCTCACCCCCGTCGCCGCCGGCCGGACGGTCGACGAAGTGGGGGAGACGGTCGTGCGCGCGGCGGCGGGTGTCGTGGGGGAGCAGCATGCGCTGGAGGCGGCGCGGCTGGTCACGGCATGGGCGACCGGATTCCTGACGATGGAGCTGTCGGGCGCGTTCCGGATGGGCGGAGACGTCGACGACGCGTTCGCGTACGGGCTCGACCGCATCCTCGCCGGCCTGGAGATGCGACCGGGTCAGGCCCAGGGGTCGTAGTCCGCCAGCAGCGCGCCCTGCTCGGGGCGCTCGGCCTCGGGCACGTGCTGCAGGTTCACGCGCACGCGGTACCACAGCGAGCTCGAGCCGCGCATGCCGTCGACGAGCACGTCGGCCGGATGCAGCATCCCCGCGACCCCCGGATGCTCCGCCCTCCAGCGCTCGAGCAGCTCGAGTGCCTCGGGCTTCGTCTTGGTGCGGGCGATCTCGATGAGCGGCATCGTCGAGGCGCGACGCCCCGAGCCGTCCGTTTCGCGGGGCGGCTTCTCCGCGGGCCCGAGCTCGTCGGCCAGGCGCAGGAGGCCGTCCAGCGTGCCGGCGGCGTCGTCGATGCCGCGGTGCGGATCGCCGATGTCGGCGAAGCGCTCGAGCACCGTGGCCACGGTGAACTCCTCCGGCCGCCGGGTGCGGACCTCGTCCCACGCGAGCGGCGCCGACACCCGCGCATCCGGGAGCGGGCGGATGGAGTACGCCGAGGCCACCGTTCGGTCCTTGGCGTTCTGGTTGAAGTCGACGAAGACGCTCTCGCCCCGCTCCTCCTTCCACCAGCGGGCCGTCGCGAGGCCCGGGGCGCGGTTCTCCACTTCGCGCGCGAGGGTCTCGGCGGCCAGGCGCACCTGGCGGAAGTCCCACTGCGGCGCGATCCGCACGAGGATGTGGAGGCCGCGCGATCCGCTCGTCTTCGGCCAGCCCGTCAGGCCGTACTCATCGAGCACGTCGCGGGCGATGAAGGCCGTGTCGACGATCTGCGACCAGTCAACGCCCGGCATGGGGTCCAGGTCCACGCGCAGCTCGTCGGGGTGGTCGAGGTCTTCGGCGCGGACGGGGTGCGGGTTCAGGTCGAGGCACCCGAGGTTCGCGACCCAGGCCAGGCCCGCCGCATCCCGCACCACCGTCTCCTCCGCCTCGGTGCCGCGGGCGTAGTGCAGCGTCGCGGTGTCGATGAAGTCGGGGTGGTTCTCGGGCACGCGCTTCTGGAAGAACGCCTCCTGGTCGATGCCCTTGACGAAGCGCTTGAGCACCATGGGGCGCCCGCCCGCGCCGCGCAGGGCGCCGTCGGCGACGGCGAGGTAATAGCGGACGATGTCGAGCTTCGTCAGCCCCGGCTCGGGGAAGACGACGCGGTCGGGACTCGTGATGCGCACCTCGTGCCCCTCGACCTCGAGGGTCTCGGCGGGCGCCTTCGACGGGCTCATGCGAGGGTCAGGCGGCGAGGACGAAGGCGCCCCGCGCACCGGCGGAGACGGACGCCGTCGCGCGCAGCTCGCCGGCGATCGTCGCGGTCAGCTCGACGAGCGTCAGGTCCAGGGCGCCGGCGATCGCCGCGATCATCTCGCTGGAGGGCTCCTTGAGTCCCCGCTCGACTTCGGAGAGGTACTGCGGGGAGACGCCGGCGCGGGCGGCGGTGTCGGCCAGACGCTCGCCGCGGGCATGGCGGATGCGGCGCAGGAGGTCACCGAGGGCCTCGCGCCACAGTGGTTCGGGGTCGCGCGGGGTGCGGGGGAGAGGGATGAGCTCGGCCATGCCGCCAGGCTAGAGCGGGCTCCGTCGGCGTCGCCATCCATTCCGCCCACAGCAGAAGCCCGCCACACGGGGGGAACGACGAAGGGGGCCGCCCGGATGGGCGACCCCCTTCGGGAAGCGGTGGATCAGTCGCTGCCGCGCAGGATCGCGAGGATGCGGAGGATCTCGACGTACAGCCACACGACGGTGACCATGATGCCGAAGGCCCCGACCCACGCGTACTTGCGGGGGGCGCCGGCGCGGACGCCGCGCTGGATCTGGTCGAAGTCGAGCACCAGCGAGTACGCCGCCATGACGACCACGAGCAGGCCGATGATGACGCCCAGCGGGATGCCGAAGATCTCCATCGAGCGCAGGCCGAAGGCGCCGCCGGCGATCGGCACGTTGAAGAGCATCAGGCCGATGTTGAGCAGGCTGAACACGAGGTAGCCGACCATCGCGATGAGGAAGATCTTCGTGGCCTTGGCCGACGCGCGGATCTTGCCACTGGCGAACAGCGCGAGCGTCACACCCACGACCGAGAGGGTCGCGAGGGTCGCCTGGAAGACGATGCCCGGGTAGATGAACTCGAAGAAGGCCGAGATGCCACCGACGAACAGACCCTCGAACGCCGCGTAGGCGACGATGAGCGGCACCGACGGCTGCTTCTTGAAGATGTTGACCATCGCCAGCACGAAGCCGCCGAGCGCACCGATGAGCCACGGGGCGATGGAGGGGTTCGGGTTGGCGGGCGTGACGCCGGCCATGGTCCACACCCAGCCGACGACGGCGGTGACCACGAGCACGCCGAACAGCGCGAGGGTCTTGTGGACGGTGTCTTCGACCGTCATGCGTCCGGTCTCGCGCGCACCGGCCGGCGGGGAGGCGTACATGCCGTCCAGCTGGGCGGCTTCGGCGGCGGGCGGCGGCGCGTACTGCGTCGCGGCAGGACCGCCGGGGTACGTCGAAGCGGCGCGGGAGTCCTGGAACGCCGGGTTGTTGAAGGCCGGGTTGTTGAGGGCCACTTGCTCTCACACTCCAAAGAATCTTCGGGATCACAGCACTGTGCTGTGGATCCACGATAGCCGACGGCGTGTCGGCTCCGGCAGTGGTGCGCTGAGGGTTCGCTATGAGCGCTACATGCGACGCGTGTGACGACCGCCCCGCGCGTAGCCTGGAGGCGTGACCCGGACCTCCCCGCTCGTCATCGGTCACCGAGGTGCACCGGGCTACCGCCCCGAGCACAGCCGCTCCTCGTACGACCTCGCACTGGCGATGGGGGTGGATGCGGTCGAGCCCGACATCGTCGTCTCCCGCGACGGCGTACTGGTGGTGCGGCACGAGAACGAGATCGGCTCGACGACGGATGTCGCGGAGCATCCGGAGTTCGCGGACCGCCGCACGAGTAAGACGATCGACGGCGAGCGTCTGACGGGGTGGTTCACAGAGGACTTCACGTGGGACGAGCTGGCGACCCTCCGCTGCCGCGAGCGCCTGCCGAAGATCCGCCCCGCCAGCGCGTCGTTCGACGGAACGCAGCCGGTGCTGCGCCTGCGCGACGTGCTCGACCTCGTGCGCGCGGGGTCGCTCGAGCAGGGGCGCGAGATCGGCGTCGTGCTGGAGATCAAGCACGCGACGTACTTCGCGGCGCTGGGGTTCGACGTCGTGGACCTGATCGCGGCGGAACTGGATGCGGCGGGCTGGGCGGGAGGCGAACTGCCGATCGTGTTCGAGGCCTTCGAGTCGACGGTGCTGGCGCGGCTGCGCGAACGGGGGCTGCCGGGAACCTACGTGTACCTCCTCGAGGCAGCCGGGAGTCCGTACGACCTGGTCGCGCAGCAGGGCGCGCACGCGCCCACGTACGCGGCCATGGCGGCGCCGGCTGGGCTCGACGGTCTGGTCGGACGCGTCGACGGGATCAGCGTCGACAAGAGCATGATCCTCGCGCCCAACCGGCGCGGGCACACCGCGGGCCCCAGCCGTATCGTCGGCGACGCGAAGGACCGCGGTCTGCTGGTCTTCACGTGGACGTGCCGGCCCGAGAACGCGTTCCTCATCCCGCAGTTCCGCGGGCGGGGAGGGGCGGCCGCGTTCGGCGACTACGAGGGCGAGTGGGCGGTGATCCGCGACGCCGGCGTCGACGGCGTCTTCGTGGACCACCCTGACATCGGGCGGCGATTCTTCGTCGCGTGAGCGTGGTGCGCGCGGCGCCGGCCGCACACGACCCCTAGGCTGTGCCCATGTCAGCGTCCGGGGGGATCGCCGTCGAGAACGTCCGGCGGTCGTTCGGCCGCGTCGAGGCGGTGCGCGACGTCACTCTCCATGCGGCGCCGGGCCGCGTCACCGGACTGGTCGGACCCAACGGCTCCGGCAAGACGACCCTGCTGCTCCTGCTCGCCTCACTCCTCGCCCCCGACGCCGGCAGCATCCGCCTCGACGGCGTCGATCCGGTGGCCGACCCCGCCCGCGCCCGCGCGCTGCTGGGTTGGATGCCCGACACCCTCGGCGCGTGGCCGACCCTGACCGTCCGCGAGACACTCGTGGTCACCGGGCGCCTGTACGACCTGTCGCGCGCGGCCGCGGGCGAGCGCGCCGACGTGCTGCTGCATGACGTGGGACTCGACCACCTCGCCGATTCGCCGGCCCGTGTGCTCTCGCGCGGCCAGAAGCAGCGGCTCGCCCTCGCGCGGGCCCTCGTCCACGATCCGCGGATCCTGCTGCTGGACGAACCCGCCTCGGGTCTGGATCCGCAGGCGCGGATCGAGCTGCGGCTGCTCCTGCGCCGGCTGGCCGCCGACGGCCGCACGATCCTCCTCTCCAGCCACGTGCTGTCGGAGCTGGAGGAGGTGGTCGATGACGCGGTGTTCCTCGTCGCCGGCCAGACGGTGGCCGCCGAGCGGGTGGCGCAGGCGGCCGGGCGCGGCCGGGCATGGCGCATCCGGCTCCTTCCGTCCGCGGATGCTGTGCCCGACGCCGGGGCGCATGCCGGCGCCGGCGCCCCCGCGGATGACCGCGCCCGCGTGGCAGCGGCGCTCGCGCGCGCACCCGAGGAGGTGTCGGTCGACCGCCGCGACGTGCTCGTTTCGTTCGCCTCCGATGCCGAGGCGGCGCGCGCCCTGCACGCCCTGATCGGCTCGGGGCTGGCCGTCACCGAGTTCGCCCCTGCCACCGGCGACCTGGAGCATACGTTCCTCGACCTGCGGGGAGGCGCCGAATGAGCCCGTCACGCCTGGGCGCCCTCATCCGCCTGGAGCTGACGCAGAGCCTCCGCTCGGTCGCCTGGTACGTGCTGCTGGGCGTGTTCGCCCTCATCCTGCTGATCGTGACGGGCTTGGCGGTCGCGGCCTCGGCGCTGACCGCCGGCAGCGGAGGATGGCTGTTCTCGCTGCAGATCTTCCTCGTGCTGCTGCTGGTCCTGCTGGTCTCACCGACCCTCAGCGGCAACAGCGTCAACGGCGAGCGGGATGCCGCCACGCTCGCGCCGATGCAGGTGACCCTCGCCACGACGGGCGAGATCCTGCTGGGGAAGTTCCTCGCGGCGTGGATCGCGGGGCTGGCGTTCCTCGTCGTCGCCCTGCCGTTCCTGATCGTCGCGACCCTCGCCGGCGACCTGGCGCCGGCGACGATCGGTACGTCCCTGGCGATCCTCGTGGTCGAGGTGGGCGTCGTTGCGGGCATCGGAGTGGGGCTGAGCGCGGTCATCGCCCGCCCGCTGTTCTCGGTCGCCTCCACCTACCTCGTGGTCGCAGCCCTCACGGTGGGAACGATCGTCGCGTTCGGGCTGGGGGCGACCACATCGCGCGTGGAGGTGACCGTCACGGAGCGCTATTACACCGATGAGGGTCCACCGTGCGCGCCGGGGGAGGACCCGGATGAGTACGGATGCGTGGAGGATCCGCTCAGCGAATGCGGCCCCTGGCAGACCTACACGCACGAGGCGCCACGCACCGATCACGTGTGGTGGATCCTGGCGGCCAACCCCTTCGTCGTCCTGGCGGATGCGACGCCGACGACCTTCTCGCCGGACGGATACCCGCAGGACCTGTTCGGCCAGATCTCCTGGACCGTGCGCTCGGCCCAGATCCCGCCGATGACCGAGGTGCGCAACGACTTCTGCGACGCGTCGGCCTGGCAGAACGCGGGACCGCTGCCCAGCGAGCAGATCGACGGCACCGCGCCGAGCTGGTTCGTCGGACTCGCCGTGCAGGTGCTGGCCACCGCGGGCCTGCTCGCGTGGGGGTGGCAGCGCACGCGCACGCCGGCGCGCACGCTGCCGCCCGGCACGCGCATCGCGTGAGGGACCGCGGCGTCAGTTCCGGCCGGTCTCCGTACGCGAGCGCAGTCGCGACGAGCGGGTCGACACGGCGCGGGCGGCGGTGTCCAGCGCATCCTGGATGCGCGGGAAGCGCGACGGCAGCCCTTCGCCCTGCAGCCAGAGCACATCGATGTGGTCGAGGCCCCGTTCGCGCACGCATGCGACGAGTCGCCGGGCGTCGTTCTCGGGGTAGCGGGTGTCGTGGATGAGCCAGTCTTCCGCGCCGATGCGAACCAGCACGACGCGATCCTCCGATGCACCTTCGGCCGGAGCCGGGCAGCTGTCTGCGATCGTCATCGAACAGTCCTTTCTGGGATGCTGCCACCGTACGAGCGGCCGCCGACACTCCTGAGAGGCTTGACAGCGCGGGGGAGATCGGCCGGCGTCACCGCGGCGAGAGGTCGGGCATCGCGCGCGTGCCGAACTCGTGGCGCAGGGCGCTGAGGGCGGCGCGCCAGCCCGCCAGTCCGTGCACACCGGGGCCCGGACTGGTCGACGCCGAACACAGGTAGATCCCGCGCGTGGGCGTGCGCCACGGATCGGGCGAGAGCGTCGGGCGGCGCAGCAGCTGCCACATCGTGGGTGCCCCGGCCGCGATGTCGCCGCCGGGGTAGTTGGGGTTCTCCGCCGCGACCTCCACCGCGGTGCGCGAGTGGGAGGCGAGGATGGTGTCGCGGAAACCGGGTGCGAACCGCTCGATCTGTCCCACCACCGCCTCCTCGCGGTCGGCGTCGCTGCCGGCGGGGACGTGCGTGTAGGTCCACAGCGTGTGCGCGCCGGCCGGTGCCCGGGTGTCGTCGAACACCGACGGCTGTGACACGAGCACGTACGGTCGATCGCTGAGCCGCCCGCGCGTGACGAGGTTCTCGGATGCGGCCATCTCGGCGCGGGTGCCGCCGACGTGCACGGTCCCGGCGTCGCGCACCGCGGGGTCGGCCCACGGCACCGGCTCCGACAGCGCGAAGTCGACCTTCGCGACGGCCGCCCCGAACCGGAACGAGCCCAGGGCCGCGCGATACCGGGAGGGGAGGACGTCGCCCGCCATGCGGAGGAGGGCGTCGGGGGTGACGTCCAGGAGCACCGCACGCGCGGGCGGCAGGTCGGCCAGCGACCGCACCTCGGTGCCGGTCATGATCTCGCCGCCGGACGCGCGCAGGTCGTCCGCGAGCGCGTCGGCGATGGCCTGACTGCCTCCCACCGGAATTGGCCACCCCCGGGCGTGCCCGTAGGTGGCGAGCACCATCCCGGCCGCCGCGGCGGCCAGACTCGGCTGCGACAGGATCGTGTGCGCGGCGACGCCGGTGATCAGCGCCGGGGCGGCGTCGTCGGCGAAGCGCGCGTTCCAGGCCGGGGTGCCCTGCTCGAGCGCCCGAAGGGCGAGGGCGACGGCGGCCACCGGATGCTGGGGCACGCGCAGCAGAGCGCCGCCGGTGAACTCCGCGACCTCGCCCGCGCGCTCGGCGAGCGGTCGCATGAGCCGCGTGTAGGCATCGCCGTCCCGGCCGAGGGTCTGCGCCGTGCGTTCCAGATCGCGGTAGGCCACGGCGGCGGCGCGACCGTCGAGGGGCTGCGCGTAGGAGGCGTCGGGCACGACGAAGTCCACGCGACGGGAGAGGCCGAACTCCCGGAAGAAGCGTGACTCGAAGGCCAGGGGATGCACCGCCGAGCAGGTGTCGTGGACGAACCCCGGCAGGGTCAGCTCCGCCGACGCGGAGCCCCCACCGATGTGATCGGCGCGCTCGTAGACCCGCACCGACAGGCCCGCGCGGGCGAGCGTGACGGCCGCGGCCAGCCCGTTCGGGCCGGAGCCGACGACGACCGCGTCGAGCTCGGTCATCGCGGGGCGGAGTCCTCGCGCGTGGCCGAATCCTCCTCATGGGCGGTGGTGTGCGCCGTCCGCTCCGCCATGCCCTCGGCCAGGTAGGCCAGCCGGTGCAGCGTCTCGTGATTGCGCAGCTGCAGCGGGACGTCGAGGATCGGTGCCGGGATGAGTGCCCCCGGCCCGGCGATCGCCTCCTCCTGGATGCGCACGATCGACCCGTCGGGGTGCGGCTTCACGTGGATCGTGACGCGCGCCTCACCGATGGGCCATCCGCGGGCCTTGAGCACGAGCCGGCGCGGCGGATCGTAGTCGAGCACCTCGGTGGCGTCGTCCAGGAGCATCGGCCACGTGCCGAAGGAGTGGTGCAGGCTGCTGCCCTTGTGCGGCCAGTCGTCGCCGACCTCGCGCATGCGCGAGGCCCCCACGACCCAGGCCGGGAAGAGCCAGCCGTCTTCGAGCACCCGGAAGACGTCCTCCGGGCTGCAGCGCAGTACTCGTGTGTTCCGAGACATCCGTCCCCCTTCTCCGTGTCGTCACGCTATCCGGACCCGCCGAACCGGCGGAGAGGGTTGCGCTGGACGGGAGAGGGTGTCAGCGCCCTTCGGGCACGGGAGAGGACAGGGATGCGTCGGACAGGTCGAGCACGAGCCCCGCGGCGGTGGCCGCCTCGTTGGCGAAGCGCTGCAGGAGCGCGCTGTCGAGCATCTCGGGCTCGGGTGAGGCGAACACGAACCGCAGTTCGATGGCGGGGTGGAGCCAGATCGTGGAGCGTCCCTGCTCGGGGTGGCGCCACGATACGGTGAAGCTCTCGCCGCGGCGCAGCTTGGTCGCGATGACGACCTTGACGTGCGCGAGCAGGCGGTCGGACATGTCGATGGGCTCGAATGACCCGCCGTAGTACAGATGGCCCATTGCGAGCTCCTTCGGTTGTTCTTCGTCACTCAGTATACAGATAGCTCGATTATTTAGATAGAATTTCGTAATAACGACGTGTCTCGGTAGTCTTCCCGCATGGCTTCGGACAGCGATCACGACGACGGACCGGGTGAGGCCGGCGTCGGCGAGCCATCGGCGTTGAGCCGGGCCCTGCGGCGCTATGTCGAGGCGCGCCAGGCGTCGCTGACCGAAGCCCGCCAGTTGCTGGGCGTCAACGAGTTCGACGCGCGGGCGCTGCTGTTCATCGCCGGCCACCCGCGCTCCCGGCCCACGTCGCTGCGGGAGTATCTCGGGATCACCTCCGCCGGAGTCACGGCCCTCATCGACCGCCTCGAGGAACGCGGGGCGGTGCGTCGTGAGGTCGACCCCCATGATCGTCGGGTCAACCGGCTGACGGTGACCGTCGACCTCTCCGCCGAGCCCTGGTCGGCGCTCACACGGTTCGACGCCGCTTTCGAGCGGGCGCTCGCCGCGTCGGCCGACGGTGATGCAGAGCGCCTGGCCGCGCTCCTCGAGACCCTGACCGACGACGCCGCCGGCTGACCGGCACAGCATCCTCTTCATCCGAGTCGTTCGGGTCAACCCCCTTCGGAGATCGTGACCGACGCGGTGGAGTGGAGCGGTGGCGCCGCATCGGCGGTGCCGCGAACGGAGGAGAGCGACATGAGCGATTCCCTGCCGGACAAGCCCAGCCAGGCCGAAGGCGACGTCGGCGACGACGAGATCACGGAGAAGTCCGGGGAGCTCGACGCGCATGACGACGGCGACGACACGGCTGTCGACGATCGTCCCTGACGTACCGCGCCCGACCGTTCCGGCGGGCAGGAGGAGGATCCTGTGAAGGCGATGGTGTACCGCGGCCCGTACAAAGTGCGGGTCGAAGAGAAGCCCGATCCGCGGATCGAGCACCCCAATGACGCCATCGTGCGCGTGGAACTGGCGGCGATCTGCGGATCGGATCTGCACCTGTACCACGGCATGATCCCCGACACCCGGATCGGCCACACCTTCGGGCACGAGTTCATCGGACGCGTCGAGGCTGTCGGCTCGTCGGTGCAGACGCTCAAGCCCGGCGATCGGGTCATGGTGCCGTTCAACATCTTCTGCGGCACGTGCTTCTTCTGCGCGCGCGGGCTGTACTCCAACTGCCACAACGTCAACGCCAACGCCACCGCCCTCGGCGGCATCTACGGCTACTCCCACACCGCCGGCGGATTCGACGGCGGCCAGGCCGAGATGGTGCGCGTGCCCTTCGCCGATGTCGGGCCGACCATCATCCCGGAGTGGCTGAGCGATGACGATGCGCTCATGCTCACCGACGCCTTCGCGACGGGGTACTTCGGGGCGCAGCTGGGCGACATCTCCGAGGGCGACACGGTCGTGGTGTTCGGCGCCGGTCCCGTGGGGCTCGCGGCAGCGCGGTCGTCGTGGCTGATGGGGGCGGGGCGCGTCATCGTGATCGACCACCTCGATTACCGTCTGGCGAAGGCGCGCGAGTTCGCGTTCGCCGAGACGCACAACTTCGCCCACCACGACGACGTCGTGGTGCTGCTGAAGAAGCTCACCGGCCACCTGGGCGCCGACGTCGCGATCGATGCGGTCGGGGCCGAGGCCGACGGCAACCTCACGCAGCACATCACCTCGGCCAAGCTGAAGCTGCAGGGCGGGTCGCCCATCGCTCTGAACTGGGCGATCGACGGCGTGCGCAAGGGCGGCAACATCTCCGTCATGGGCGCCTACGGGCCGCTGTTCAGTGCGGTGAAGTTCGGCGACGCCCTCAACAAGGGCCTGACGCTGCGGATGAACCAGGCGCCGGTGAAGCGACAGTGGCCGCGTCTGTTCGAACACATCCGGGCCGGACTCATCAGCCCGGGCGACATGATCACCCACCGCATCCCGCTGGACGCGATCGCCGAGGGGTACCACATGTTCTCGTCCAAGCTCGATGACTGCATCAAGCCGGTCATCGTGCCGGGCGCGTGAGAACCGCGACGGAGGATTCATGCCCTACACGCCCGACAAGCCCGTTTCCCCGCCCAGCGCCGACGAACTGCGTGCGCGCATCCCGGGATGGGGTGCGGACCTCGACCCCGCCGACCGTCCGTCCTTCCCCAAGGAGCGTTTCGACCCCGGCGCCACCGGCGCCCACTGGACCGAGCCCGAGCGCCAGGGAGATGACCCTCGGCGGGAGCGCTCGATCGAGCACGCGCACCTGACCGCGGTGTACGGCACCGCCCAGCCCCTGCACGGCGTCTCCGGAGCGATCCGCCGGTACGCCTACGCGCGCTACAGCGAGGGCCGCGCCGCGCACTGGCTGCTTCTCGTGCTCGGCGACCGGGTGGAGGCCACCGGGGCCCACGTGCGGTCGCTGTTCACGACGCGCCCCGACAACCCGATCACCGAGACCGGCATCCTCGCCGAGCCGCGGCTGCGTCCGATCGCCTCGCGACGCGGCCGCGTCGATCTGCGGCACGCCTGGATCGACCCGATCCTCGTCGCCGGGCCGTGGATCCTCGGTGGCTGGGTCGCGCTGCGGATGGTGCGGCGGGTGTTCGTGCGTCGCAGCTGAGCCGATCCCCCGGGCGTGGTCTCGACCAGGGGTGCGGGCGTGCGAAAATCACATCTGACCTCGCCTCCTGGGTCGGCGAGCCGTGAGAAAGCGACACCACCATGCCCTACCGCACACAGGCCCTGTTGCAGGACTGGATGGATCAGTTCCGCGCCGACGGGCGCGAGATCCACGGGCACGTGGCGCTGCAGGACGGCAGCGACGGACGCGACACGGGACTGGTCATCGTGCGCCTGGTCAACGCGACGACGGAGATGTTCATGCAGCCGGTCGCGCCGGGCGAGCAGCGCTGGGAGATCACCCTTCAGGCGCGTCCGCACGACAGCGTGATCACCCCCGACCAGCTCGACGAGCTGAGCGTGGAGCTCCAGCTCGCGGCCGACCTCTGCAGGTTCCTGCAGGAGAAGTCGGCGGAGCACGACCGCGAGGCGGCGCGCGAGCGGCGTCCGTCAGGCGGCAGCTGACATCCGTTCCACCTCGGCGATCACGCGCGGATGCGCGAGGATGCGGAAGTGGCCGCCGGTCTCCAGCTGCACGTTGCGCCCGCCCGGAAGCTTGCTCCCTTCCGGGATGTGCGGGTCGAACAGCCCGTAGACCGACGTGATCCGCGCGTTCACTTCGAGCTGCTGCGCGAGCGCGACGATCGTGCGGTCGCGCGGGGAGAAGCTGCGCAGCGTCGGCGAGAGCATCATGCGCGCGTAGCGCGACCCGCCGAACGGGGTCGCCACCGCGACCATCCCGCGCACGCGGGAGCCGGCCTCGCCGATCATGACCTGCTTGCCGACGAGGCCGCCCTTGCTGTGGGCGACGAGCATCACGTCGGTCAGATCGTGATCGTCCAGATACCGCGTCACGTGCACGGCCATCTCGGTGACGGGCCGGCTGTTCCGGTGCAGCACGTCGACGATGTGGATCGGGTGCCCGCGCTCGTGCAGGGCGGAGGCGAGGGGCTGCAGGAATTTCCACGTCTCGTAGACGCCGGGCAGAAGCACCAGTGCCACCTCGGGTCCCGAGCGGAAAGTCGCGGGATCGGTGCGATTGAGGAAGGCGCGCGCCTGCCACGTCGCGGCGTAGGCGTAGTCGGCGACCCACCATGCCGCGTCGCGGGCGGCGCGCCTGATCACCGGTCGATACCCGCCACGGCGCCCGCGTAGGTCGTGATGGCGTCGGCGACGGCGCGGGGGCGGGAGAACTGCGCGACGTGGCGGCTGCCGGGGATGACGGCCAAGTCGCCGTGGCGGGCGCGGTCGCGCAGCATCCGGCACCACCGCATCCCGGCGATCGGATCGCGCTCTCCGCGGAGGACGAGCAGCGGCACGCGCAGGTCGGCCACGCGGTCCTCGATCGGGTAGGCGATCATGTGGCGCACCTGAGTCAGGTACCACGGGATGCCGCACCGCACGTAGTCGGTGAACACGATCGCGTTGGCCAGGGGCGGCTCGCCCAGGCAGTCCAGTGCGAGCGCGAGCGACTGCGCAGCCGCGGAGCGATGCTCGGAGTCGGAGACCGGCCCGATCACCACGGCGTGCGAGACCAGGTCGGGCCGTTGCGCCGCCAGCTCCACGACCCACTGCGCGCCCATCGAGTGGCCGACGAGGATGCACGGGCCCACCTCCAGCGCGGCGACGACGTCTGCCAGCGCGGCGGCCATGGTGGGGACGTCGACGTCGGTGCCCGGTTTGGGGAGGCCCCCGAATCCGGGCAGATCGACGCTGAACACCGCGTGGTCTCCGCCGAGCACGTCCTGCAGGCGCGAGAAGTAGCGGTGCGACATCCCGATGCCGTGCACGAGCACCACGGGCGGGCCGTGCGTCGCCTCCGCCGGTCTCGCGTGGACGTGGAAGGCGAGGCGGCCCTGATCCGCGCGCCAGGTCGTGCGCTCGGAGGTCATCGGGTGCGGCGGAGGGTGTCGGGCATGGGGTCACGCTAGCCGTCAGGCCTGGATGACTCCGCACCCTGGACGCGTGGACGCCGTGCCGCTATGGCGGCCGTCGCCGATCGGCCGCTACTTCGCGACCAGGGTGGTCTCGAAGCTGTACATGTCGGGCCGGTAGCAATGGTGCCCGAATTCCACGGCGCGGCCGGATGCGTCGTACGCGACCCGCTCCATCGTGAGCACGGGACCGCCCTTGTCGATGTCAAGGAGCTCGCCCTCGTCGCCGTGTGCACGCCGTGCGCCGATGCGCTGGTTGGCGACGCGGATGGTCACGCCGCGGGCGCGCAGGATCTGGTAGAGCCCCTTCGCCTCGAGCTGATCGGTCGTGATGTCGGCGAAGTCGGGCGGGAGGTAGTTGACCAGGACCGCGACGGGAACCCCGTCGGTGGAGCGCTGGCGGCGCAGGTAGACGACGTCGGAGCCGGCGGGGACGCTGAGGGCGGCGGCGGTGGCGTCGTCGGCGGGCCGGGTGTCGTGCACGAGCACGCGCGTTCCCGGGGCGTGGTGGGAGTTCTGGAGGTCTTCGTAGAGGCTCGTCAGCTCCACCTGGCGGGTGACCTGGCCCTGCACCACCTGCGTGCCGATCCCGCGGCGGCGCACGAGGAGACCCTTGTCGACCAATTCCTCCATCGCGCGCCGGATGGTGGGACGGGACAGTCCGAGCCGCTGTGCGATCGCGATCTCGTTCTCCAGGCGCGCGCCGGGGGCGATCTCGCCCGACCGGATGGCGCGCTCGATCGCCGAGGACACCTGGAAGTACAGCGGCATGGGGCCGGTACGGTCCAGCGTCGCCAAGAGATCATCCAACTGCACCACGTCGCCGGCCATGCAGAGCCCCCATCCTCCGTCTATTGACGCGACAATCGTACATGGAGGCCTCCATGTCCGTTCGCGGCATCCGGGTTGCGGAAACCTCCCCTTGTGCTATTGTCAGGACAAATGTTCCGACGATGCGGGCCCGGATCTTCCGTCCGCGGAGAGTTGTACAGCGGAGTATGACCGAAACCCCTGACCCCTTCGACGTGCTGGCCTTCGGGCGCCTCGGCGTCGACGTGTACCCGCTGCAGTCCGGCGTCGGGCTCGAAGATGTCGAGACCTTCGGCAAGTACCTGGGCGGCAGCGCAGCCAACGTCTCGGTCGCCTCGGCCCGGTACGGCCATCGCACGGCATTGGTCTCGGGCGTCGGCGACGATCCGTTCGGCCGTTATCTGCTGCGCGAGCTCGACCGCCTCGGCGTCGACAACCGGTATGTGCGGGTCGATCCGACGCTGCAGACGCCGGTGACCTTCTGCGAGATCTTCCCGCCCGACGACTTCCCGCTCTACTTCTACCGCGAGCCCAAGGCGCCCGACCTCACGATCGAGGCGGACGACCTCGACCTGGCGGCCGTGCGGGCGGCGAAGATCCTGTGGTTCACCGCCACCGGCCTCACCCGGGAGCCCAGCCGCGCGGCGCACCTGGCCGCCCTGCAGGCGCGCACCGACGGCCGCACGATCTTCGACCTGGATTACCGCCCGATGTTCTGGGCCGACCCCGCCGAAGCGCGCGCACACGTCTCGCGGGCTCTCGAGTACGCCACCGTCGCCGTCGGCAACCGGGAGGAGTGCGAGATCGCCGTCGGCGAGACCGAACCCGAACGGGCGGCCGATGCCCTCCTCGACCGAGGTGTCGAGCTCGCGATCGTCAAGCAGGGCCCCAAGGGCGTGCTCGCCAAGACCCGGAGCGAGACGGTCGAGGTGCCGCCGTACCCCGTCGACGTGGTGAACGGCCTCGGCGCCGGCGACGCGTTCGGCGGCGCGCTGTGCCACGGACTGCTCCAGGGATGGGACCTGGAGCGCGTGCTGCGTTTCGCCAACGTCGCCGGTGCCATCGTGGCATCCCGGCTGGAGTGCTCCACCGCCATGCCCACCCACGACGAGGTCGTCGCCCTGATCGAGGGAGGAGAGCGCTGATGGCTGCACAGTTCCTGGCACCCGAGGCGTTCGACCGGCTCCGCGACCTGCGCGCGTCGTCACCGCGCGCGGTGCGCGAGACGCTCACCAGCCGCCGCCGTCGCGATCTGCTGCGGGGGGACGGGCGGCTGTTCATCGTCGCCGCCGACCATCCCGCCCGCGGCGCCCTCGCGGTGGGGCGGAACCCCTTCGCCATGGCCGACCGCTACGACCTGCTCGACCGCCTCGCGACCGCCCTCAGCCGCCCGGGTGTGGACGGCGTGCTCGGCACCCCCGACATCATCGACGACCTGGCGGCCCTGGGCCTCCTCGACGACAAGATCATCGTCGGCTCGATGAACCGCGGGGGCCTGCGCGGAGCGTCGTTCGAGATGGACGACCGCATGACCGGGTACGACGTGCCGAGCATGGTCGAGGCCGGCATCGACGTCGCCAAGACCCTGATCCGCGTGAACCTCGACGACGCCGGCACCGCCCCCACGCTCGCGGCGATGGCCGACGCGGTCACGCAGGCCGCCGCGGCGGAGCTGCCCATCATGCTCGAGCCGTTCCTGAGCCGGTGGGTGGACGGACGGATCGTGAACGACCTGTCCACCGACGCGGTCATCCTCTCCGTCGCGATCGCCTCGGGTCTGGGCGCATCCAGCGCGTACACGTGGATGAAGCTGCCGGTCGTGGACGACATGGAGCGCGTCATGGCCGCCACGACCATGCCGACGCTCCTGCTCGGCGGCGACTCCGGCGTCGACCCCGACGAGACCTTCGCCGCGTGGGAGGACGCGCTGAGCCTCCCCGGCGTCCGCGGCCTGACCGTCGGCCGCACCCTCCTCTATCCGCCCGACGGGAATGTCGCCGCCGCCGTCGACATCGCCGCCGGCCTCGTCCACCCCAGCCTCTGACACCGAAGGAAGCGCTCATGAGCACGACACAGACCGCCCCCGCCCGCGACGTGGAGTCCGCCGTCCGCGTCATCTCGCACTGGATCGACGGCGCCGAGCGTCGATCCACCTCCGGCCGCACCGCGCCGGTGTTCAACCCGGCCACCGGCGCCGTCCAGGCCGAGGTGGCCCTGGCCGACCAGGCCGAGATCGATGAGGCGCTCGCGTCGGCGCAGCGCGGATACCAGCTGTGGAGCGGATACTCCATCGCCAAGCGCCAGGCGGTCATGTTCGCGTTCCGGGAGCTGCTGAACGCCCGCAAGCAGGAGCTGGCCGAGATCATCACGGCCGAGCACGGCAAGGTCGTCTCCGACGCGATGGGCGAGATCCTGCGCGGTCAGGAGGTCGTGGAGCTGGCCACCGGGTTCCCGCATCTGATCAAGGGCGCCTTCAGCGAGAACGCCTCGACCGGTATCGACGTGTACTCCCTCAAGCAGCCGCTGGGCGTGGTGGGCATCATCAGCCCGTTCAACTTCCCCGCGATGGTGCCGATGTGGTTCTTCCCCGTCGCGATCGCCGCCGGCAACGCGGTGGTCCTCAAGCCCAGCGAGAAGGACCCGTCGGCGGCGCTGTGGCTGGCGAAGCTGTGGCAGGAGGCGGGTCTTCCCGACGGCGTGTTCACGGTGCTGCAGGGCGACAAGCTCGCCGTCGACGGACTCCTGGAGAGCCCGGTCGTGCAGTCCATCTCGTTCGTCGGCTCGACGCCGATCGCGCAGTACATCTACGAGACCGCCTCGAAGCACGGCAAGCGCGTGCAGGCACTGGGAGGTGCGAAGAACCACATGCTCGTCCTCCCCGACGCCGACCTCGACCTCGTCGCCGATCAGGCCGTCAACGCCGGTTACGGCGCGGCGGGGGAGCGGTGCATGGCCATCAGCGTCGTCCTCGCCGTGGAGCCGGTCGCCGACGACCTGATCGCGAAGATCAGCGAGCGGATCGCGAAGCTGCGGATCGGCAACGGTGCGGGCGTGGACGGAGTCGAGCCGGATATGGGACCGCTCATCACCGACGTGCACCGCGACAAGGTGGCCACGTACGTCGACATCGCCGAGGCCGACGGCGCGAAGATCGTCGTGGACGGCCGGGGCTTGAGCGTCGAAGGCCACGAAGACGGCTTCTTCTTCGGCCCGACGCTCATCGACGACCTCCCGACCTCCTCGCGTGCGTACACCGAGGAGATCTTCGGACCGGTGCTGTCGGTCGTGCGCGTGCAGTCCTACGACGAGGGCGTCGACCTCATCAACTCCGGCCAGTTCGGCAACGGCACGGCGATCTTCACCAACGACGGGGGAGCGGCCCGCCGGTTCCAGAACGAGGTGCAGGTGGGGATGATCGGCATCAACGTGCCGATCCCGGTGCCCGTGGCCTACCACTCCTTCGGCGGATGGAAGCAGTCGCTGTTCGGCGACGCGAAGGCGTACGGCGTGCACGGGTTCGACTTCTTCACGCGGGAGAAGGCCATCACCGCCCGCTGGATCGACCCGGCCACCCGTCACGACACCGATCACGGCGGCATCAACCTCGGCTTCCCCCAGAACGACTGACACGAGAGCACGTCATGAGCAGCACCGACCAGCGCTGGTTCCACCGCCGGGGCGCCCTCACGCAGGGCGACTGGGAATCGGTCGTCGACGCGTCGACGCCCGATTGGCAGCACACCGGCATCCGCATCGCCGACCTCGCCGAGGGCGACACCGTCGCGCTGGACGAGCGCGGCGTCGAGCGGATCGTGGTGCCCCTCGCGGGGGAGTTCCGAGTGACCCACCGCCACCACCCCGGCGAGTGGGAGACGCGGCTGCACGGGCGGGCGTCGGTGTTCGCCGGCCCCACCGACGTGCTGTACCTGCCGACGGGGACGACCGCCGAGATCACCGGCACCGGACGGGTCGCCGTGGCCGAGGCGCCGACGGCGGAGGCGCGCCCGTGGCAGTACATCCCCGCCGAAGCGACCCCGGTCGAACTGCGCGGCGCGGGCGCGTCCAGCCGCCAGGTGCACAACTTCGGCACGCCCCAGGCCCTCGACGCCGCGCGCCTCATCGTGTGCGAGGTCATCACCCCGGCGGAGAACTGGTCGTCCTACCCGCCGCACAAGCACGACGAGCACGTACCCGGCCACGAGTCTCGCCTGGAGGAGATCTACTACTTCGAGGCGGCGCCGGTGGCGGATGCGGCGGCCCCCGGCGATGCGGCGTTCGGGATGTTCAGCACGTACTCCTCCCCGGCGGGGGAGATCGACATCAACGCGATGGTGCGCTCGGGCGACATCGCGCTGGTGCCCTTCGGCTACCACGGCCCGGCCGTTGCCGCCCCGGGGTACGACCTCTACTACCTCAACGTGATGGCCGGCCCCGATCCCGAGCGGGAATGGCTGATCAGCGACGACCCGGCGCACGCGTGGGTGCGCGACACCTGGAACGGGCAGAAGATGGACCCCCGGCTGCCCCTCGGACACGACACGGAAGGCCAGCACTGATGGCGGCGACGAAGCGGATGACGGTCAGCCAGGCGCTCGTGGAGTTCCTGGGTCACCAATGGACCGTCGACGGCGACATCCGCGAGCGCACGATCCCCGGCATGATCGGGATCTTCGGCCACGGCAACGTGGCCGGCATCGGCCAGGCCCTCAAGCAGGCCAACGTCGACCAGCCCGACCTCATGCCCTACTACCAGGCGCGCAACGAGCAGGCCATGGTGCATCAGGCCGTCGGGTACGCGCGCATGCACCGCCGTCGCGCGACGCTCGCCTCCGCGGCATCCGTGGGTCCCGGCGCGGCCAACATGCTCACCGCCGCGGCCCTGGCAACGACCAACCGCCTGCCCGCGCTGCTGCTTCCCAGCGACACGTTCGCCACGCGCGTGGCCGACCCGGTGCTCCAGCAGCTCGAGCAGCCGTGGGACATCGGACTCACCGTCAACGACGCGTTCCGGCCGCTGTCGCGGTTCTTCGATCGCGTGCAGCGCCCCGAGCAGCTGTACTCCATCGCGCTGGCCGCCATGCGCGTGCTGACCGACCCGGCCGAGACCGGGGCGGTCACGATCGCCCTCCCCGAAGACGTCCAGGCCGAGGCGATCGACGTGCCCGTGGAGTTCCTGGCGGACCGGGAGTGGCACATCCGCCGCCCGCGTCCCGAGCGTGCGCCGCTGGCCCGCGCCGTCGCCGCGATCCGCGCCGCCCGCGCACCCTTCATCGTCGCCGGCGGCGGCGTGCTGTACTCCGGCGCCGAGGAGCAGCTCCGCGCGCTCGCCGAGGCCACCGGCATCCCGGTCGGCACGTCGCAGGCCGGCGGCGGCGCCCTCGCGTGGGACCACCCGCAGAACCTCGGCGGCGTCGGCGCGACCGGCACGCTCGCCGCCAACCGCCTGGCCGCCGAAGCGGATGTCGTGATCGGCATCGGCACGCGCTACAGCGACTTCACGACGGCCTCGCGCACGGCATTCCAGAACCCCGACGTCGTCTTCGTCAACATCAACGTGGCGAGCTTCGACGCGTACAAGCACGGCACGCAGCTGCCGGTCGTCGCCGACGCCCGCGAGGCGCTGACCGAGCTCGCCGAGGCGCTCGAGGGCTACGCCGTCCCGCCCGGGCACGCCGAGCGCATCGCGCGGGAGAAGGCGGGATGGGACGCGCTCGTCGACGAGGCGTTCGCCCCGAGCGGGAGCGCCCTGCCCGGCCAGCCCGAGATCATCGGCGCCGTGCAGTCCGCGAGCGCCCCGGAGGACGTCGTCGTGCAGGCGGCGGGGTCGCTCCCCGGCGACCTGCACAAGCTGTGGCGCGTGCGCGATCCGCTCGGCTACCACGTGGAGTATGCGTTCTCGTGCATGGGGTACGAGATCGCCGGCGGTCTCGGCGCCAAGCGCGGCCTCCTGGCCGCCGGCGATGACCGCGACGTCATCGTCATGGTCGGCGACGGGTCGTACCTCATGCTCAACACCGAGCTGGTCACCGCCGTGGCCGAGGGGATCAAGCTCATCGTCGTCCTCATCCAGAACCACGGCTACGCCTCGATCGGTCACCTCTCCGAGACGGTCGGCTCCGAGCGGTTCGGCACGCTGTACCGCGAGTACGACCCGGAGGCGAAGAACTTCCAGGGCGAGGACATCCTCCCCGTCGACCTGGCGATGAACGCCCGCAGCTACGGCATGGACGTCATCGAGATCGAACCGGGCCCCGCGGCCATCGACGACCTCAAGGCCGCGATGGCGACGGCCAAGGCATCCGAGCGCGCGACCCTCATCCACATCAACAGCGACCCGCTCGTCTACGCCCCCGAGGGCGACGGCTGGTGGGACGTGCCGGTGGCCGAGGTCTCCACGCTCGAATCCACCCGGCGCGCCCGCGACGAGTACCTCGCCCAGCAGGCCGCCCAGAAGCCCCTCCTCGGCTGATCACCCCGACCACCCCTTCCACCGGAGAACACCATGACCGACACCATCCCCGCCGACGCCGACATCGTCGTGAACTCCGGCGCAGGCCTGCGCATCGGCACCGCACCGGACTCCTGGGGCGTGTGGTTCCCCGACGACCCCCAGCAGGTGCCGTGGCAGCGGTTCCTCGACGAGGTCGTCGCCGCCGGCTACACGTGGATCGAGCTCGGACCGTACGGGTATTTGCCCACCGACCCCCACCAGCTCGAGGACGAACTCGGCACGCGCGGGCTCAAGCTCTCGGCCGGCACCGTGTTCACGGGGTTCCACAAGGGCGACGACCAGTGGCAGCGCGCGTGGGATCAGGCCCTCGCCGTGGCCGGTCTCGCCTCGAAGCTCGGCGCGCAGCACCTGGTCGTGATCCCCGACCTGTGGCGCAGTGACGCCACGAGTGAGGTGCTCGAATCGCGCACCCTCACCGACGAGCAGTGGGCCAAGCTCGCCGCCGGCCACGACCGCCTCGGCAAGGCCCTCCTGGAGGAGTTCGGCGTCGCGCAGCAGTTCCACTCCCACGCCGACAGCCACGTCGGCACGACGCGGGAGGTCGTGCGCTTCCTCGACGAGACCGATCCGCGGTACACCAACCTGTGCCTGGACACCGGACACTTCGCGTACTACGGCGGTGACAACGTCAAGCTCATCCAGGAGCGCCCCGATCGCATCGGCTACCTGCACCTGAAGCAGGTCGACACGTCGCTCCTGTTCGACGTGCTGAAGAACGACGTGCCGTTCGCGGATGCGGTGACCCAGGGCATCATGATCGAACCGCCGTACGGCGTGCCCGACCTCGCCCCCATCATCGAGGCCGTCGCCGACATCGACTCCGACATCTTCGCCATCGTCGAGCAGGACATGTACGGGTGCGACGTCGACCGTCCGTTCCCCATCGCCCAGCGCACGCGCGAGCACATCTTCGGCTGCACGCACTTCGCCCGCGTCCGCTGATCCTCCGGAAGGCAACACCATGACCAACGATCTCCGCATCGGCGTCGTCGGCGCCGGCCAGATGGGCGCCGACCACATCGCCCGCATCACGAACCGCATCTCCGGCGCCGTCGTCTCCGCCGTCGTCGAGCCCGACCCCGGGCGCGCCGCGGCGGCCGCGGCGAACGCGCCGGCGGCGGCGACCTTCGCCCGCGTCGAGGACGCCATCGCCGCCGACGCCGTCGACGCGGTGCTCATCGCCGTGCCCGGGCCCTTCCACGAGCCCGTCCTCATGCCGGCCCTCGAGGCGCGACTGCCGATCCTGTGCGAGAAGCCGCTCACGCCCGACTCCGCGTCGTCGTGGCAGGTCCTCGAGCGCGAGCAGCAGCTGGACCGCCCGCACATCCAGGTCGGCTTCATGCGCCGCTTCGACGCCGAGTACGCCGCCCTCCGCGCGCTCGTGCAGTCGGGCGAGTCGGGCGAGCTCATGATGCTGCGCTGCGCGCACCGCAACCCGTCGGTGCCCGAGAGCTACACCCAGTCGATGCTCATCACCGACTCCGTCGTGCACGAGTTCGACGTCGTGCCGTGGCTCGCCGGCTCTCCCATCCGCAGCGTCGAGGTGAAGCATCCGCGGCGCAACAGCCTTTCCCCCGCCCATCTGCGCGAACCGATCCTGGTGATCATGGAGCTGGAGAACGGCGTGCTCGTGGACGTCGAGATGAACGTCAGCGTGCAGTTCGGCTACCAGGTCGCCACCGAGGCGGTGTTCGAGAAGGGCCTCGCCCGCATCGGCCAGCCCGCGGGACTGCAGACGTGGCGCGACGGATCGTTCTCGATCGCCGATCACATGAGCTTCACGACGCGCTTCGCCGCCGCCTACGACGCGCAGATCCAGCGGTGGGTGAACGCCGTGCACGGGGGCACCCTCGTCGACGGCCCCAACGCGTGGGACGGGTACCTCGTCGCGCTCGCGTGCGAGGCCGGCGTCCGCGCGCTCGAAGGCGGCATCGTGCCCGTCGAAGCCCCCGCCCGCCCCGCCTTCTACGCCTGACCCGGAAAGAGGCACCATGGTCCGCATCGCTCTCGATCCGACGCCGTACAACGACACGGTGCCCCTGCTGGAGTTCCCCGACCTGGTCGCGCGGCTCGGCTACGAGTACGTCCAGCTCACGCCCAGTCCCGACTTCGGCCGCCACTTCCACCACCCGAAGGTGGACTCGGGCATGATCGCCGCCCTGAAGAAGCGTGCGCGGGATGCCGGCGTGACCATCACGTCGGTGCTCCCGGTGCAGCGCTTCGGCGGGCCGGAAGAGCACCAGTGGCAGGCGGCGGTGTTCCACACGACCCGGTACATCCGGATCGCCGCGGAGCTGGAGGCGCCCATCGTGAACACCGAGTTCTCCGGCCGCCCCGAGCGCGAGGAGGAGTCGGAGTACGCCTTCTACCGCTCGATGGAGCAGCTCCTCCCGGTGCTCGAGCGCGAGGGTGTCACCCTCAACTTCGACCCGCACCCCGACGACTTCGTCGAGGACGGGCTCGAAGCCTGGCGCATCCTCCGGGGCCTGGACAGCGACCGGGTGGGATTCGTCTACGTGGCGGCGCACACCTTCCACTACGGCGACCGCGCGGCCACCCTCCTACCGATGGTGGGCGAGCGGCTGGGCGCGGTGTACGCGGCCGACTCGTTCGACCACCGTCGCTCGCACGGCCTGCGCTACATCTCCAACCCGCCCGGCAACACCGCCCGCGTGCACCAGCACCTCAACATCGGCGACGGCGACGTCGACTGGGGCGAGCTGTTCGGCACGCTCCGCGCGATCGGCTACCTCGACCGCGAGGACGCCCTCATCGTCTCCAACGTGTTCGCCGAGGACGAGAACGCCGACGAGTCCGCGCGCTTCCAGCTGTCGCGGCTGCGCGAACTGCAAATGTAAGTTTGACAGGACATACTGACATCTGGCACGATACCCCCAATGGTGAACCGTGGGCTCTCTGCCCGCGAAACCCGACAAAGGAGTCCTGATGGCTACTTCACATACCGCCGGCGGTCTGTCGGAGTCGAACCTCCCCCCGCTGGGGACAGGTCCGCACCGCAAACGCCTCGGTGTCGTCGCCCTGATCGCCACGTTCGGCGGTCTGCTGTTCGGCTACGACACCGGCGTGATCAACGGCGCCCTGCGGCCCATGGCGGCAGAGCTCGGCCTGAACCCCTTCACGGAGGGGGTGGCGACGTCGTCGCTCATCTTCGCCGCCGCGATCGGCGCCGTCACATGCGGGCGTCTCTCGGACGGCTGGGGCAGGCGGAAGACGATCATCCTCCTGGCCGTGCTGTTCTTCGTCGGCACCGTGTTCGTGGTCTTCGCCCCGAACCTGGCGGTGCTCGTCCTCGGCCGGGTGCTCCTGGGGCTCGCCGTCGGCGGTGCATCCACCGTCGTGCCCGTCTTCCTGGCCGAGATCGCGCCGTACGAGATCCGCGGGTCGCTCGCGGGCCGCAACGAGCTCATGATCGTCGTCGGGCAGCTGGCGGCGTTCGTCATCAACGCCATCATCGGCAACACGCTCGACCACGTCGAGGGCGTGTGGCGCATCATGTTCGCCATCTGCGCCCTGCCGGCCATCGCGCTGTTCGTCGGCATGCTGCGGGTGCCCGAGTCGCCTCGCTGGCTCGTGGAGAAGGGGCGCAACGATGAGGCGCTCGCCGTCCTGAAGACCGTGCGGTCCGAAGACCGCGCGATCGCCGAGCTCGGCGACCTGGCGAAGATCGCGGAGGAGGAGAAGGAAGCCGGCCAGATCGGCTGGCGTGCGGTGTTCAGCAACAAGAACCTCCTGCGCATCCTCCTGATCGGCATCGGCCTGGGCATCGCCCAGCAGCTGACCGGCATCAACTCGATCATGTACTTCGGTCAGACGGTGCTCATCGAGTCGGGCTTCTCTGAGAGCGCCGCCCTCATCGCCAACGTCGCCCCCGGCGTGATCGCGGTCATCGGTGCCTTCATCGCGCTGGCCATGATGGACCGCCTCGACCGCCGCAAGACGTTCATCATCGGGTTCTCGCTCACCACCGTCAGCCATCTGCTGATCGGCATCGCCTCGATGACGCTGCAGGTGGGGAACCCCATCCGCCCGTTCGTGATCCTGTTCCTGGTCGTCGTGTTCGTCGGCTCGATGCAGACCTTCCTGAACGTCGCGGTGTGGGTGTACCTGTCGGAGATCTTCCCGCTGCACATGCGCGGCCTCGGCATGGGCGTCTCGGTGTTCATGCTGTGGGTCACCAACGGGTTCCTGTCGCTGTACTTCCTCTCCCTCGTGGATGCGGTGGGCATCACCGGCACCTTCTTCCTGTTCGCCGTGGTCGGCGCGCTCGCCCTCCTGTTCGTGTGGCGGTTCATCCCCGAGACCCGCGGGCGCACGCTCGAGGCCCTCGAGGAGGACGTCACGACCGGTGCCATCTACACGGTCAAGAGTCGCGTCCGCACCTGACCCGCGGGCAGGACAGCGAACCGCCCGCACCCCTCGGGGTGCGGGCGGTTCTGCCGTCGCCGCCGCTCAGGCGGTGTCGAACGTCGTGGTGCCGGTGACGGCGGGCACCTCGACCCAGGCGCCGTGCCGCGCGCTGGCCAGGGCGGCGTCGGCGACCTCGGCGGCGGCCCACCCGTCGGCGGCCGAGGGCGCGAGCTGGCGCCCCTCGGCGATCGAACGCAGGAACAGCGACGCCTCGATCGTCTTGAGGTCGTCGAAGCCCATGCTCGTGCCCGGTCCCGGCTGGAAGCGCGCGAACTCGCCGTATCCGGGGTGGGCCATGATCGTGCGGTAGCCGGCGCGGTCATCGGCCAGGCGCAGCTCGTTGAGCCGCTGGAAGTCCCACCGGAGCGCCCCCTTCGTGCCGTAGACCTCCACGACGTACTCGGCGTGCGGGCCCACCGCGACGCGGCTGGATTCGAAGACGCCGATCGCCCCGGAGTCGAACCGGCCGATGACAGCGGCGTAATCCTCGTTCTCGACCGGGCCCACCGGCCCGCCGGCGGCGCCGCGGGAGAAGTGGCCGGCCGCGCCGGCGGAGGGGAGGGGCCGTTCGGCGATGAAGGTCCCCTGTGCGGCGGTCACGCTCGCGATCCGCCCGACGAGGAACTGCGCGAGGTCGATGCCGTGCGACAGCAGGTCTCCCACGACGCCCGACCCCGCCCGCTCCTGCAGGAACCGCCACGTCAGCGCTCCGCCCGGATCGGCGGAGTAGTCGGCGAGGAAGCTCGCCCGCACGTTCGTGATGACGCCCAGTGCCCCGGATCTGACGAGCCGGCGCGCCTCGGCGATCGCCGGGACGTGGCGGTAGTTGAACCCCACCGACGTCACGACACCGGCGGATGCGGCGGCCTCGGCGATCTCGCGCGATTCCGCGGCGCTCCGGCCCATCGGCTTCTCGATCCAGAACGGCTTGCCCGCCCGCGCTGCCGCCACGGCGATCTCGCGGTGGAGGAAGTTGGGCGAGCAGATCGACACGGCGTCGATCCCGGGGTCGGCGAGCAGGTCGCGGTAATCCACGACGGCCTGCTCGTACCCGAGCGCCTCGACGGCGTGGCGCCGGCCGCCCTCGTCGGGATCGGCGGCCGTGCGCAGCACCGCGCGCACGGGCAGCTCGGGGAAGTGGTGCGCGGTCGCGAGGTACGCGCGCGAGTGGAGGCGCCCCATCCAGCCGACGGAGATGAGACCGATGTTCAGGTTCCGGGTCATCGGACGAGGGCGTCCTGCAGTGCGGTATCCGCTGCCTTCAGGACCTCGGCGGCTTCGCGCACTCCCTCGACGCGGCCGAGGGAGACGTCTTCGTGCTCGATGTTGACGAACATGTCGGGATCGATCTCGTGCAGGGCGCGCAGGAACTGCGTCCAGTACGCGACGTCGTGTCCGCGGCCGAGCGCGACGAAATCCCACGCGGATTCGGCCGGCCACTCGTTGGCCCACTCGTCGCCGCCGAGGTTCGTGCGCGCCTCGTCGGGGGACAGGCGCCGGAAGGAGTTGTCGAGCACACCGTTCAGCTGCGCCCACTGCGGGTTGATGCGCACATCCTTCGCGGCGGCGTGCAGCACGAGCGGGCCGAGGTGGCGCGCGACGGCGACGGGGTCCATCTGCTGCCAGAACAGGTGCGACGCGTCGAGTTCGACACCGAGGTGGGTGGCGCCGGTGAGGTCGATGAGCTTGTGCACGTCGGCGGCGTTGAACACGAGGTTCTGCGGGTGCAGCTCGAGGGCGACCTTGACGTCGTGATCGGCGGCGAAGCGGTCCATCTCGCGCCAGAAGGGCGCGGCGACGTCCCACTGGTGGTCGAGGATGTCCAGCGCGGCGGAATTCCACGCGTTGACGACCCAGTTCACGCGCGTGGCGCCCGGCTCGCCCCCGGGGAGCCCCGACATCGTCACGACGCGGTGCTGCCCGAGGCGCTCGGCCAGCCGGATCGAGCGGCGCACGTCTTCGGCGTGCTTCTGCCCGATCGCGGTGGTCGGATGCAGCGGATTGCCGTTGGCGTTCAGACCGGCGATCTCCACGCCGGTGCCCTCGAAGACGGCGAGGATGTCGTCGCGCGCGGCGTCGCTGACGAGGATGTCGTCGAACGTGGGCACGTGCACCGCCGGCAGGAACCCGCCGGTGTTCAGCTCGATGCCGGTGAGCCCTGCACCGGCGATGACCTCGAGGGCCTCGGGGAGGGTGCGATCGTGCAGGATCGCGTTGTACAGGCCGAGTCGCATGTCGGACCTTTCAGACGGCGACGGGGGTCGTCGCGGGAACGGTGACGGCGCCGCCGCCGAGCGCGGCGGAGCGGGCCACGGCATCGATGAGCAGCATGTTGTGCAGGCCCTCGTCGAAGCCGGCGTTGCGCGGCAGCGACGAAGACTCGGGGATGCCGGCGACCTCTTCGAGGAAGGCCCGCGCCTGGAACACGAAACCCTCGTTCTGCCCGACGCCCACGCCCGGCGCATCCATCGCCAGACCGCCGCGCCAGTAGGGGTGCGTGGGTCCGAGCGTGACGGTGCGGTAGCCGGCGTCCTCGGCCTCGGGGAGGAAGAGCTCGAACTGACCCGGACGGCGGAAGTCGAACAGCGCCGACCCCTTCTCGCCGAACACCTCGAAGACGAGGGAGTTCGCGTGGCCGGCCGCGACGCGTGAGACCTGCAGGGTCGCGGTGCCGCCGCCGGCGAACTCGCCCGAGAACGCGGCGATGTCGTCGTTCTCGACCGCCTCGCGCTCGCTGGAGACAGCGCCGCCCTCGTGCCCGACGACCGCGCCGAGGGGCCGGGGACGGCTGGGGATGACGGTGCTGAGCGTGCCGCCGCGGACCGAGGCGAACTCCGCCCCGGCGACGAACTCGGCGAGGTAGGTCAGGTGGCTGCCCACGTCGGCGAGGGCGCCGGAGCCGTTCGGACCCTTGTAGCGCCAGCTGATGGGGGAGTCGGGGTTGCAGCCGTAGTCGGTCCAGTAGTGGCCGCTGACGTTGAGCACGCGCCCGAGCCGGCCCGATCGGACGAGGTCGCGGATGTGGGCCACGCCGGGGGAGCGGCGGTACGTGAGGCCGATGCGGGCGACGGTGGATGCGGCCTCCGCGGCGGCGACCATCGCGCGGGCGTCGGCGAGGGTGTCGGAGAGCGGCTTCTCGCACAGGACGTGCTTGCCGGCGGCCAGCAGCGCCTCCACGATCTCGCGGTGCAGCGCGTTGGCCACCACGACGCTCACGACGTCGATGTCGTCGGCCTCGACGACTGCCTGCCACGACGTGTCGAACCGCTCGAACCCGAAGCGTTCGGCGGTGGATTCGGCGAGCGGGGCGTACGCGTCGGCGATCGACACGAGTCGCACGGGCGGAAGTGTGCTGTCGTACACGGTGGGGGCGGTGCGGTAGCCGGCGGCGTGGGCCTTGCCGGCCATGCCGGCGCCGATGACGGCGACGCCGATGTCGGTCGTGCTCATGGTTTCTCCCGGGGAGTGGGGCGGGTCCGCTCCGATCGCGCCGGTGCGGTGGGAGACTCGTGTGGAGCGCTCCATACGGGGAGGCTACTCTTGTGCATATGTCCTGTCAAACACGAATACGGAGGGCGTGAGATGGCCAATGGCCGGCCGACGATCTACGACGTCGCGAAAGCCGCCGGGGTGTCCAAGTCGCTCGTCTCGCTCGTCCTGCGGGGCGCGGGCGGCGTGAGTGCGGCGTCGCGCGAGGCCGTCCAGCGCGCCATCCGCGACCTGGACTACCGGCCCAGCCGCGCTGCGGCCGCGCTCGCCGCCGGGCGCACGCGCCTGGTCGGCGTGCTCATCGACGACTACGCCAACCCCTGGTTCGTCGACCTGCTCCGCGGGCTCGACGAGGTGCTCAGTCCCGACGGCTACCGGCTGAGCGTCGTGGACACGGCGACCGCCGCCGGCGTCGAGGATCCCGTCGAGGGCCTGCTGTCGATGCGCGCCGACGGCATCATCGTCGCGCGCGACGTCCCGCACGTGCTCCTGGGCGACGCCGCACCCCCGTTCGTCATCGCCGGCACCCGCGCCGACGTCCCCGACGGCGTGGACGCGGTCGGCAACGACGACGTGCTCGGCGCGCGCCTGGCCACCGAGTACCTCCTCGGCCTGGGACACCGGGAGATCGGCCATCTGTCGGTCGTGGGCGGGGCCGGGCAGACGCGGCGGGAGAGCTTCCTGGCGGCGATGGGGGATGCCGGGGCCCTCGCGCGCGCGACGGCGTACCGTGGGCCCGCCACCGAGCGCGCGGGATATGACGGCTCGCTCGCCCTCCTGCGGGAGCATCCCGGCGTCACGGCGATCTTCGCCGCGAACGACGTCATGGCCATCGGCGCGCTCGGCGCCGCGCGCGAGCTCGGACGCGACGTGCCGGGCGACCTCTCGATCGTCGGCTACGACAACACCGCGCTCGCCCAGACGCGGCTCATCGACCTCACGACCGTCGACGACGACAGCGTGGGGGTCGGCCGGGAGGCGGGCAAGCTCCTGCGGGCACGCCTGGCCGGGGAGGATCCGGTCGACGTCCGCCGCACGCTGGAGCCCTCGCTCGTCGTGCGCGGCACCACGGCGCCGCCCCGATTGAAGCCCTCCCCGCGAGACTGCACGCCACCGGCGAAACCCCGACATAAGGCCGCGGTCTCGCCGGTGGGGTGCACTCTCGCGGGGAAGCGGCCGGAGGCGTCGGCGGGGAATGTTGACACGAGGGGAAATGTGCATATGATCGGACAAAGTCTGAGCAAGGGAGGTCCTATGCCACTCGTCCGCATCGACCACAGCGACGCCCGCACCAATCCGCGTGAGATCGCCACCGCGATCCACGACGCGATCGTCGAGGTCTACGGCATCCCCGAGCGTGACCGCTTCCAGGTCATCACCGCGCGCCCGGCGGCGACGATCATCGCGGAGGACGCCGGTCTCGGCTTCGACCGCACCGACCCCGTCGTCATCCAGATCTTCACGCAGCGCGGGCGCACGGATGAGGCCAAGCAGCGCCTGTACGCCGAGATCGCCGCGCGGCTCGAGGCCGTCGGGGTCGCGGGGGAGGACGTCTTCATCGGCTACGTCGAGAACGGCCCGCAGGACTGGTCGTTCGGCTTCGGCCGCGCGCAGTACCTCACCGGCGAGCTCGCCGTCCCCGCACCCGCTTCCGAGAAGGAGTGACCGCCATGTCCACGATGCTCGAGAGCGACCTCGCCTCCCTCGCCCGCGCCGCCGCCACCACACCGACCGTGCTGTGGAACGACTCCGCCGACCCCGACGAGCTGCGCCGCTCGATCGCGTTCGGTGCGGTCGGTGCGACGTGCAACCCCGTCATCGCCTTCGCCGCGATCAAGAAGAACCCCGAGGTGTGGGTGCCGCGCCTGCGCGAGCTCGCTGCCGAGCACCCCACGTGGGGCGAGTCCGAGCTGGGCTGGCAGGCCGTCAAGGAGCTCTCGATCGCCGCCGCCCAGCTGCTCGAGCCGGCGTTCGCCGAAAGCGGCGGCCGCAACGGGCGCCTGTCGATCCAGACCGACCCGCGTCTGCACCGCGACGCCGACGCCCTCGTCGCGCAGGCGGTGGAGTTCTCGCAGCTCGCCGAGAACATCATCGTGAAGATCCCCGCCACCGCCACCGGCATCGCCGCGATGGAGGAGGCCGCCTACCGCGGGGTCAGCATCAACGCGACGCTGAGCTTCACGGTGCCGCAGGCCGTCGCCGTCGGCGCAGCCCTCGAGCGCGCCCTCGACCGGCGCGCGGCCGACGGGCTCCCCGAGCAGGAGTTCGGCCACGTCGTCACGATCATGGGCGGTCGCCTGGACGACTGGCTGAAGAAGTGGACGGCGGACAACCGCATCCTCGTGACGCCCGGCGTGCTGGACTGGGCCGGCGTCGCCGCGCTCAAGCACGCGCACGCCGTCTTCACCGAGCGGGGCTACCGCAGCCGCATCCTCTCGGCTGCGTTCCGCAACCACCTGCAGTGGGCGGAGCTGGTGGGCGGCGACCTCGTCGTCTCCCCGCCGTTCGACTGGCAGGCCCGCATCAACGAGAACGCGATCCCCGCCGACGACCGCATCGACGTGCCGGTGGCGCCGGAGATCCTCGCCGAGCTCCAGCGGCTCAGCGAGTTCCGTCGCGCGTACGAGATCGACGGCATGGCACCGTCGGAGTTCGCCGACTTCGGGGCAGCCCGCACCACGCTGCGTCAGTTCCTGGAGGCCGACGCGCAGCTGGACGCGCTCGTGCGCGACGTCATCGTTCCGCCCGCCTGACCTCGGCGGCGCAGCAGGATGCGGCCCCCGGGCCGTGGTGTCACAATCGGAGCTGAGGCGAGCATGCCGGAAGCCCCGGCGGCGGGCCGATCCCGGATCGGGAGCCATGGCGATGAGATTCTCGATACTCGGTCCGCTGCAGGTCACGACGACTGCCGGGCTCGTTCCGGTCGGGGGTCCTCGCCATCGGAGACTGTTGTCGGCTCTTCTGGTCACTCCGGGCGAGGTGGTCTCGACCGATCGCCTGATGGACATCCTGTGGTCATCGTCCCCGCCTGCCAGCGCGCACGACATGGTCCACGTCCGCGTGAGCGAGATCCGGCGCAGCCTCCGCGCGGTCGACAGCGGCACGAACCTGCTCGTGCGCCACCCGTCCGGTTATGCCGTCGAGGTGGCGGATGACGCTGTGGATGCGACGCTCTTCCGCTCCCTGACCGAGCGGGGCAGGCACGACCTCGCTCGCGGCGATCCGGAACGCGCAGCGCGTCATCTCCGCGCCGGGCTGGAGCTGTGGAGGTCGGAGCCGCTGCCCGAACTCGCCGACTGCGACTTCGCCCAGCCGACGATCGCAGAGCTTTCCGAGCTGCGTCTCCAGGCCGCAGAGGACGCCATCCAAGCCGACCTCGCCCTGGGGCGGCACCGTGAAGCCGTCGGCCCGTTGCGCGCTCTCCTGTCCGAGCATCCGCTGCGCGAGCGAATGCGAGGCCAGCTCATGGTCGCCCTGTACTGCGGCGGGAGGCAGTCCGAAGCCCTCGATGAGTACGACAGGCTGAGGAACCTCCTGGCCGACGCCTTGGGGGTGGACCCCTCGGTCGAGTTGCAGGACCTCCGGACCCGGATGCTCCGGCACGATCCCGATCTCCAGCCCTCCCACCCCGACGTGATCCTGCCGCGCCGGGACAACCTCCCCCGCTCCCTCACCAGGTTCGTCGGCAGGGCGGCCGAGGCCTCTCGACTGGACAGCCTCCTCGCGGCCGGGCGACTCGTCACCATCGTCGGGGTGGGCGGGGTGGGGAAGAGTCGCTTGGCTATCGAATCTTCCAGGTCCCACGCGAGCGAGAACGCCGGCGGAGTATGGCTCGTCGACCTTGCGCCCGTGTCCGACGCGACGCTGCTCCAGCCGACGGTGGCTCATGTGCTGGACGTTCCGGAGCGTTCTGACCGCTCGCTGCTCGACCAGCTCATCGACTCTCTTCGCAACGCGCCGACGCTCCTCGTCTTCGACAACTGCGACCTTCTCGTGGACGACGTCGCTGCCCTCGCCGCCGTCCTGCTCCACGCATGTGCGCGACTTCGGATCCTGTGCACGAGCCGCGAACGCCTGCAGGTGACCGGTGAGGTGGTCCTGTCCCTCGACGGCCTCGCCGTCGACGCGGAACGCGCGGACACCGGCGTCTGGCCGGAGGCGGTGCAATTGTTCGCGGAGCGCGCGGAGTCCGCCCAGTCCGGTCTGCGCTTCTCGGGCGACAGCGTCCCCCTGATGAGCGACATCTGCCGCAGATTGGACGGTGTACCGCTGGCGATCGAGCTCGCAGCGTCTCGAGTTTCGACGCTCGGCCTGAAGCAGATCAGTGATCGCCTGGACGACCGGTTCCGCCTGCTCGACGTCAACGACCGCGATGTCGACCGCCGCCACCGCACATTGTCGGCCGTCGTGGAGTGGAGCTTCGACCTCCTGAGTGCGGAGGAGCAGGAGGCGCTGCTGTCTCTCGGCGTCTTCGTGGGTGGCTTCGCGCTGGAGGCGGCCGAGGCGGTCTGCTCCACGCGCGACGGGGCCGCCGAGGTGGCGGAGGTGCTGGCGCGCCTGGTCGACAAGTCGCTCGTGCAGACCGACCGCTGGTCGCCGCTGGAGTACCGGTACAGGCTGCTGGAGACCATGCGCGATTACGCCCGCGCCGGTCTTCATCAGCGTGGCCTCGTCGATGTCATGTGCGCTCGACATGCCGCCTACTTCGCGGCGATGGCCGGCGGGGCGGCGAAGGAGCTGCGGGGAGACGCTCAGGGGCTCTGGCTCGACCGGCTCGAGCGAGAACACGACAATCTCCGCGCGGCGATGACGTTCTGTCTCGGGTCGGGCCGCGACGCCGACGCGGCGGCGATGGCCGCGGCGCTCTACCCCTTCTGGGATCTGCACGGTCACTACTCCGAGGGGCGACAACGCCTCCAACAGGTGCTGGACAGCGACCGGCTGACACCGCGCCAGCGCGCACCCGTGCTCATGGGCGCGGCGACGTTGGCCGCGATCCAAGGTGACCTGGCCATCGCGGGTGGCGCCGCCGGGGAGGCGGCCGACGTCTGCCGAAGGACGCGCGACGCGGCCGGGCTGGCCCACGCGCTCTCCTACCTGGGGTTCGTGGGAATCGGGAGCGGCGACCTCGACGGCGCGGACACCTTTCTCGACGAAGCCGTCGCGGTCGCGCGGGGCGCGGACGCGCGGTGGGAATGGGGATGGGCGCTGCTGTTCCGATCCATCGTCGCTCTCTCCGCCGGTCGATACGGGGATGCCGTCACGGCCGCCGATCTGTCGGACGAGGTGACGACGACGGTCGGCGATCCCGAGCTGCGGGCGTGGAACCATCTGTCGCGGGCCTGCGCATGGGTTGCGCTGGGCGATCACCGCCGCTGCGCGGCCGAGGCCGGCGACGGCTTGCGCGCGTTCGCCGATCTGGGCGGGGTGTGGGGGCTCACCGAGGGACTGCTGATCTCAGGCATCCTCGCATCACGCGTCGGAAGAGTGCGCGACGGCCCGCTTCTCCTCGGTGCCGCCGCACATCTCGCCGAGCTCGTCGGGCCCGCTCAATTCGGCTTCCTCACCTCCGCCGTCGACAGTGAGCGACTGCACCTGATCGAGACGCTGGGTCGCGCGGGGCTGCGCAGCGGGTGGAACCGAGGGGCTGCGATGGAGCGCAGCGCCGCTGTGGCGCTGGCGCTGCGCTCCCTCGATGGGATCCTCAGCGGAACATGACGGCCATCCCCACCTTCCAGCGACCGTCGTTCCCGACGAACCTGTGAGTGAAGGGGATGCCCGCCCGCAGCTCATCATCAGCCAGTGTGACCGTGCGCGTGTAGGTGCCGATGAGGTCGTCGGGGTTGTCGAACAGCCCGACGATCCAGTCGACCGCCGAGTCGAACCATCCCTTGACGTACGACGCGAGGTAGTTCGCCAGCGGAGGTGGGATGGGGATGCCCACCCACATCCCACCCACGATGATGCCTCTCGCGATCAGCGCTTCCGTGACGTAGGCCTGGACATACTCTTTCGCAGCCTGCAGGACGGCGTTGTAGTTCCCATCGTCCTTCTCGACGGCGTCGATCTTGAAGGACAGCGTCCGCGGGTACTCCGTGCTGCTGCGGTCGAGTTCGATCGATGCGAGGCGGACGTCGTCGACTTTCACGACTTCGCCCTCGTCCCGGCTCCCGAATTTGGAGAGCTTGGTGGTCACGGTGCCCTTCTCGCTGAGAGTGGTGACCGCGAAATGCACCGTGTCCGTCGCCCTTGTCCGCCAGGTGTCATCGTTGGACTTCTCCACGGTGAACTCCTGCAGGACGAGATCGACGTGCCTGACCGATCGGGCCCGCGGCGGTGGAGGTGCTGCGACACCACCGGGCGCGACGACGATCTCACCCCGCAGGGCGGCGAGCTCGCTGCGAACAGCGGAATTGACCGGCGGCAGTGCCGCTGCGGTCCGCTCGTTCAGCGGCATGGCGATCCCGATCTGGACATAGGGGCCCATGACGGCCACGCGCTGCGATCTGTCCAGCAGGGCCTGTTTCTTGAAATAGCCCTCGGCGTTTCGGCGGACGGGCTCGGGGAGGTTCCGATAGAAATCCCCGAACCTCTCCTCAGCGCCCCGGCGGGCCAGGCCTGCGACGACGTATCGTTCGCCGGCGAGGAGGAACTCCTGGAAGGCGCGGTGACCCTCGGCGAGCCCTGCTGCGGAAACCATGAGGGCTCCAGATGTGGTGGACATGATGTGGTCCTTTCGGTCGAGTCGATTACCGACCGAGCATCGGACGCCGGCCTTCTCCGGCGCCTTATCTAACGACCCAGAGCCACGGGTAAGAAGTGGCGGCCGCCGGGTGCGCCGCCTCGTCGATAGGATCGGACCGAGCTGAGGAGCCCTGGGTGAGACCTGACAAGCCGCGCAGACCCACCGTCGCGGATGTCGCCCAGCGAGCGGGCACGTCGACAGCGGTCGTGAGCTACGTCCTCAACGACGGTCCTCGTCCGGTGTCCGAATCGACGCGATCCCGGGTGCTCGCCGCGATCGACGAGCTCGCGTATCGACCGAGCCGAAGCGCTCGCACGTTGCGGTCGCGGCATTCGCAGTTCATCGGCCTGGTGATGCCCGGCACTATCGATCCGTACTACGTCGAGCTGTCTCTTCCGATCGAGCAAGCGGCGGCCCGGCGCGGGCACCTCGTCATGATCGCGAACTCCGACTTCGACCCCGCGCAAGAAGTCGCCATCACCTCAGCACTCATCGACGAGGGCGTTCCCGGGATCGCGATCGCCGGACTCGGAGCCTCCCCTTCTCTGGCCCGTCTGATCGAAGCCTCCGATGTGCGCGTCGTCTTCGTCCACCACCGCCCGGAGGGCTATACCGGCCCCCTCGTCGCCGTCGACGATCGACGGTGGGCGCGCCATGCCGTCGAGCACCTCATCGGCCACGGTCACACCCGCATCGCCTGCCTCGGTCATCATGACGATGACGGCCCGGTGGGTGCACGCGTGAGCGGATGGCGCGACGCGCTGAGCGCGGCCGGGCTCGCGCACGGTGATGAGCTCATCATCCGCAGCGGCGTCGACCGGTTATCCGCCTCCGCTGCGGCCGAGCACTGGCTGAAGGAACGGGCGGACGTGACAGCGGTTTTCGCCGCGACCGACGAACTGGCCTTCGGTCTCATGCACCGTGCCGGCGTCCTCGGGATCGCGATCCCCTCCGAGCTGGCCGTCTTCGGCTTCGATGGGGTGAGTGCGGCCGCCACGTCGGTGCCTGAGCTGTCCACCATCGTGGAGCCTTTCGCCGACATCGGCGAGCGGGTCGCCGCGCTCCTGTTCGAAGAGCGCGACGACCCGAAGGACCATCAGCTGGAGTGCCGCCCGGTCTACCGTGCGAGCTGCGGCTGCCGCTGACGTCGCCGCCGAGGGGCTGGTCCGTAGAGAGCGGTGCGTCGCCGCCGCACGTCCCGATAGGCGAAGATGCCGAGTCCGACGAGGGTGGCAGCGTAGGGGATCGCCTGAACCAGCTGGCTGGGGACATCGAAGTTTCCGAGGCGGATGGACAGGGCCTCGAAGAATCCGAAGGCGAGCGCCGCCAGCAGCACGCCGACGGGCCGCATCCCCCCGAGGAAGATCGCTGCCACGGCGATGAAGCCGCGTCCAGCGGTCATATCGCGCAGGAAGCTCGACACGTAGCCCATCGACAGGAACGCGCCACCGATCCCGCACAAGGCGCCGGCGATGATCACGACGGAGTACTGGGTTCGGCGGACGGAGATGCCCACGGACTGAGCGGCGAGGGGATTGGAGCCCACGGCCCGCACGTGCATGCCGTAGCGGGACCGTGCGAGGAGGAAGGCGATGACGCCCCACGCCAGAAACGCGAAGTAGGTGAGGATGTGCTGCCCGAACAGCACGTTGCCGAGGAACGGCACGCCCTCCGCTGCCGGGACGTCGACGGACGGAAGCTCGGTGCGGCCGAGGGAGGATGTTCCCGACTTGTCGCCGAGCAGCGTGTACACCGCGAACGTCGTCGCGCCCGCGGCGAGGAGATTGACGCCGATGCCGACCACGATGGGATCGGCCTTGAACTCGATCGTGAGGACGCCCAGGATGAGGCCCGGCACGACCCCGGCCACCACCGCTGCGATGAGTCCGAGCCAAGGACTGCCGGTCAGGCCGGCGGTCAGTGCGCCCGCGCACGCACCGCTGAGCATGCTGCCCTCGAGCGTGATGTTTGGCACGCCGCCGATCTCGGAGATCAGTCCTCCCACCGCGGCCAGCAGGATCGGCGTCGCCACCCGCAGCACCGCGGCGATGAACAGTGACCACGTGACGACATCCATCGTCATTTCGCCAACTCCTTCCCCGCGGATGCGGCTCGGCGTCTGCGGACCAAGACGAGGAGGATCTGCGCGGATGCCATCAGCACCACGAGAGCCTGGATGACGCTGACGATCTCGGTTCCGATCGACATCTCCTGCTCCATGACGAGGCCGCCCACCTTCAGATACGCGTAGAAGAATGCGGCGATCGGGATCAAGAGCGGATTCGCCCGCGCGAGGATGGCCACCATGATGCCGTCGAATGCGACACCCGCCGACAGTGTGAGCAGAGCGCGCTCGCTCACGCCCTGAACGATATGGGCGCCGGCGAGCCCAGCGATGGCGCCCCCGATGAGGAAGCACCACACGATGACCCGTCGCGGTGCGATGCCGCCGAACAGCCCGAACAGCGCATTGCTCCCGCTCATGCGCACCGAGTACCCCAGCGGCGTCCGGTTCAGCAGCACCCACACCGCCACGGCGAGGACGGGGATGAAGAACATCATGAGGTTGGCGTTGTCCAGGTTGACGCCGAACACGGCGGTGAGCGCGGGGATCAGCGCCTCGGAGGGCAGGTACTCGGAGGCGACGCTCGTCGCACCTTCGGGAGTCAGCCAGTTCGTCAGCACGAACGAGTACAGGCGCACGAGGACGGCGTTCAGCATGAGCGTCGCGACGAGTTCGTTGGCGCCGAGGGCCGCCTTCATCCATGCGGGCAGGGCGGCACAGAGCATGCCGACGGTCATCGCGGACAGCAACGGGACGATCACCGCCCATCCGGGCGGAAGCGGGACGAAGAGAGCCACGACCGTCGCGGCGAGGGCGCCCATATAGAGCTGGCCCTCCGCGCCGAGGGTCATCAGACCTGCGCGGAAGGCAGCGGCAACCGACAGCGCGACGATGGACAGCGTGGTCGTCTCCAACAGCACGCGCCCGAACCGAGTGGGCCGGGAAACCGGCCCCGACAGCAGCCACTCGTATGCCCCCACCGCATCCTTGCCGGTGGCCAAGAGGATGAGGAAGCACAGAAGCAGCGCGACCGCGATGGTTCCGAGAGTCGTCAGGGCGCCCTCGAACACGCCGATGCGGCGCTCGCGCCGGAATCGCCGTCGATCGTCATTGCGGTCGTAGTCGACGAGGGCGGCGGCGTGACCGTGCACCGACCCGAGAGACTCGGGGTCCGGTGTGAAGCTCTGCGTCGGCGCGGTCATCGCCGAGGTTCCCGGTCGGCCCCGAGCATGTGTATCCCCATCTCTTCGTCGGTGACTGCGGCGGGGTCATCCCACTCGGCGACGATGCGCCCCTCGCGCATCACCAGGAGGCGATCCGCCAGCGCCTTGGCCTCACCCAGATCGGCGGTGACGACGAACACCGCCGCGCCCCCGTCGCGGGCACGGCGAATCTCGTCGTGGACGAACTCCATCGAGCCCACGTCGATGCCACGCGTGGGTTGGGCGGCGAGGATGACCCGGGCGCCGTCGCGAAGCTCGCGGGCCACGATGACCTTCTGGATGTTCCCGCCTGACAGGCTGCCCACAGGAACGTCCGGGTCGGCGGCGCGGATGGCGAAACGGGAGATCGCCGTCTCCGCCCATGCCCGGATGGCGCGGATGCTCTGGAACGGACCCCACCGGAATTCACGCGAGGAGGCGCGGTCGACGATGAGGTTGTCGCCGATCGTCTCCGGCAGGGCCACGCCGTTGCGCATGCGGTCTTCGGGGATGTGGCGGAGCCCGCGCGCGCGACGCGCGGCGACCGACGACGTGGTCACGTCGCGCCCATCGATGGTGAGGCTTCCCGCCGTGGCGGGTCGCAACCCCGCGATGCACTCGACGAGCTCGGTCTGCCCGTTGCCTTCCACCGCCACGGCACACACGATCTCGCCGGCGCGCAGCGTCAGGTCGATCTCGGTGCACGCGAGCTGACCCAGGTCGTTGCGGCACTCCAGGCCTGTGGCATGCATCACCTGGTCGCCCCGCGCCTGCGTGGGCACACGCCGGGCTGTCGTCATCGGCCGGCCGATCATGAGCGATGCGAGTTCGACGGGGGAGGTCTGCGCGGGGGTCGTCCGACCGACGATCCGACCGGCTCGGACGACGGTGATCTCGTCGGCCACCTCGAGGACTTCGTGAAGCTTGTGGGAGATGAACACGACGCTCCGGCCGGCGGCGGCGAAGGCGCGCAGCGCCTGGAAGAGCTCGGCCGTCTCCTGGGGGGTGAGCACAGCTGTTGGCTCGTCGAGGATGAGTACGCGAGCACCGCGGTACAGGGCGCGAAGGATCTCCACGCGCTGCAGGACCGAGACGGACACGTCCCGCGCCTTCGCCTTCGGGTTCACAGGAAGCCCGAACCGCGCGCTGACGTCGGTGACCTCGCGTGCCACCGCGGCGCGATCGACGACGCCCGCACGAGCGGGTTCACCGCCGAGCACGACGTTCTGGGCGACCGTGAACTCGGGCACGATCATGAAGCTCTGATGGACCATGCCGATGCCATGGCGGATTGCGTCATCCGGTGCCGCCAGGCGCACGTCCGCACCGTCGAGGAGGATGCGTCCCACGCTCGGTCGCTCGAGACCGTAGAGGATCTTCATGAGCGTCGACTTTCCGGCGCCGTTCTCGCCGACGATGGCGTGCACGGTGCCGGGGACCAGTTCGAGGTCGATGTCGACGCACGCACGGACGCCGTTCGGGTACTGCTTGCCCACGCCGATCAGTTGCACGCTGGGCGCGGCGGCCTCCACCGGGCCGGACTCGTGAGCCGGCCCGGTAGAGGATGAGTGACGGATCATCAGAACGCCGTGGGTACCTTCGTCTGCCCGGTCTTGACCGACTCGAGCGCCGCCTGGACGCTCTCCGCCACCGTCGCGGGAACCAGACGCGCGAAGTTCTCGTTCTCGGTGGCGATCACGACGCCGTCCTCGGCGATGCCGATGATCTCGGCCTCTCCGTACGGCAGTTCGCCCTTGAGGTGCAGATCCGCCGCACGGAAGAGCGCAGCATCCACGTTCTTGACCATCGAGGTGATGATGGTGTCACGCAGCGTCTCGTCGGCGACCGTGAGGTACTGGTCGCTGTCCACGCCGATCGAGTAGAGGTCGCGCTCGGCTGCCGCCTCCATCACGCCGGCCCCGGAACCGCCGGCCACGCCCCACACTGCGGCAGCACCCGCGTCGAAGATCGCGGAGGCGATCTCCTTACCGCGGGCGGGGTCGTTGAACGCCTTGTCGCCGCCGATGTACTGCACGAGCACGTCCGACTCCGAACCTCCGCCGTCAACGAACCCACCCGTGAACCCGGCGACGAAGTCGTTGATGACCGGGATGTCCTGCGCTCCGACGACGCCCACCTTGCTGAGGCCCTCCGCGTTGGGCAGCTGCCCGTCGGCGATCAGCTCGGCCATGAGGTAGCCGACGAGGTAGGACCCCTCGTTCTGCTTGAACGTGACGGAATACACGTTCTCGCACTTGTTGGAGCATCCGATCTCACCGGTGTAGTCGGGCGGGGCGTCGTAGACCCAGAACATCTTCTCGGGATAGTCCGGAGCGACCCGGCCGACGTAGTCGGACATCGAGTAGGAGCCGGCGACGAGGATGTCGTAATCGTCTCCGGCCGCAGCGTCGGCGAGGCCCGACTCCCAACCGCTCTCGTCCAATCCGAGTTCGACGATCTTCAGCTCGTAGCCGAGCTCGTCGACGGCCTGTGTGAGGCCGCGGTTGGCGGAGTCGATGAAGGACTTGTCGCCGAGCGTGCCGTTCACGACGTACTTGATGCGCGGGGCCTCCGAATCGTTTTCGTCGGATGCTGTCGTTGCGGTGCCGGAGCAAGCCGTGACGAGCGCCGCGACGGCGAGTGCCGCTCCGGCGAAGAGGACTCTGATGCGTTTCATGGCGCTACTTTCTGCTGTGAACGGTGAGAGGGGAGGGGAGGAAGGTCAGGTGGTGATCCCGCGCTCACGCGCGAGTCGACCGAGGATCGGGATGGTCACGAGCTGGTCGGGCTGGATCCGGTCCCAGTCGATACCCGCCGGTGCGGCCAATGGCGTGTGGGTCTGGATGACCTGCTCCTCCGTCACGACCCAGTCCAGGGGAGAGTCGGTCGGCTCGATCGAGATGGCGTCGTCATCGACGAGCGAGAGGGGGTGGATGGTCGTGGCGACCGCTGTCGTCTCATCCACCTTGCCGTACTCCCGCAGCAGGCCCAGTTCGAGGTCCGCGAACCCGGCGCCCTTCCCGGTGCGGGCGCCCTTGCCCGTCGCAGCAACGGACCCCACGTTCACGAGGTCGATGTGCTCCATCTCCTCGAACGGGATGGGGTGGCCCCACTTGATCGCGCCGTCCATCGTCGAGGCCTCCTCCAACGACACCCCGCGAGCGTCGAGATCCTCCCGGGTCAGGCGGAGGAAGCACGGATACACCGCGAGGCGGGGGTAGGCCATGTAGAGGGTCTTGCCTTCCTCCAGTGCACGCAGGCGAATAGGCTGCTGACACGCGTCGGGCGTGCATTTGACCACTCGTGCCGAGTGCCACACCTCGAGCTCCGCGAGCTTGGCCGCCGCCCGGTCGGCCCCGTCGAAGTCGGGGATCGATCCGCGCGGGTCGGTGGCGACGGCGCCGCCTTCCAGGAGCGCGGCCCAGACGCGTTCACGAAGGCGGTCCTTGCCCTCGTGGCGTCCGGTCCACAATTCGGCGTCGTGTGATGCTGCAGAAGTCATGAGGTGAATCTAATCGATTAGCGCTCGACGGAACGGCGCGGCAACGCGAGGTTCATGACGTCGTAACAGGCAGGAAATCGTCCGCGGTTGCGAACCTCGGCTCACCGGTTGCCACACCGTGCCCGGGAGGTCAACCCGGCGCGCTGCGCGCGCATAGGGGTGTACGTCTGGGGCACGCGCCTGGACCAGCAGTGATCCGCGCGTCATCCGAGCTTCGGAGGTGACGAGAACCGATGACCGATCTGGACGCGAAGCCGCAGGCAGCACCTCAAGGCGCCTCGATGATTCCCCGCGGCAGGCAGCGCTGCTCACCGCCTCGCGCGTGGAGCAGAAGGGCAACATCATCGTCCGGTGGATCACCTCCACCGACCACAAGACGATCGGGTATCTCTACCTGATCGCGTCGCTGATGTTCTTCATGTTCGGCGGCCTGCTGGCCCTCGTCATCCGCACGGAACTGTTCGAGCCGGGCATACAGATCGTGCCGACGAAGGAGCAGTACAACGAGCTCTTCACGATGCACGGCACGATCATGCTGCTGATGTTCGCGACGCCGCTGTTCGCGGGCTTCGCCAACGCCATCATGCCGCTGCAGATCGGCGCACCGGATGTCGCGTTCCCCCGCCTGAACGCCCTGTCGTTCTGGCTGTTCCTGTTCGGCTCGCTCATCGCCGTCGCGGGGTATCTCACTCCGGAAGGGCCAGCCGGATTCGGCTGGACGGCGTATCAGCCGCTCGCGAACGCCAGCTTCTCACCGGGTGTCGGCGGCAACCTCTGGTTCCTGGGGCTCGGCATGAGCGGGTTCGGCACGATCCTGGGTGCCGTGAACTTCATCACGACGATCATCACCCTCCGCGCGCCCGGCATGACCATGTGGCGCATGCCGATCTTCACGTGGAACACGCTGGTGACCAGCATCCTGATCCTGCTGGCCTTCCCGGTCCTGGCGGCCGCGCTGCTCGCGGCGGCGGCGGATCGTGTTCTGGGTGCGCACGTCTACGACCCGGCGGCCGGCGGTGTGCTGCTGTGGCAGCACCTGTTCTGGTTCTTCGGGCATCCCGAGGTGTACATCATCGCGCTGCCGTTCTTCGGCATCGTCTCGGAGGTCTTCCCGGTCTTCAGCCGCAAGCCGATCTTCGGCTACAAGACCCTCGTGTACGCGACCATCGCGATCGCCGCACTGTCGGTGGCGGTGTGGGCGCACCACATGTACGTGACCGGAGCGGTGCTCCTGCCGTTCTTCGCTCTCATGACGATGCTCATCGCGGTGCCCACGGGTGTGAAGATCTTCAACTGGATCGGCACCATGTGGCGGGGCTCGGTGACCTTCGAGACACCGATGGTCTTCGCGTTGGGCTTCCTGGTGTCGTTCGTGTTCGGCGGTCTGACGGGCGTCATCCTGGCCTCGCCGCCGCTGGATTTCCACGTCTCCGACACCTACTTCGTCGTGGCGCACTTCCACTACGTCGTGTTCGGCACCGTGGTGTTCGCGATGTTCGCCGGGTTCTACTTCTGGTGGCCGAAGTGGACGGGCCGGATGCTGAACGAGCGGCTGGGCTACATCCACTTCTGGATGCTGTTCATCGGCTTCCACGTCACGTTCCTCATCCAGCATTGGCTGGGTGTGGACGGCATGCCGCGCAGGTACGCCGACTACGCCCCCGAGGATCAGTGGACGTGGGAGAACCAGGTCTCCACGGCCGGCGCCATCCTGCTCGGCGCGTCGATGATCCCGTTCCTGTTGAACGTGTGGATCACGGCGCGCAAGGCGCCGCGGATCACCGTGAACGACCCGTGGGGGTACGGCGGCTCGCTGGAGTGGGCGACGTCGTGCCCGCCGCCGCGGCACAACTTCACGTCGATCCCGCGGATCCGCAGCGAGCGTCCCGCGTTCGACCTGAACCACCCCGACGCTGGTGTTCCGGTCGGTGTGGGTCCGGCCAAGGACGCGCCCGACGCGCCCGTCGTGGACGCCGGCGACGACACCGAGAAGTAGTGCGGGGGGCGCGGCCGGCTGAGATGATCAGCGGGTGCCCTCGACCTTCACCCTCGTGACCGATTCGGATGCGCCCGCCGAACGGCTCTTCGACATCTCGCTCAGCATCGACGCCCACGTGGCGTCCATGTCCGGTTCCGGGGAGCGCGCGATCGCCGGGGTCACGAGCGGCTCCATCGGGCTCGGTGAGACGGTGACGTGGCGGGCCAAACATTTCGGGGTGTGGTTCACGATGACCTCCCGCATCTCCGCGTGCGACCGGCCGCAGCGGTTCGTGGATGAGCAGGTGCGCGGACCGTTCCGGGTCTTCCGCCACGAGCACGCCTTCTTGGAGCTGGGCGGCCGCACCCGCATGACCGACACGATCACCGTCGGCTCCCCGGTCCTGGGACGAGTCGCCGAACGGCTCGTGCTGGTGCCCTACCTCCGGCGTCTCATCGCGCAGCGCAACGCCCATCTCCTGCAGGCGGTCGCGCAGCATCCGTAGCCGTTCGGCTCAGCCGCCGGCGGAAGCGGCGTGCGCCACGACGGAGGCGACCCCGCCCGCGCCGATGAGCGTCACGACCGCGGCGAGCACGGCCGGCAGGCCGCCGGCGGGCAGTGCGGCGCGGTCGCCGTGCTCGAGTAAGGCATCTGCGACGGCGCGGTGTCGGCGGCGGGCGCCGAGCCACAGCGCCGCGGTGAGGAGGATTCCCGCGAAACCGGGGAGCGCCCACCACGGGCTGCCCATCGCGGCCGGCAGCAGCCGCACCGCGAAGAGCGATCCGATGCCGATCGCCAGTGCGGTGCGTCGCCAGGCCAGCTCGGTCCGCTCGGGCTGCAGCCCCGGATCGAACAGCGTCATCGAAGCAGGATCGCCAAGACGAGCAGGACGCCGGCCACGGTCGCCGCGAGCGCCAGGACTGCCGCCATGGGAGTGGCCGGCAGCGGCTCCCGCCGGCGCAGCGCGCGCTCGGTCTTCGCCCATCCGAACCACGCCAGCGGCGGCGTCGCGGTGCCGACGAGGATCAGGATGAGGGATGCGGCGAGCCGCAGCGCGGCGTGCAGCTCCGCCCCGAGCAGCTCCAGCGCGATCCCCGCGGCGATGAAGGCGAGGGACGTGCGGATCCAGGCGAGGAACGTGCGCTCGTTGGCGAGCGTGAAGCGCGCGTCGGGCTCGTCGCCCTGAGAGTAGACGGAGCCGGGGAACCGGGGCCGGGCCCTCACCGCGCGACCGTCCGGAAGCCGGCGTTGCCCATGGAGGAGTCGGGGGTGTTGCGCGAGCGGGCCGAGTTCCGATAGCGATTGCAGTAGGAGAGGTGGCAGAGGTAGCTGCCTCCGCGCAGGACGCGTTCGGCGCCCAGGCGCGGCCCGGTGGGCGCGTCGGTGGGGGACTGCCCGTAGGTGCGCGCGCTGAACCAGTCGGCGCACCATTCCCACACGTTGCCGACGGCCTGCCAGAGCCCGTGCCCGTTGGGCTCGAAGCTTCGCACAGGTGCCGTCGTCACCCACCCGTCCTCCGCGGTGTTGCGGTCGGGGAACGATCCCTGGAAGATGTTGGCCCGCCATCCGCCCTCGTCGACCTCGGCGTCGCCCCACGGGTACTTCGCGCCGTCGAGTCCGCCGCGGGCGGCGTACTCCCACTCGGCCTCGGTGGGCAGGCGCCGCCCCGCCCACGCGCAGTAGGCCTGCGCATCGTTCCAGCTGACGTGCACCGCGGGGTGATCGTCGAGGCCGTCGAGCGAGGATCCGGCGCCGCCGGGATGCTGCCAGTCGGCGCCGCGCACGCCCCGCCACCACGGCGTCGACGGTGGGACCCCGACGACGTCGTCGGCGGGGGCGGTGACAGCGAGGTGGAAGACGGCGGAGAATCCGAACGTCTCCGCCTCCGTCCGGTAACCGGTGGCGTCGACGAACTCGGCGAAGGCGCGGTTGGTGACGGTCGTGGCGTCGATGGAGAACGCGGTCAGTCGCACGACATGGCGGGGGAGTTCGCCGTCGCCGGGGTTGTGGTCGCCGGACGAGTCGCCCATGACGAATTCCCCGGCCGGAACGAGGGCCTGCGGCACGGAGTGCGATCCGCCGTGGGCCACGATGGGATCGGGGCGGTTCGCCGGCGGGATCTGCAGCAGCGTCGATCGCGACGGCGATCCGCATCCGCACCCGCACCCGGCGCCCGTCCGTGCGGTGGCGGTCTGCATCTCCATCGTCGCTTCCTCCCGCGGCGGCATTGACGCGCCCATGCCTGTCACCCTACAGTCAGGGAGGCAAATATGGGACGCCGTCCCGTAGTTCGGGACAGGCCGAATCGCCCCATCCGCATCACCCAGTCGTCACTTCAAAGGAGAGTCATGGCGAACACCGATCAGCTGCGAGTGAAGAAGCAGCAGCGCAATACCGTTCTGGCGAGCGTCTTCGGCTCGATCATCGAGTGGTACGACTTCTTCCTCTACGCGACGATGGCGGCCCTCGTCTTCAACAGCGAGTTCTTCCCCGAGTTCGATCCGCTCATCGGCACGCTCGTCGCGTTCGGCACGTTCGCCGCCGGTTTCGTCACGCGCCCCATCGGCGGGCTGATCTTCGGCCACTTCGGCGACCGCATCGGCCGCAAGAAGATCCTCGTCATCACGATGCTGATCATGGGCATCTCCACATTCCTGATGGGCGTGCTGCCCACGTACGCCCAGATCGGCGTCGCCGCGCCGATCCTGTTGCTCATCCTGCGGATGCTGCAGGGCATCGGCCTCGGCGGCGAGTGGGGTGGCGCGGCCATCCTCACGTTCGAGCACGCACCGCGCGGCAAGCGCGGCCTGTTCTCGTCGTGGCCGCAGACCGGCGTGCCGCTGGGCCTGCTGCTGTCCACCGTCGCGGTGAACCTCGCGAGCCTCGGCGGTGACGAGGTGCTCGTCGAGTGGGCGTGGCGCGTCCCGTTCATCGCGAGCATCGTCCTCGTGATCGTCGGCCTCATCGTCCGCCTGAAGGTGGAGGAGCCGCAGGCCTTCAAGGACATGGTCGAGACCGGCGAGGTGGTCAAGGTTCCGGTGTTCGAGGTCATCCGCAAGTACCCCAAGCAGCTGCTCGTCGGCTTCGGCGCGCGCTTCAGCGAGAGCATCACGTTCAACGTGTACAACGCGTTCCTGCTCACCTACACCACGACCGTGCTCGGACTGTCGAGCTCCTACGCCCTGAACGGCCTGCTCGTGGCGAGCGTCATCGGGTTCTTCATCATCCCGATCGCCGGCAAGCTCTCCGACAAGTTCGGCCGTCGGCCGGTCTTCGCGGCGGGAGCAGCCGTCGCCCTCGTCACCGCCTTCCCGATCTTCGGGCTCATCGACTCCGGTGTCGCCGTGTTCATCTGGCTGGCGACGGTGCTGGGCTGGTCGATGGGCGCGTGCACCATGTTCGGCGCGGAGGCGGCCTTCTTCGCCGAGCTGTTCCCGGCCCGCGTGCGCTACACCGGCATGTCGCTCGTGTACCAGCTGGGCGTCCTTCCCTCCGGTGCCGTGGCGCCGATCATCGCGGTGTGGCTCGTGTCGATCTCAGGGTCGTCGTGGCCGGTCGCCATCTACGTCATGGTCGCCGCCGTCATCGCGCTCGTGGCGCTGTACTTCGCCAAGGAGACGGCGCACCAGGAGGTCGACACCGACCTCCGGGCGCGCGCTGAAGCGCAGTCCGCTCCCGCCCCGGCAGCCCAGTGAAAGCAGGAAGCACCGCAATGACCAGCTCCACTCCCAACATCGTCCTGATCCTCGTGGACGACATGGGCTTCTCCGACATCGGATGCTACGGCGGTGAGGTGGAGACGCCGAACCTCGACGCGCTCGCCGCCAACGGGGCGATGCTCACGCAGTTCTACAACACCGCCCGCTGCAGCCCGTCGCGTGCGTCGCTCATGACGGGGCTGCATCCGCACCAGACCGGCATCGGCATCCTGAACTACGACGATGCCCCCGACGGATACCCGGGGAATCTCAACGACCGGTGCGTCACCATCGCGGAAGCGCTCCAGCCGGCCGGGTACCGCAGCTACGTCTCGGGCAAGTGGCACATGGCCGGCGACATCCACAACCCCACGGATGCGTGGCCCACCCGTCGCGGGTTCGAGAAGTTCTTCGGCACGCTGGAGGGTGCGGGCAGCTTCTTCCGCACGCGCACCCTCACGCGTGACGAGACGAACGTGGAGGACGAGACGCTCGACCCGGACTTCTACTACACCGACGCGATCAGCGACAACGCGGTGCGCTTCATCGAGGATCACCGCGCGGACCACGCCGACGATCCGTTCTTCCTCTACGTCGCGTACACGGCGCCGCACTGGCCCCTGCACGCGCTGGAGGAGGACGTGAAGAAGTACCTCGGCCGCTTCGACGCCGGCTGGGATGCGCTGCGTGAAGAGCGCCTCGAGCGCCTCATCGCGTCGGGGATCATCTCGGAGAACTGGCCGCTGACCGACCGCGACCCGCGCGTGCCCGCGTGGGAGGACGTCGAGCACAAGGAGTGGGAGGCCATCCGCATGGCCGTCTACGCCGCGCAGCTGGACCGGATGGACCAGGGCGTCGGGCGCATCGTCGGTGAGCTGAAAGAGCAGGGCATCTTCGAGGACTCCATCGTCATCTTCCTCTCCGACAACGGCGGCTGCGCCGAGGAGATGCCGATCGAGACCGCCCGTGAGTTCGTCACCACCTACGTGACGTTCGACGGCGAGACGCGGGATGGCCGCGAGGTGCGCCCGGGCAACGACCCGAGCATCGTGCCCGGATCCGAAGACACGTACGCGACGTACGGACGCTCGTGGGCGAACCTGTCGAACACGCCGTTCCGCGAGTACAAGCACTGGATCCACGAGGGCGGGATCGCGACACCGTTCATCGTGAGCTGGCCGGCCGGGCTCGGCACGACCCCGACGCTGCGCACGCAGCCGCACCAGCTGACCGACGTGATGTCGACCCTGCTGGATGTCGCGGGCGTGGACTACCCGACCGAATACCCGGGCCGCAGCCCGCTGCCGGCGGAGGGCGTCAGCATGATGCCCACCCTCCGGGAGGGTGCCACGGACGAGGACCGGATGCTGTTCTGGGAGCACGAGGGCAACTGCGGCGTTCGCCGGGGCGCTCTCAAGCTGGTCAAGAAGTACGGGCTCGACTGGGAGCTGTACGACATGGTCGAAGACCGCACCGAACTGCACGACATCGCCGCGCAGCATCCGGAGATCGTGGCGGAGTTCAGCGCCGCGTACGACGAGTGGGCGGCGCGCTGCGGAGTCATCCCGCGCGAGAGCGTGCTGGAGCTGTATGCCCGTCGCGGAAGCGGCCTCCCCTCGGAGTGACGTCGAAGGCGGTCGGTTACTCTGGGCGGGTGGACGCGGCTCTGGATAACTCGGTGGCCAAAGCGATCCACGTCCTGGGGGCCCTTCGACCGTTGGCGGAAGGGGCGAGCGCACGCGAGCTCGCCTCTTCCGCCGGTCTTCCGCGCAGCACCGTTCAGCGCCTTTTGGCCACGCTCGCCGCGACCGGCATGGTGACCCAGGATCAGAGCACGCAGAAGTACATGATCGGCCCGCGGGCGCTCCTCATCGGTCTCGGCTACAACAGCGGCCTGAACCTCATCACCGCCGCGCGCCCGCAGATGGTGGCGCTGCGCGATGCCGTGGGGGAGACGGTCGGGCTGTCGGTCGCCGTCGATCACACCCGCGTCTTCCTGGAGGAGGTGCAGAGCACGCAGGAGCTGCGCTTCGCGCCCGAGCTCGGCAAGCTCTACCCGCTGTGGTCGGGGGCCAACGGGCGCGTGCTGATGGGCGCCCTCACCGAGGAGCAGGTCGAGGCCGTGCTCGCCAACCGCGCGCTCGATCACGCGGTGGACCATCCCCTCTCCGACGAGGCGATCAGAGCGAACCTCGCCGAATACCGCCGCGACGGTTTCGCGATCGCCTTCAACGAGGCGATCGACAGCGTCAATTCCATCGCCATGCCGGTGTCGGATGCCACGGGCGGGGTCGTCGCCGCGCTGTCGATCTCCGGCCCCTCCCAGCGGTTCACCCGCGACCGCATGCTGGCGTCGGTGGAGGCGCTCAGCGCCGCCTGCTCCACCGTGACCCGGCAGCTGGGCGGAACCCCCGCACCCGTGGCGGCGCCCGCCTGAGCATCACACGCCGACGGACGCCCCGGCCACGACCTGCGCGGTCGTCCTGATCGACGCGAACCCCCGCGCGGCGAGCACGCTCTCGGTGCGCCGCATGATGTCGTCGCCCGACACCGCGCCGTAGGTGTCGCCGGCCGCGATGGCGGAGGTGGTCGTCGCGTCGGTGACGAAGTCGACCTCGAATCCCAGGTCGCTCGCCGCCCGCGCCGTCGTCTCGCAGCACTGGTCGGTGCGGATGCCGCAGATCACGACCCGCCGCACGCCCGCGCGCGTGAGCTGCTGCTCCAGATCGGTCGACGCGAACGCGCTGATCGTGGTCTTCTGCAGCTGGAGCTCGTCGGGGGCAGGGGACAGGTCGGAGATCACTCGGACCAAGCCATTCTCCGGATCGAAGATGCCGCCCGACCCCGGGTCGGCGTGCGTGATCCACACCACGAGGTCTCCGACGCTGCGGGAGTGCTCGACGAGCCGGTCGATGTTCGTCACGACCTGCGGGTTGGCCGTCTCGGCCCATTCGTCGGCGCGCTGACGGAACGACTCCTGCGCATCGATCACGAGCAGGGCGGTGGCGGTGGATGCGGTCATGGCTCCATCCTCCCGGCCGCGGGCCGCCGCGGCGAGCTCCCGTCGGGTCACCGAGCTGTCGGATCCGGCCACAGTGGCGGGAGCTCGGCGTCGCTCGCCGCTGCGGCGCGGCGCACGAGGAGCACGCCGTCGTCCAGGTGCGCGGGCGTGCCGTCCGGCGCCGTCGTCTCGCGCGGCCGGATCTCGACGATCTCGGGATGCCACACCTCGGGGTCGAGGCCCAGCAGGCCCCACTCCTCCTCGGGTGTGCGCATGACCGGGTGGTGCTCGGTCGACTCGTGCACCGCCCACGGCGGCGGCGCCGCGTGCGAGACGACGAGGAGGTGCCCACCCGGGGCGACGCGCTCGGCGGCGTCTCGCAGCATCCGGATGCGGGGGAAGTCCGCCTCCCGGGAGTGGAGGAAGCTCGCCAGTACGAGGTCGAATTCACCCTCGACCGCCGCCGCGCCGTCGCCGTGGACGAATCGGGCCTCCGTGCCGCGGGTGGCGGCGAACTCCGTCGCGCGGCGCACGGCTGTCGCCGACACGTCCACGCCGGTGGCCTGCCAGCCGTGTTCGGCGAGCCACACGACGTCGCCGCCCTCGCCCGAGCCGACGTCCAGCGCCGTCCCCGGCTCGAGGGATTTCACGATCGCAGCGACGGTCGCGTTGACGCGGCCCGACCAGAAGCGGTCGTGCGCGGCGTAGCGGTCCTCCCACTCCGCGTTGCGCCGCGCGGTGCGCTCGGCGGCGGCGCGGTCGAAGTCCTCCGCCACGAGCATCGCGTTCGCCCCCGCTCCCGCCATCGAGCCGGCGCCCATCGACACCGGCACGTTGGCGTACGGTGCGGTGACGTTGCCGGCCGCGAAGACCCGCGGATGGCTCGTCGCGCCGCGCAGGTCGACCGCCAGGGGAGCGCCGGGCTCGTCGGCCCGGGCGAGCGTGAGGCTGTCGGCGAACGCGAGGTCGATGACCGGGTCACCGCCGGTGAACACCGCGTCGACGACGTGCGCCTCGCCGTCCTGTGTCACGACCGTCAGCCCGTCGGCGCCGGGGACGACCTCCCGCACCGGCGAGGGGACGATGCGGATGCCGCGGGCGGCGAGCCGTGCGGCGGTCTCCTCGCCGAGGGGCTCGGCCGCGGCGGTGAAGGCGACGACGTCGTCGGACAGCTGCCGCACGAGCTCGATCTGGTGCAGGCTCGCCGGCGAGCCCGCGAGCACGCCGAGACGCCCGCCGGCGACCTCCCACCCGTGGCAGTACGGGCAGTGCAGCACGCTCCGGCCCCACTCTTCGCCCAGCCCGGGCACGTCCGGCAGCGCGTCGCGGATGCCGGTGGCGATCACGACCGTGCGGGCGCTCTCGTGCGATCCGTCGGCGCGCGTCACGCGGAGGGTGTCGCCATCTTCTGTCAGCGCGGTCACGGTGCCCTCGACGATCTCCACGCCGTAAGCGCGAGCCTCGGCGCGTCCCTTCTCGAGCAGCGCGGCGGGGTCGAGTCCGTCGTGACCGAGCACCCCGTGCATGTGCGCGGCGAACCGGTTCCGCGGTCGTCCGCCGTCGATCACGAGGGTGCGCCGCCGCGAGCGTCCGAGCATCTGCGCGGCGCTCAGTCCCGCGACGCTCCCGCCGATGATCACGGCATCCCATTCGTTCGTCATGCCCTCAGCGTCGTCGCAGATGATGCCGATGGCAAACGTTCTTGCGGATATGGCAAGCTCTGGGCATGGATACCGCCCTGGACCAGATCGGACCGCGCCTGCGCGCCGCACGCCGTGACCGCGGATGGACGCTCGAAGACCTCGCGACGCGCGTCGGGATGTCGCCGAGCACGCTGTCGCGGCTGGAGTCGGGCAAGCGTCAGGCGTCGCTGGCGCTGCTGCTCCCGCTCACTCGGCAGCTCGGTCTGCGCATCGACGACCTGCTGCCCGCGACGCCGGCGGATCCCCGCATCCGTCGCCCGGTCGAGCGTCGCGACGGCATGGTGATCGCGCCCCTGACGCTGGAGCACTCACCGATCAAGACGTACAAGGTGACGTTTCCGCCGGCGGAGGAGGCGCCCGCGCCGCGCGTGCACGACGGCTACGAGTGGGTGTTCGTGCTGAGCGGTCGGCTGCGTCTGGCTCTCGACGGTCACGAGCACATCATCGAGCGGGGCGAGGCGGCCGAGTTCGACACCCGCACGCCGCACAGCGTGAGCGCGACGGCCGAGGGGCCGGTCGAGGTGGTCAGCATCTTCAGCGCGTCGGGGGAGCGGATCCACACGCGCGGTGTCGAGGCGCAGCCGGACGGCGGGAGCTGAGGTCGTGCCTCTTCGCCGCGACGGCGAAGAGGGGTGGTTCAGAACGGTGGCGGGTCTCCGTCGGGGATGAACATGACCCGTGGGGGTGGTTCGTCGGTGTAGGTCTTGCCCAGCGGGCTGGTGAACTCGACCGTGCCATCCGGCAGTTGCCGGACGGTCCATTCCGTCTCGGTCTTCAGGGTGTGGTGTCGGGTGCAGAAGTGGGCGAGGTTGGTGAGCGCGGTCGGTCCGCCGTCGTGGTGTTCGTGGTTGTGGTCGATCTGGCACCGGTGGGCGGGTTGTCGGCATCCGAATCCGCGGCAGTGCTGGTCGCGGGCTTGCAGGTAGCGGCGTTGGTCGGTGCCCGGCGTGTACCGGTCGACTTCGAGGACTGTCCCGGTGATCGGGTGGCAGAGGATCCGGTCCCATCCGGGCGCGGTGCCGGCGAGGTGTCGGGCGGTGTCGGGGTCGATGGGGATCTGTCCGTGCAGGCTGGCACCGGCATCGGTCTTGCCGAGCAGAGTGAGTACGGGGACCACGACCTGCACGTGGGCGTGGATGGCGCCCAGCCCGCCGGGGAGGTGTTCTCCGGTGGTGGGGTCGATCGCGGGGCTGCCGGTAAGGAGCATGTCGGCTGCGACGTCGGCGCCGATCTGGACCAGGGTGCGCGTGTCGTCAACGACCGGCTGATCTTCGTCCTCGGCGGGTGCAGTGCCCTCGACCGTGATGTCGAGCGCCTCACCCGGGCGGAACTCGGACGCTTCGGTCGGCGCCTGCGTACCTTCGGCTGACTCGTCAGCACCTTCGGCGGCTGCTGCTTCAGCGGCGGCGGCTTCGTGGGCGCGGCGGGCGCGTTCGATGTTCGCCGCATCCCGGATAGCGCGCGCCTGCCGGCGGATCCGGTCGCGGATCCCGTACGCCACGGCCGCGGGCAGCCGCAGTTGCAGCAGCGCCATCCCGTCATCCAGGTCGAGGACCGACACGCCGCGGGTCTCGACAGCTCGCGCGTGCCGGATGGTCATCCCCTCCGGGTTGACCGCTTCGGCCAGCTGCCGGGCGTACGCCTTCGTCCGCCCCGGTGCCTGCCGTGCGGCGTAGTCCAGGACAGTTTCCTCCCATGCGGCCCGGACCTGGTCGTCGGTGATCGGTAGCCCGGTTTCGAGGATGACGTCGACGTGTCGCTTGGAGATCCGGCCGGCCTCCAACGCGGTGACGGTCGCGGCGAACTTGGTGACGAGGGTGTGCGCGTCGCCGAGTTCTCGCTGCGCGGTCATGTCGTGCACGTGCGTGGCGAACGCGACCTCCGCAGCGACGGACCGCATCGGCATCTCCCGCTCCCGGGAGTCCCGCGACGTGAGCCTTGCGACCTGCCCGGTGGCCACCTCGGCGAGGGCGGAAAGGTGACGGATTCGCTCTGCCTGCGCCTTCGCGACGGCAGCGTCGGCGTCCTGCAGCCCGGCGAGACCGGCCCGCATGCGGGAGACGTCCGCCGTGGTGGTTTCACCAGGCCAGGAGCTGAATTCCATACCCTCAAACTAGCGAGGGCCACCGACATTGAACTTGCCGTACCGAGCACCGGCAGAACCGGTGGATAAGTCGTATCCGCACCGTCCTGGGGAGGATCGGCTCACATCACCGCTCGCGCGATCATGCTGGCATCCGAGGGGGCTAACGCCAGCGCGGGACCAGGTGGGGTGCGATGAGAGCCATGACAGGGATCGCGGCGAGCGCGAGGGACAGTGCGGCCACCAGAAACCGCCCCAGGATGCGAGTTACGGATTTTCGTTTGGCCACCAGATCGTCACCGGGGAGAGGTCTCATGGACCAGTCGCGCATTATGGTCATCTGTTGGATTGCGGCGATCCACGTGATTGCTTCAGCCTTGAAGGATTCTCCCTCGCGGGTCAGCCGGAGCTCGATCCAACTCAGCGTGGCGGCGGCGCGCGCGCGGTCGCGGCGTTCTGCGTCCCTCGCCCCTGCGGTTCGGTAACGGCGGCCACGGGCCGAGGAAAGCAATACGCGCTCCGCTGCCCCCAAGGGTTTCAACCTTGACTTCGAGAGTTTCAACCTCCAGCGGTGCCAGAACCCGAGGAACGGTTCGGCGATGTTGGTCCACCGGTCGACGTCCTGACTCCTGATGGTGTGCCGGACGGAGTCCAGCTGCGCGTATGCGGACTCGAACGGAATCGGAAGCAGGGCAACCCGAGTCGCCACCCATGACGAGATCGAGAGCATGGCCGCGAGAGTGAGCCCGACCACCCCGCTGAAGACGACAAGGCCTAGCCAGCCCTGCCAAAACGGCACGTCTGCTTCTACCGACGTCTTGCTATTGGTGGTCGGCCGGTTGCCGTCGAACGGGGAGAACACCCACGACAACACTAGCCAGACGCAGACGGCGGCGATGGTGGCCCAGACGGCCCACCAGATGACCCTGGAAGTCAGCCCCCAGGTTATTGATCGACGCCGGGCGAACCTGATCTGGTCCTCCGCCTGCCAGAGCGCAGACGACGCGCCAAGGGACTCCAGAAGCTTCCGGGCGGCCGTGAACTCTTGTTCATCCAGTTTCTTCGGGTCGCCGTCCCCGGTCGCATCAGTCGTGCTCTTCTCGCACCAACGCCGCAGTGTGGACGGGTTCACGTCGAGCTGTGCGCCGATCCTATTCACTGCAGCGTTGAGTGACAGCTGCGGGTCTTTCCTGCGCGCCTCCGCCACGAGCTTCATGGCACGCGTGCGCAGCCCTGGCGTATACGTTTTCCTCGCCATAGCAGCCACCTCTGCGGAGTGCGCACGTCATTGGGCGACACAACCCACGGCAGCTGTCCCAGGACAACCAAAATGCGTGCGGGATGTCGCAACTTCGTCCGGTGCCCCTACTAACAAGATCCTCCTCTGGGCGTATCGGCGCCAGAGGTTCTCTCGAACCCGCGGCCTGGCTCATCTGATGAGCAGCAAGCGATGGCGGATGCCGCCTGCGTCACCGGCCGGGTATTCGGCACGGCGGGGCTTGCACGCCGCGGATCCGCTCGCGTGTCAACCGAAGACGAACGTCAGGTTGCCCGCACAGCCGGGCGTCGCGGCGGGTGCAAGCGCCTCCAGCGTCATCCGCCGGGTTGATCCGCTGCGGTCGAGCACCGGTTCACGCGTCGACAGCGCCGCCGAAGTAGACCTCGACCTCCGTCACCCTGCCGTTCCTGACCCGAAGCGCCTCGACGTTCCGCCACCGCTTGCCGCTGGCGCCGTACTCATACCGGTGCAGCACAATCCCGTCGATCTCCAGGATCTCCAACGTCTCCGGCGGCGCGTCGAAGTGGCCCGCGCTCGGGAAGCACTTCTCGAACCAGGCGGCCTTGTCGAGGTGATCGTCCTGAGGGCTGGTGAACCCGAAGTCGTCGGCCATCAGCAGATCCGCCGTCGCGCGATCCTGCTACTGAAACGCCCGCATGAACCGCTGAACGACGTCGACCCGGTGGGACTCATTCACTCGATGAGCGTACGAACGCGGCCCGAATCGCGACAGGCCCCGCCCGCCGTGAGTGCGGCGGGCGGGGGCGCGATCCGGGGGTGCACTCGTTGATGTCAGTCGAAGACGACGGTCACCTTGTCCGCAGCCCCCGGCGTCGCGGCGAGATTCAGCGCCTCCAGCGTCTGGTCGAACGGGAAGCGGTGGCTGATGATCTTGGCGTACTTCTCCCAGTTCTCGACGATGTCGTCGGTCACCTCGAAGATCTCGGTGGGGTAGCCCATCGCCCACACGATGTTCATCTCGCTCTGGAGGATGCCCCCGAAGTCGAGTTCGACCGGCTTCTTGTGCACCGCGACGATGCCGAGCGTGGCGCCGTGCTTGGCGATGCTCGTGACGGTCTGGGGCACGACCGCGACACCCGCCGCATCCAGGTAGATGTCGGTGGCGGGACGGACACCCCGCACCCACGGGGTCGCGCCGTCGCCCTGCAGTTCGACCAGGCGCGCGCCCACGTCTTCCTTGGAGGAGTCGATGACCGCATCCGCGCCGATCTCCAGGGCCTTCTCGAGGCGCGAAGGGATGACGTCGACGACGACGATGTGGCTCGCACCCTTGCGGCGGTAGCCGAGCAGCGCGCCCAGCCCGATGGGGCCGGCGCCGAAGATGACGACCTTGTCGCCCTCCTTCACGCCGGTGCGGTTGACGGCGTGAAGAGCGACGGCCATGGGCTCGTTCAGCGCGGCGACATCCCACGGCACGTGATCGGGGATCACCTTGAGCTGTACGCCCGGGGCGGCGTCGCGCACGACGACGAAGGGGGTGAACCCGCCCTGCGCGCCACCGGAGCCGAGCAGACCGTCGGTGAAGCGCATCGTGTCGATGACGACGTGGTCGCCGACGGAGAAGCCCTCGACCTCGGCGCCGACCTCGACGATCTCGGCCGCGGGCTCGTGGCCCAGGGGAGTGGCGCCCTGGCGAGGCGGGATTCCGCCGTAGCTCGCGTACATCGCGTCGGAGCCGCAGATGCCGCACGCGCGCATACGCAGCAGGACATCCCGCGGGCCGACCTCGGGCTCATCGACCTCGACCCAGTCGATCTGATTCACACCAGTGACGTGAACGGATTTCATGAGGGCCTCCTCAACCTTCGGTGGTGGTCGGCAGGAGCTGCGCGGCCACCTGAATAATATCCGAGCACTGTTCGGAAACGTGAGGACAGGGCCGTGCGTAATGATGAACGCATGAGTGCGAAGAGCCCAGGGCGCCCGCGCCAGACGACGCACGACGACATCCGCGCCGTCGCCTTCGCACTGTTCGCCGAGAAGGGGTACGCGCGCACCTCACTGGCCGAGATCGCCCGCGCCAGCGGCGTGAGCCGCACCACGCTGTTCGCCTACTTCCCCGCCAAGCGCGACCTCATGTGGGAGGAGTTCGACGCCGGTGCCGAGCGGATGCGGCGGACTCTGGACGCATCCCGCGACCTGCCGGTGATGGATGCGATCGTCGCGGCCCTGCTCGCGGTGGCGCACTACGGTCCCGCCGATCATGCCTCCTTCGTCGAACGCCGACGGATCGTCTATTCCGACGACGGATTGCGCGCGGCGGCGGCCCTGCGCGCCGACGAGCTGAGCGAGGTGGTGGTCGAGCAGGTGCGGCGGCGCGCGCCGGATGCCGACCCGGAGCGGGTCGGCGACGTCGTTCACGCCCTGATGGCCGTCGGCGAGCGCGGCACCGCCGACTGGGCGCACCTGCCGCAAGCGACCGAGGCGCTCGACACCCATCTGGCGACGCGGCTGCAGCCGTTCGTCGACGCGCTGCGCCCGCTCCTCGACTGAGCAGCCGCCCGGACGCTTGACAAGCTCCCCGACGGGTGAGAACGTTTACACAACCCAGGTGGAATCGTTTACACCGCTCGAAGGAGAGCCATGGCTCGCGTCACGATCACGCAGGTCGCCGCCCGCGCGGGCGTCTCGGTCGCGAGCGCGTCGCGCGCCCTGAACGGATTGATCGCGAGCGCCGAGACGGTCGCCAAGGTGCGGGATGCGGCGCGCGAGCTGGGCTACGTCGCCGACGCGACCGCGCAGTCGCTCAAGCGCGGACGCACGCTGCAGCTGGGCTACGCCGTCGCCGACATCGGCAACCCCGTGTACGTCGAGATGATGGCCGCGATCGAACGGGTCGTGTCGGCATCCGGCTACCGCCTGCTGCTGTCGTCGACCGGCACCGCGTCGTCGTCGGTCGACGTCGTGCGCGACCTCGGCCGCGGCTACGTCGACGGCCTGATCCTCTCGCCCCTGCGCGTGACCGACGAGCTGCTCGCGGCACTCGCGGCGGCTCCCATCCCGCTCGTGGTGCTCGGGCGCCTTCCCGACTCCGCCGAATTCGACACCGTGCGTGCCGACTCCCTCACGGCGATGCGCCTGGTCGTCGACCACCTCGTCGCGGCAGGCCGGCGCGACATCGCGTTCGTCAACGGCCCGGCCGACACGACGCCCGGTGGGATGCGCCGGGAGGGTTTCATCGCGGCGGCGGCGAACCACCGCGACCTGCGCACCCAGCACATCGACGCATCCGACTTCACCATCGCCGCCGGATACGACGCGGCGTTTCCGCTCCTGGACCGCTCCGACCGCCCGTCGGCGGTGGTCGCTGCGAACGACCTCATCGGCGTCGGCGTCCTCCGGGCAGCCGAAGACCTCGGCCTGAGCGTCCCGGCCGACCTCGCCGTGACCGGGGTGGACGACACCGAACTGGCCGAGGTCGTGCGCCCGGGTCTCACGAGCGTCGACCTGGGGGCGAAGGAGCGCGGGCGCGCCGCCGCCGAGATGCTGCTCGCGCGCATCGCCGAACCGGGTCGGCCGGCGCACACGGTCACCGTTCCCCCGTCGCTGGTCGTGCGCGGTTCGTCCTCGGCGTCCGCACCCTCCGCCCTACGCCGACCTGAGCTCATCGATGAAGAGAAGGCCCACGGATGACCACGCTAGAGAAGACGAAGAAGTCCTCGCCGCCGCGCGTCCGCCAGATCGGACCACGCGCCCGCGCCCAGCGCAGAGAGGCCATCGCCCTGGTCGGGCCGGCGCTCCTGCCGATCATCATCTTCTCGGTGATCCCGCTCGTCAGTGGTGTCGCCCTCGGATTCACGGATGCGACGCTCGCGCGCAACGCCGAGATCAACTTCATCGGCCTGGGCAACTTCATCGACCTGGCGGGCAACCGGCGCTTCTGGGAGTCGTTCGGCATCGGCATCGTGTGGGCAGGGTCCGTCGCGCTCCTCACCCTGGTCAGCGCCATGGGGCTGGCCCTGCTGCTCAACAGCGACCTGCGGCTGAAGGGCCTCACCCGGGTGCTCGCCCTCATCCCGTGGGCCATGCCGCCGGTGGTCATCGCGATCGTCTGGCGCATGATTTACAACCCCAACTCCGGGCCCCTCAACGGCACGCTCAGCTGGTTCGGCATCCCCGGGGTCAACTGGCTCGGCGACTTCTCGACCGCACTGCCCGCGGTCATCGTCGTGGGCGTGTGGGCCGGCATCCCGCAGACCACCGTGCTGCTCCTGGCCGGGATGCAGTCCATCGCGCCCGAGCAGCACGAGGCCGCAGCCGTGGACGGCGCCGGTGCCGTGCGCCGCTTCTGGCACGTGACCCTGCCGGCCCTGCGGCCCGTGATCATCGCGGTCACGGCGCTCGACTTCATCTGGCAGTTCAACTCCTTCGGCCTCATCTATGTGCTCACCGAGGGCGGCCCCGGTGGCCGCACGATGATCCCGCCGCTGTTCACCTACCTCGAGGCGTTCCGCAACCGCGAGATCGGGTACGCCTCGGCGATGGGCAACGTCCTGGTCGTGGCGATCCTGGTGATCCTCTCGCTCTACCTGATCAATCAGTTCCGGCAGAACAAGGCGGTCAGCAAATGACCACGAAACGGCCCCTGCACGCCACGATCCTGATGTACCTCGCGCTGGCGGGGTACCTGATCTTCCTCGGCTTCCCGCTGCTGTGGCTGCTGTCGGCGTCGTTCAAGTCGACGCAGGAGCTGAACTCCCTCGCGGTGAACCTCATCCCGCAGCAGTGGGACTTCAGCAACTACGCCTCGGCGCTCGAGCGACAGAACCTGCTCACCGCCGCCGGCAACTCGATCTTCGTCGCGGTCGTGACGATGATCATCTCGGTGGTGCTGTCGATGCCGATGGCCTACGCCCTCGCGCGGCTGAAGGGGAAGCTGCGCGCGGCCGGCACGGTGTGGATCCTCGTCAGCCAGGTGTTCCCGACGATCCTCATCATCATCCCGCTGTTCCTGGTGCTGCGGAGCCTGCAGCTGAACGACACCCTGTTCGGCCTCATCCTCGTGTACGTCACCTTCACGCTGCCGTTCACGCTGTGGATGCTGCAGGGCTACGTCGCCGCGATCCCGCCGGAGCTGGAGGAAGCCGCCGAGATGGATGGCGCGGGGCGGTTCACGATCCTCCGCACCGTCGTGCTCCCGCTGCTGGCCCCGGGCCTGGTGGCCACCGCGATGTTCACGTTCGTGTCGGCGTGGAACGAGTTCTTCCTCGCGCTCGTGCTCATCCAGAGCCCCGAGCTGTACACGCTGCCGATCGCGCTGCGCTCGTTCCTCGGTGCCGAGGGGCAGACGCAGCTCGGGCCCCTCGCGGCCGGCGCGATCCTCGCGACCATCCCGTCGCTCATCATCTTCGGGATCCTGCAGAAGAAACTCACCGGCGGCATGCTCGCCGGTGCCGTCAAGGGCTGACCCTCCCGAGACGACGAACCAAGAGAAAGAGAAAGGCGATCATCATGAGAAGAATCCGGGGCATCGGCGCCGTCGCATTCGCGGGCGTCGCAGCCATCGCACTGGCCGGCTGCCAGCAGGGCAGCGCCAACAGCGACGGCGGGGGAGACGGCGACGCCGTCACCCTGCAGTTCCAGTCGCTGTCGGACCAGCCGACGACGCAGGCGGCGATCGAGGAGATCGTCGACGCCTGGAACGCCGAGAACGACGACGTTCAGGTCAAGATCGTCCAGGCCGGGTGGGATGGCACGTACGACAAGCTCATCACCCAGTTCACCGGCGGCACGGCGCCGGACATCATCCACTTCGAGGCCAGCTCGATCGTCTCGTTCGCGGCCGACGGGTACCTCGCGGATCTGACCGACCTCATCGATCCCGAGCTGAAGTCCGACATCTCCGAGGGCATCTGGGAGTCGGTGACCCACGACGACCAGATCGTCGCGTACCCCTCGACGCTGCAGTCGTACATGGCGTTCGCCAACGCCGACCTGCTCGACGCGGCGGGCGTGGAGATCCCCACGGGCGAGACGATGACATGGGAGGAGCTGCAGGAGATCGCCAAGGCCACCACCACCGGTGACCAGTTCGGCCTGGGCTGGGGCCTCGGTTCTCCCACCGCAACCATGATGAGCCTCTCGCTCGGCAACGACGGCGGGTTCTTCGAGGGCGAGGGCGAAGACGTCACCATCGAGGTGGGCGATGACGAACTGGCCGCGGCCGAGCGCATCCACGAGATGGCCTACACCGACAAGTCGATCGAGCCGACCTCGCTCACGCAGTCGGGATCGGACGTGCTGCCGTCGTTCTACGGCGGAAAGGTCGCGATGACAGTGCAGGGCTCCTTCCAGGCGACGAACATCGCCAACGACGCCCCTGAGGGCTTCAACTGGGTGGCCCTGCCGCCGCTGGAGGGCACCGCCGGTGCTTTCCAGGCCGCGAACCCGCAGACCTACTCGGTGAACGTCGACTCGGAGTACGTGGAGGAGTCGGCGGAGTTCCTCAACTTCTTCATGGGCGGTGAGAACCTCGCGAAGATCGCCTACGCCGACGCCCTGATCCCGTCGTCGGAGGCCGCGCGCGCCGAGGTCGAGGAGCTCGCCGGTGACGATGCCGCCTGGCAGCAGGTGCTCGCCTCCGGTGAGGGCCTGGTGGGCCCGCCCTTCCTGAAGGTGTCGAAGTACACCGAATGGAAGGACACCATCGCCACGCCGGCCTTCCAGCAGTACCTGGCGAACCAGATCGATCGGGACCAGCTCGCGACGCAGCTCACCGACGGCTGGGCCGACGTCGCCGGTTGATGACGCGCGGGGGCGGGTCGCTCGATCCGCCCCCGCGACACCGACGCTTGAACGAAATGAGGGAATGCATGGACGTGTTGCACGATCGGGTGGCGGCAGTACTGGCGGGGGCCGCCGTGGGCGATGCGCTCGGCGGAGCGACCGAGGGCTGGACGCCCGAACAGATCGAGGAGCGGCACGGCGGACGGGTCGAGGGGATCGTCGGTCCGTTCCTGCCCGACTGGCGCACGGCGCGGCCCATCGCGCCGTACCACAAGGGCGATGGGCACGTGACGGATGACACCCTCATGACCCACGCGCTGATCGAGGTGTACGCCAAGCAGCGGCGCCACCTCGACGCGTACGACGTCGCGAGCGACCTGGTTCCCCTCATGATCGGCGAACGCCGCTGGATCCCCGAGCTGGAGGACGAGGCGCTCATCCTGCAGCGCGTGTTCCTGGCCGAGAAGTGGCTCGTCATGAAGCTGCACTACGGCCACGCCGACCCGCGCGAAGCGGGCGTCGGCAACGTCGTGAACTGCGGCGCGACCATGTACATGGCCCCCGTCGGACTCGTCCACATCGGCGACCCGCGTGGCGCGTACGCCGAAGCGATCGACATCGCCGGCGCCCACCAGTGGTCGTACGGCCGGGAGGCGGCCGGCGTGTTCGCCGCAGCGGTCGCCGCATCCGCCGCCCCCGGCGCCACCGTCGCCGACGTGCGCCGCGCGGTGCTGGAGGTGGCCCACGACGGCACCGCCGCCGCCATCCGCGCCGTGTTCGACGCCGTCGACGCCTTCCTCGCCGCCGGTGGATCCGACGACCCGCGCGAGCTCGGCCGCATCATCCGCCAGGCCGTCGCACCGTTCGACACCGTGGGGGAGCAGTACCGCTCGCCGGCGATGGATGCGCGGCTCCCCTCCCGCACGAAGGCGATCGAGGAGCTTCCCGTCGCCCTCGGCTTCGTCGTGGCCCACGACGGCGACTTCCGGGCCGCGGTGCTGGATGCGGTCAACTACGGCCGCGACGCCGACTCGATCGCCACGATGGCCGGCGCCATCTGCGGGGGCCTGCGCGGCACAGCCGGCGTCCCGGGCGAGTGGGTGAGCGACGTCGCCACCGCGAGCCGCCTCGACCTTGACGGCGTCGTGACGGCGATGGTCGACGTGGTCCGCGACGTCGCACGCGCCGACGCAGAGCGGGCGGCCGCACGTGCCGCCGCGCTGTCGACGCTGCTCGCGCCGGAGGCCGTGGCGTGAGACTGACGTGGGCCCAGCCGGAGGACCTCGTCCCCGCCGAGCTCGCGGCGCTCCGGGAACAGGGCGTGCCCGAGGACGAGTTGCTGCCGATCGAGCGCCGGTGGGCGGACGCCGGTGGCGCCACGCAGCTGGCGCCCTCGGGTGCGAGCCTCACACCGGCGCCCGCGGCGCTGCGCGCACTGGCCCGGACGGTCCTCGACGACCTGCAGGATCTGCAGCGCCCGAGCGCGGACGAACCCGACGAGTGGGACGAGATCGAGGCGCTGCTGCCGCCTGCGCCGGACGCGGGCGCCGGCGGTGCCGCCTTCGAGCGCGTGCACGGGGCGTGGCTGGGACGGGCGGCGGGGTGCCTGCTGGGCAAGCCCGTCGAGAAGATCCCGCGCGAGGGGATCGAGGAGATCGCCCGCGCGACGGGCAACTGGCCGATCCGCCGGTACTTCACCGCCCGGGGTCTGCCGGCCGAGACCGCCGAGCGCTGGCCGTGGAACCGGCGCTCGGCGCCGACCTCCCTCGTCGAGAACATCGCCGGGATGCCCGAGGATGACGACCTGAACTTCCCCATCCTCGCGCTCGACCTGCTCGAGCAGCACGGCGCGGGGCTGACCACCGACCACGTCGCCGAGGCGTGGCTCGCCGCCCTCCCTGCGGGCCGCGTGTTCACGGCCGAGCGGGCCGCGTACCGCAACATCCTCGACGCCCGCCCCGTGCCCGAGACCGCGACCCACCTCAACCCGTTCCGGGAGTGGATCGGCGCGCTCATCCGCGCCGACGTGCACGGGTGGGCCCACCCCGGCGACGTGCGGGCCGCTGCCCGCTCGGCGTGGATCGACGCACGGCTGAGCCACACGCGCAACGGCCTCTACGGCGAGATGTGGGCCGCCGCCCTGTGCGCCGCATCCCTCGTCGCAGACACCGCCGACGCCGCCCTGGATGCCGCGGACGCCGTGGTCCCGCCCGCGTCGCGCCTCGCGCGCGCCGTGCGGTTGGGGCGCGAGACCGGTCGCGCACTCGCCGACGGCCGCTTGAGCACGGCGGCCGCGCTCGATGCTCTGCACGCCGAGTACGCGGGCATGCACTGGGTGCACACCCTCAACAACGCCGCGCTCGCCGCGTGCGCACTGCAGGCCCACGGCCGCGACTTCGGCGCCGCCGTCGCGCTCGCCGTCGCCGGCGGCTGGGACACCGATTCCGTCGGCGCGACCGTCGGCTCGGTCGTCGGCGGCCTCGTCGGCGCGGACGGCATCGGCGCCGAGTGGACCTCACCCCTCCAGGACCGGATCGCCACATCGATGCCGGGCGGCGCGCACCGCTCCATCCGCGAGCTCGCCGAGCGCACGTGCCGGCTGTGGGAGGCATCGTCGTGAGCGTCGTCGTCGTCGGCAGCATCAACCAGGACGTCGTCGCCCGCGTCGACCGCATCCCCGCCCCCGGCGAGACGCTGCTGGCCTCCTCCCTCATGCGCACCGGCGGCGGCAAGGGCGCGAATCAGGCCGTCGGCGCCCGTCGAGCCGGCGGGGCCGCGGTCGCGTTCGTCGGAGCAGTGGGGGCGGATGCCGAGGGCGAGACCCTGCGCGCCGCGCTCGCCGCCGACGGCATCGACGTCTCCGGCCTGGTCCGGGTCGAGGACGTGACCGGCACCGCGCTCATCTCCGTCGACGCCCACGGCGAGAACGCCATCGTCGTCGCCGCCGGCGCCAACGCGGCCCGCGAGACGCTGACCGACGCGCAGCGCGCCGTCGTCGCGGGGGCCACGGTGGTGCTCACCCAGCTCGAGATCCCCGTCGCGCTCGTCCAGGATGCAGCCGCCTCCCGTGCCGCGGGAGCGTGGCACGTGCTCAACGCCGCGCCCTCGGCACCCTTCGCGTCAGCCCGTGACTCCCTGCTGGCCGCGACCGACGTGCTCGTGGTGAACGAGCACGAAGCCCTCGAGGTGGCCGGCGCCGACGACCTGGACGCCGCCATCGCCGCACTCGCACCCACCGTGCGCGCACTCGTGGTCACCCTCGGCCGACGCGGATGCCTCGTCGTCTGCGGCGACGAGCGGGCCGAAGTGCCCGCCCACGTCGTCACGGCCGTGGACACCACCGGCGCCGGCGACACCTTCTGCGGGGTCCTGGCCGCGACTCTCGCCGCATCCGGGCGCCGCCCCGACACCGTCGACGTCGCCCTGCTCGTGGATGCCGCGCGTGCCGGGGCCGCGGCATCCGCCCTCGCCGTCACGCGCCCCGGTGCGCAGGACGCGGTGCCGACAACCGGCGAGGTCGCCGCCTTCCTGAAGGAGAGCCAGCCGTGAGCGGTGGATTCGACCCCCTCGTCCCGCGCGAGATCGACCGGCCGACGCCGGTGCCGCTCGGCGTCGACGTCACCGCGGGTGATGCTGCCACCACGCTCGACGACGCGAAGATCTTCATCGCCCCGGCCGATCCGGTCGACCTCGGCGCGTGGCGCGCGCAGCTGACCGCGTGGCGCGAGGGTGCCCGCGCCCGCCACGGCGCGCCGACCCGCTACGACGACCCGGCATCGGCGTGGGCGAGCCGCTGCTTCACGGTGGCGCAGGTGTGGCTGTGGGACGAGCTCTTCTTCGACTTCCAGGCGCAGCGCTTCACCCCCGACCGCTTCCTCGACGACGCGCGGCGCCGGTTCGGGGGCCTGGACGGCATCGTGCTGTGGCACGCCTATCCCGTCATCGGCATCGACGACCGCAACCAGTGGGACTTCTACGCCGTGCCGGGACTTGCCGAAGCCGCCGACGCGCTGCACGCCGCAGGAGTGGCCGTGTTCGTGGACTACAACCCGTGGGACGTCGGCACGCGGAGGGCCGGCGACGACGCCACCGAGCTCGCCGCGACCGTCCGGCGGCTGGGGGCCGACGGCGTCTTCCTCGACACGCTCAAGAAGGCCGACCCCGACCTCGTCGCCGCCCTCGACGCCGCGCGCCCGGGCATCGGGCTGGAGGGGGAGTCGAAACTCGCGACCGAGCGGATCGCCGACCACACGCTGTCGTGGGCGCAGTGGTTCGCCGATTCCGAGGTTCCGGGCGTCCTCCGGGCCCGCTGGTTCGAGCGCCGCCACATGCAGCACCACATCCGCCGCTGGCACCGCGACCACGCCGAGGAGCTGCGCTCGGCGTGGCTGAACGGCGTGGGCGTCATGGTGTGGGAGGTCGTCTTCGGCGTGTGGGTCGGGTGGAACGACCGCGATTCGGCGACGCTCCGCCGAATGCTGCCGGTGCAGCGGGGCTTTCACCGCTGGCTCGTCGAGGGGGAGTGGACGCCGCTCGCGGTGCACGACGCCCCCGTCTTCGGCTCGGCCTTCGAGCTCGACGGCGTGACCCTGCTGTGCCTCGTGAACACCTCCGACGCCGACGTCGTGCACGAGCTTCCCCGCGACGGACGGTACGTCCCGCTGCACGAACCCGGCGACGGGGTCTCGTCGGTGACGGTCCCGGCCGGCGGCATCGCGGCCGTCGTGGGACTGCCGGCGGATGCCGCGGTCCCGGCGGATGCGACCGTGCCGGCGGATGCGGCGGTCCCGCCGCTCGTCGGCGAGGTGCGCGCCGCGCTCCTCGCCGAGCCCCCGATGGCGGACGCATCCTTCCCGCACCGGCGGACGCGGCGATTGCCCGCGCCCGCATGGACGGGACCGGTACCGGGCGAGGCCGAGGATGCCCCCACCGTGACGGTCGCCGCCGGCACGCACGTCCTCACGGTCCGCTTCCGCGCCCGTGAGACCGGCATGTACGAGGGCGCACCGTACGTCGACGAGTGGAAGCCGCTGCCCCCGCGCCTGCACGACCAGCGCACGCTCGAGCGCGTCGCCGATCTGCCGCATCCGGTCCGGGTGGCCGCCGGCGAGGTCAGCGAGGCGGAGTACGCCCGCTTCCTCGTCGCGCTCGGCGAGCACACCGACGCGCGCGATCCCGAGCTCCCCGCGACCGGCATGACCTTCGCCCGCGCCCGCGAGTACGCGGCGTGGGCCGGCGGGCGACTTCCCACCGAGGACGAGTGGCAGCTCGCCGCATCCGACCCGACGTTCCGGCGGCGCGAACCCGAGGTGTGGAACTGGACCGAGTCGGAGCACTCCGACGGACGCACCCGCTTCGTCATGCTCAAGGGCGGCAGCGCGCACCGCAGTGACGGGTCCGACTGGTACTTCGACGGCGGGGTGCAGGCGCCGGAGTTCGCCGCGAAGCTGCTGCTGCCGGGGCTGGGACAGGATGCGTCGCCGTCGATCGGGTTCCGGGTGTGCTGGGAGGACCGCGCATGACCCCCCTCGACGGGCTCCGCGTCATCGACGCATCCACCCTGTTCGCCGGTCCGATGGCGGCGATGCACCTCGGCGACATGGGCGCCGAGGTCATCAAGGTGGAGCATCCGACCCGCCCCGACCCGGCCCGCGGGCACGGCCCGAGCAAGGACGGTCAGAATCTCTGGTGGAAGACGCTGGGGCGCAACAAGCGCACCGTCGCGATCGACCTGCACACCGACGACGGCCGTGACGCGTTCCTCCGCCTCGCCCGTACCGCCGACGTCGTCATCGAGAACTTCCGCCCCGGCACGCTCGAGCGGTGGGGCCTCGGCTACGAGGAGCTGTCGGCCGAGAACCCCGGTCTGGTGCTGGCCCGCGTGACCGGGTTCGGGCAGATCGGGCCGTACCGCAGCCGGCCGGGCTTCGGAACGCTCGCCGAGGCGATGAGCGGGTTCGCCGCCGCCACGGGCGAGCCCGACGGTCCGCCCACCCTCCCGCCGTTCGGGCTCGCCGACGGCATCGCGTCGCTGGCGACCGCCTACGCGATCATGACCGCGCTGCACGCGCGCGGGCGCGACGGCCGCGGGCAGGTGGTCGACGTGGCGATCATCGAGCCGATCCTCGCGATGCTCGGCCCGCAGATCACGCGATGGGATCAGCTCGGCTCTGTTCAGCCGCGCACCGGCAACCGCTCCACGAACAACGCGCCGCGCAACACCTACCGGACGGCCGACGGCTCCTGGGTCGCCGTGTCCACCAGCGCGCAGTCCATCGCCGAACGCGTGATGGCGCTCGTGGGCCGCCCCGAGCTCGCGGACGAGCCGTGGTTCGCCAGCGGGGCGAGCCGGGCCGAGCATGCCGACGAGCTCGACGACGCGGTCGGGGGCTGGATCGCGCAGCACACGCGCGACGAGGTGGTGGCCGCGTTCGAACAGGCGCAGGCCGCCGTCGCGCCCGTCTACGACCCGTCCGACATCGTCGCCGATCCGCAGTTCCAGGCGCTCGGGACGATCCACCGCATCCACGATCCCGAGCTCGGCGACATGGCCATGCAGGGGCCGCTGTTCCGGCTGTCGCGCGACGAGGCGTCCATCGCGTTCTCCGGACGCGCGCACGCCGCCGACACCGACGAGGTGCTGGCGTCGCTCGGCTACACCTCGGACGACATCGCGCGCATGCGTGCGGAAGGATCGATCGCATGACCCGCCGCACCCTCGTCGCCCTGTATGCGCCCGCCGACCGTCCGGAGCGCTTCGGGAAGGCACTGGATGCGGGGGCGGATGCGGTCATCGTCGACCTCGAAGACGCGGTGACGCTCTCGCGCAAGGCGCAGGCCCGCGAGGCGCTCACCGACTTCGCGGCCGCGTGGACCGAGCGCGGGGAGCACGCCCCCGCCGTGCAGGTGCGGATCAACGCGCGGGGCGCCGCCGCGCACGACGAGGATCTCGCCGCCGTCGCGGACCTCCCCGCATCCTTCGGCATCCGGCTCCCCAAGACCGAGTCGGCCGACGACGTCGCCGCGATCCGTTCCGCGCTGCCCGGCCGTGAAGTGCACGCACTGCTGGAATCCGCGCTGTCGATCGAGCGCGCGTTCGAGATCGCGACGGCCGGGGTGGCCTCGATCGCGGCGGGGGAGGCCGACCTCCGCGCCGAGCTCGGTGTTCCCGCCGGGCCGGCGGGGGAGCCGGGCCTGGCCTGGTCGCGGGCGCGCATCGTCAACGCCGCCGCCGCGGCCGGTCTGCAGCTGCCCCTCATGGCCGTGTGGGCCGACGTCGCCGACCTCGAGGGCCTCGAGCAGAGCTGCCGCGCCGGGCGCGCGCTCGGGTACGCCGGGCGCACCGCCGTCCACCCCCGTCAGATCGAGGTCATCCGCCGGGTCTTCACGCCGGATGCCGACGAGGTCGCCCGCGCCCAGCGCATCGTCGACCGCGTGGCAGCGGCCGCCGCCGACGGCACCGGCGCATTCGTGCTCGAGGACGGCACGTTCATCGATGTCGCGATGGTGAAGGCGGCCGAACGCGTGCTCGCCGCATCCGATCACCCTGCGGGCTGAGAGGGCGTGGACGCGACGGCGGGAGTCGAACCCGCAACGCACTCGGGTATGAACCGATGCCCGGGACCGCCCGGACCGCCGCGATGTCCTCCACGGTAGCCAGGCGTGATGGTCTCGTCGACCATGTGACGCCCCGTTGCACCCACCGTTCACCGGCCCCGTCAGGAGCGGGCGCGCGGAGGCGGGGGACTGTCCAGGGCCTGCAGCATCCGGATCGCCGCCTCGCGCATCTCGGAGCGATGCGGCTCGGGAAGGTCGGTCGTATACGGCACCCCGGCGGGCACCCACGACATGCCGTACATCGTCTCGCGCCAGTCCGATCCGCCCACCGGCCAGCGCGTGCGTTCGGCGCCTTCCGCGGTCGCGCCCTGGCCCCACTGCCCGAACTGCTCTCGCATGCGGTCGAGGGGAAGATCCATCACGATGTCGGTCTCGACCGGCTGACGCACCCACGAGCGGGCGACCACGATGAAGGCATCCACCTCTTCCGGTGTCAGCTCGCGCGGCGGGAACAGCACCCGGGTGTGCTCGATCCCCGACAGTCGGTCGACGCGGAACGTCCGCCAGTCGTCGCGATCGAGGTCCCAGCACAGCAGGTACCAGTGCCGGTCGGCGGGGGAGAGGGAGTGCGGCTCCACCCGGCGGTGGGTGGTCTCGCCCGCCGCCGACGTGTACGTGAAGCGCACGCGCTCGGAGTCGCGGCACGCGAGGGCGAGCTCGCCGAGCACTTCGGTGGACGCGGCCTCGCCTCCGCCGACGCCCACCGGCCGCACCGCATCGGCGAGGGCCGCCACCCGCCGGCGGACGGCGGGCGGGAGCACCTGGTCGAGCTTGGCGAGCGCGGTCAGCGCCGTCTCGGCACCGCCGACCAGGCGCTGGGATGCGGCGACCCGCAGGCCGATCGCCATCGCGACGGCCTCCTCATCCGTCAACAACAGCGGCGGCACGGCGCTGCCGGCCTCGAGCCGGTACCCGCCCGCCGCCCCCGGCGTGGACTCGATGCGATAGCCCAGTTCCCGCAGCCGGTCGACGTCGCGCCGCACCGTGCGCTCGGTCACGCCCAGGCGCGCGGCCAGCTCCGGGCCCGGCCAGTGCCGATGCGTCTGGAGGAGGTTGAGCAGCGACAGCGCGCGACTGGTGGTGTCGGACATGACGCAAACTTTGCCACTGATTGCGGACGTGATGCGTCCGCATTTGTTTCTAACCTCTCGGCATGGCGAACGAACCCATCCTCGAAGCGCAGGGACTGACCAAGCGCTTCACCGTCAAGAAGAAGACCGTCGAGGCGGTCACCGACCTCACCTTCCAGGTCGCCGCCGGCGAACTGGTCGCCTTCCTCGGGCCCAACGGCGCGGGGAAGTCCACGAGCCTGCGCATGCTCACGACCCTCCTTCCGCCCACCGCCGGCACGGCGCGCGTGGTCGGCCGCGACATCCTGCGCGATCCGGCAGGGGTGCGCGCGCGCATCGGCTACGTCGGCCAGCTCACCAGCGGAAGCTTCTCCCAGCGCGTGCGCGACGAACTGCTCAGCCAGGGCGCGTTCTACGGCATGTCGAGGGCGGCATCCGTGTCGCGGGCGGACGAGCTCATCGCCTCACTCGACCTGACGCCGTTCGCGACCCGCGCGGTGCAGCAGCTCTCCGGCGGGCAGAAGCGGCGGCTCGACATCGCCCTCGGCCTCATGCACGCCCCGCCGCTGCTGTTCCTCGACGAGCCGTCGACCGGACTGGATCCCCAGAGCCGCGCGAACCTCTGGCAGCACATCCTCGACCTGCGCAGGTCGCACGGCACGACGGTCTTCCTCACGACGCACTACCTCGAGGAGGCCGACCGCTACGCCGAACGCGTCATGGTCATGGACCGCGGACGCGTCATCGCCGACGACACCGCCGCGCACCTGAAGGCCGAGCTCGCGGGCGACCTCATGACGCTCGGGTTCGGCTCCGCGGCCGACGCCGAGGCCGCGCTCGCCGTCGTGGGGCGGTTGACCGATCGCGAGGTGCGGCGCGAGGGTGAGGCATCCCTCACCCTCACCGCCCCCGAGGGCGACACGCTGCTGCCGGCGGCCATCCGGGCGCTGGATGCGGCGGGCCTGGCGGTCACGCGGGCCACGGGCGTTCCGCCCACCCTCGACGACGTCTTCCTCGCTCTCACCGGGCGCACCCTGCGCGAAGCAGGGGAGGGCGAAGACGCCGCCGAGACCGAATCCGCGGATGCGCCGGCCGCATCCGCTCAGCCGACAGGAGCATCCCGATGACCGCCTCCACAGCTCACCAGACCGCCGTGCGCGGCAACGCCGCACGCGACACGTGGCACGTGCTCACGCGCGAGCTCAAACCCGTCGTGCGCGATCCGTTCACCCTCATCTTCAGCCTCGTGCAGCCGCTGGTGTTCCTGGGGCTCTTCGCCCCGCTGCTCATCGGCAGCTCCGGCGCCCCCGCATCGGAGACGCTGCAGTGGTTCGTGCCCGGCGTGCTCGTCATGATCGTGCTCTTCGGCACCGGTGCGACCGGGTCGAACCTGCAGTACGAGATGATGACCGGATCCCACGAGCGCACCCTGGTCGCCCCGCTCGTGCGCTCGTCGCTCCTGGTCGGCCGCGCGCTCAAGGAGATCGTGCCGATCCTCGTGCAGGCACTGCTGATCGTGCTGATCGCGTGGCCGTTCGGATTCTCGATCAACCCCGCGGGGCTCGTCATCGGGCTCGCGCTGCTGGCGGTCTTCGGGGTCGGCCTCGGGTCGCTGTCGTACGCCCTGGCGCTGGCGACGAAGGATCGCGAGTGGCTGTTCTGGGGTGTGCAGCAGACGCTCATCTTCCCCCTGCTGATCCTCTCGGGGATGCTGCTGCCCCTGGATGCGGCGCCCTCGTGGATGCGCGTGGTGGCCGCGGTCAACCCGATCAACTGGGTCGTGCAGGGGGAGCGGGCGCTGTTCGCGGGCGAGCTCGGCGCCGCTCCGGTGGCGTGGGGATGGGTGTCGGCGCTGGCGCTCGCCGCGGTCGGGCTGATCGTCGGGATCCGGGCGATGCGACGCTCGCACTGACCCCTCCCGAACCCCCGTCCCGGGCGGGCAGAAGCAGGGGTCGGAGGGCACTAGCGTTAGGGGATGGCGACGGCGACGCGGAACGGGGTTCTGGCGGTGGTCGTCGCCGTCCTGCTGCTGCTGAGCGGTGTCGCCGTCGCGCTCGGCGTGGACACCTCGCTCGCCGCCAATGGGACACCCGACGCGGTCCCCACCCCCGGTCTCGCCGACCCGACCCTGGTGTGGGTGGCGCGCGCGCTGCTCGTGCTCGCCGTGGCGTGGGTCGTGATCGGCATGGTCGCCGCGCGCACGCGCCTGGTGCGCCGTCCCGGTGCCGCCGGGGCGCGCGCCGCATGGCTGGCCTCGACGCGACCGTGGCGTGCGCGCGAGTCGACGCTCGGGATGCTGCCGCTGGACCGCTGGCTCATGATCCTGGTCCCGGGGGCGCTGCTGGTGGCCACCCGGGCGGTGCAGACGGCGCTGCTGGGCTGGGTGGACCTCGTGGTGGCGCTGGGCGGATGGCTCGTCTTCGCGACCGTCGTGCGACTGCTCATCCGGCAGAGGTCGCCGTGGCCGGTGATCGCGGCGGTGGGCGGTGTCGTCGTGCTGCGCTGCGTGCTGGCGCTCATGGCGGTGTCGATCGCCGGTCCCGCCCCGTTCTGGTCGGAGTTCTGGACCGACGCCGCCGTGCGCTGGGCGTACCTCGTCCCCTCGGTCGCGCTGGCGGCGTGGGCGTTCGTGGCCGCGATCTGGTCGCTCGTGGCGCAGTTCGGTCGCCGCCAGGCGTGGGGCATGGTGCTCGCCGGGCTCGGCGCCGGGCTCGCCGTTCCGTCTGCGTTCATCGGGATCGCGGGGATGCGCGCCGTCGCCGACGCGTGGAGCGGGCAGCTGCCCGGCATCCGCCCCGACGTCGCCGCCGTGCTGGGCGATGCATCCGGCGCCTGGTGGGCCGTTGCGGTGGGTGTGCTGATGCTCGCCGTCGGGCTCGCCCTGAGGCTCGTGCGGGCGCGCGACACTGATCCGGCCAGTCCCTGGCGCTGAGGTGCCGCGCCGGGCATACACTGACGCCACAGTGAGGTATGCGATCCCGGAAGGGGATGTCATGAGCGACGCCACCACCGCGGTGCCCGAACGGCGACTGCTGTCCAGCTTCACCGAGTACTCCGACGCGCAGGCCACCGTCGACCGGCTGTCCGACGCGGGATTCCCCGTCGAGCGGGTCTCGATCGTGGGCCACAACGTGCGCATCGTCGAGCAGGTCACCGGCCGCATGACCAACGGACGCGCCGCCGGCTACGGCGCCGCCACCGGCGCGTGGTTCGGCCTGCTGATCGGCCTGCTGTTCGGACTCCTCGCTACGCCGGAGACATGGCTGTGGCTGCTGTTGTGGGGCCTCGTGCTCGGTGCCATCTGGGGAGCGGTGTTCGGATTCATCGGACACTGGGTCACGCGCGGCCGCCGCGACTTCAACTCCGTGCAGAAGCTCGAGGCGGAGCGCTGGGACGTCATGGTCGACGCCGACCAGCTGCTCAAAGCGCAGTCCACGCTCGGCGCCCCGCCCGCCGCCGCCCCCGCCGCATCCGTGCCGCCGGCGCCTGCCGCCGCACCCGCTGGCCCCGCGGCGCCTGCCGCGCCGTCCTCGCCTTCTTCCGCCGCTGCGCCGCGGACCCCGCCGCCGGCCGGCCCGCCGGCTTCCTGAGTCCGCGCGGCCGGGTTCGTCGCCGTCCGGTCGCGGGCGCCGGGCTGGCTGTCAGGGCCCGCGCCTAGACTGAACGGGCCATGACCGACGCATCCACGCCCCTCATCGTCGGCGGCGATCGCGGTCCGCAGTCCGGTGCGGACGCACCGCGCGCGGACGACGATCTGCTCGCCGGGCTCAACCCGCCCCAGCGTGAGGCCGTGACCTATCGCGGCCCGGCGCTGCTCATCGTCGCGGGCGCCGGCTCCGGAAAGACCAGCGTGCTCACGCGCCGCATCGCCTCGCTTCTGCGCGGCGGTGAGGCCTGGCCCAGCCAGATCCTCGCGATCACGTTCACCAACAAGGCCGCCGGCGAGATGCGCGAGCGCGTCCGGCAGCTGATCGGCGACCGGGCCGAGGGCATGTGGATCTCCACGTTCCACTCCGCGTGCGTGCGCATCCTGCGCCGTGAGGCGCAGCAGTTCGGCTTCACCAAGGCGTTCACGATCTACGACTCGGGCGACTCCCGCGCGCTCATCAAGCGATTGGTCAAGGAGCACGAGGGGGATGCGTTCGGCCTCACCCCCGCCGGCACGCAGAGCCGCATCTCCAAACTCAAGAACGAGCTCGCCGACGCCGAGTCGTACGCGCGGCAGGCGAACATGAGCGACCCCGTCGAGCGGGTGTTCGTGGAGATCTTCTCCGCGTACCAGCGGGCCCTGCAACGGGCGAACGCGTTCGACTTCGACGACCTCATCGGCCAGACGGTGTACCTGTTCCGGGCCTTCCCGCACGTCGCCGACGTGTACCGTCGCCGGTTCCGCCACATCCTCGTCGACGAATACCAGGACACCAACCACGCCCAGTACGCGCTGATCCACGAGCTGACCCGGCCGATCGGCTCCGACGCCGGCCCCATCGCCTCCAGCGGCGGGATGATGATCTTCGACGCCGACCCGGCCGACGATCCGTCCAAGGCCCCGGCCTCGCTCACGGTCGTCGGCGACTCCGACCAGTCGATCTACGCGTTCCGCGGCGCCGACATCCGCAACATCAGCGAGTTCGAGCGCGACTATCCCGGCGCGAAGGTCGTGCTGCTCGAGCAGAACTACCGCTCGACGCAGAACATCCTCTCCGCCGCCAACGCCGTCATCAGCAACAACTTCGACCGCAAGGAGAAGCGGCTGTGGACCGACGTGGGGGCGGGGGACCCGATCATCGGGTTCACCGGGTACTCGCAGCACGACGAGGCGCAGTTCGTCGCCGACGAGGTCGAGGCGCTGCGCAAGGGCGGCGTCGACTACAGCCAGATGGCGGTGTTCTACCGGACGAACTCGCAGTCGCGTGCGCTGGAGGAGATCTTCATCCGCTCCGCGATCCCGTACAAGATCATGGGCGGCACGAAGTTCTACGAGCGGGCCGAGATCAAAGACGCCATGGCCTACCTCGTCGCCGTGGCCAATCCCGCCGATGAGATGGCGGTGCGCCGCATCCTGAACCGACCGCGCCGCGGAATCGGCGACGTGACCGAGACGGCCATCGCGCGGTACGCCGCCGACGAGCAGATCACGTTCCGCGACGCGCTGGCCAACGCGTCGGCGCTGGGCGTGGGGCCCAAGCTCCAGCAGGCGATCGCGCACCTGGACGCCGTCCTGGCCGAAGCGCGGGAGATCATGCTGCCGGCGTCGGGAGAACTCGCGCCGCCCACAGCCGTGGCCGACGGGCTCACGCTGCTGCTGAACAAGAGCGGCTACTTCGACGCGCTGCGCGCCAGCCGCGACCCGCAGGACGAGGCGCGTCTGGAGAACCTCGACGAGCTCATCGCGGTGGCCCGCGAGTTCGCCCGCAACAACCCCGAGGGCACCGTCGTCGACTTCCTCACCGAGGTCGCCCTCGTCTCCGACGCCGACGACCTCGAGGATGCGTCGGGCTCGGTGTCGCTCATGACGCTGCACACGGCGAAGGGCCTGGAGTACGACGCGGTGTTCGTCACCGGCGTCGAGGAAGACCTCCTCCCGCACCGGATCTCGGCGGGGGAGCCGGGTGGTCCGCAGGAGGAGCGTCGCCTCTTCTACGTCGGCATCACGCGCGCCCGCAAGCGCCTGTACCTCTCCCTCGCGATGACGCGGGCGCAGTTCGGCGAGGTCTCGGTGGCGATGCCCAGCCGCTTCCTGCAGGAGATCCCCGCCGATCTGGTGGACTGGCGGCAGTCGCCGGGCGACGTGAATTCCCGCGGCGGCATGCAGTCGCGGGCGCTCAACGCGCGGCCCCGGCGCCCCGGACAGGGCCGCTATGGCGATGACCTCGTGCCGAAGTCGTCGGCGATCGACAAGTTCCCCAACCGCATCCCGGCGAAGGTGCGCGACAACGGCGACATGGAGCTGGCCGCGGGCGACCGCATCCGCCACGACGACTTCGGCGAGGGTCACGTCGACGCCATCACCGGCGAGGGGGCCAAGCGCGTCGCGCACGTGCGGTTCGAGAAGGTGGGCGCCAAGAAGCTGCTCGTGAAGATCGCCCCGATCACGAAGCTGTGACGCCGACGCGCCGCGGTCGTTAGGCTGGCGGTGATGGCTCTCTTCTCCCGCCGAAAGAACTCCCCGCCCGCCGACGCGCCCGTCGAGGCGCCCGCCGAGGGGATCGAACCCGGCGAGCAGCCGGTCGATCCGGAGCGGGAGGGCGGTGCTGCGGCCTCCGCGCCGGCGGTGGGGATCTCCGTGTCCTCGTTCCGTGGCATGGGCGCCGGCGCGCCCGCTCCCGCCGGGGCTCCCGCGCCCGGCGACTCTGCGTCTGCCCCGGGGGAGGCTCCCGTCGGCGGCGGATCTGCGCCCGAAGACGCGCACGCAGCGGCCGCCGCATCCGCCTCCGACGCCCCGGCCGCCGCACCCTCGGACGCGCCGCGCCGACTTCCTCCCCGTCGGCCGGTGCCGGCCGAGGCGCCCGCCCCCACCTCGACGGTGCCCGGGTTGCGCGACAACACGCTGCTGGTCCAGGCTCTCGCGGGGCTGTCGCCCAAGCCCACCGGACCGGAGTTGATGAACGTCGTGCGGCAGCTGCTGCAGGGCCATCTGTTCCTGCGCGTGCAGGGCGACGCGCGCGAGCTGCTGTCGGCGGGCAAGTCGTTGCCGCTGTCGGTCGCCGCGGTCGGAGACGACCGTTACGTGCTGGCCTACAGCGGCGGGGCGGCGCTCCAGGCGAGCGTGCGTGCCGACGGCGACGTGAAGACCTCCGCGATGGGTCAGCCCGTCCTCGCCGTGCTGCGCCATGTGCTCTCCGGCGAGTTCGCCGGGCTCATCCTCGACAACAACTCCGCGCCCGCCCGGGCGGTGCTGCCTGCCGCGGTGCTGCAGCGTGCGATCGACGATGCCGACGAGACGCTGCGGATCAAGACGCTGCTGACCGAGCCGCGCACCGATGCCACCGCCGGCGAGGTCGCCCTCGCCATGACGGAGGCGCCGCTGTGGATCGCCGTGCAGCGCACCCAGGAGGGCGGCCCGTTCGGCGTCGCCGAGACCCGCACGGCCGAGGGCGAGCGCTACCTCGAGGTGTTCTCCCACCCGCTGGAGTCCGTGGCCCTGGACCGGGGCGACGCGGCCGCGCCCATCCCGCCCGCCCGTCTGGCGACGGCTCTGGCCCGTGATCCGCAGCTGACCGGGGTGCTGGTCAACCCCGCAGGTCCCTGGATCCGCCTCAGCCGCGCCGACCTCGCCCCGCTCCTCGCCCTCGCCGAGTAGCCGCCCTCCCTGCCGGACGCGCGACCCCGGAGGGTGACGGATGCGGCGGGCGCCGCTAGCGTCGGAGCATGGCGTCACCGCGCATCACGCTGACCGTCCCCGGGCCGCACGGAGACCGCGAGGTCGGCATCTCCAACCCCGACCGCGTGCTGTGGCCCGAGCAGGGCATCACCAAACGCGAGCTCGCCGAGTACTTCATCGCCGTCGCGGAGCCGTTCCTGGCCGCCAATGGAGGCCGCCCGGTGTCGCTGGAACGCTTCCCCGACGGCGTCGACGGGGAGAGCTTCTTCTCCAAGAACCCGCCCAAGGGCGCACCCGATTACGTCGAAGCGGTGACTGTCACGTACAACAGCGGGCGGAAGCATCCGCAGCTCGTGCTCACCGAGATCGCATCGGCGGTGTGGGCGGCGCAGATGAACACGGTCGTCTTCCACCCGTGGGCTTCGCTCGCGGCCGACCCCGACAACCCGGTGGAGCTGCGCATCGACCTCGACCCGCAGCCGGGCACGGGGTTCGCCGAGGCGGTGACCGCCGCCCATGCCCTCCGGGAGGTGCTGCGCGAGGCGCAGCTGGAGCCGTGGATCAAGACCAGCGGCAACCGCGGCCTGCACGTGTTCTGCCCCATCGAGCCCACGCACGAGTTCCTCGACGTGCGGCACGCGGTCATCGCCGCGTCGCGCGAACTCGAACGGCGCATGCCCGACCGCGTGACGACGGCGTGGTGGAAGGAGGAGCGCGGCGAACGCATCTTCCTCGACTTCAACCAGGCCAATCGCGACCGCACGATGGCCGGGGCGTACTCGCCGCGGCAGCTGCCGTCGGCGACCGTGTCGACGCCGGTGTCGTGGGACGAGCTGGATGCGGTGGATCCCGCGGCGTTCACCGTCCGCACCGTGCCCGAGCGCCTCGCGGCGGTCGGCGACCCGTGGGCGGGCCTGCTGGATCGACCCGGCCGCATCGACACGCTCCTGGAGTGGTGGCAGCGCGACCTCGACGACGGGCTCGGCGAGCTGCCGTTCCCGCCGGACTTCCCGAAGATGCCGGGGGAGCCGCCGCGTGTGCAGCCGAGTCGGCGCAACCCCGACAACTGGCCGAAGGAGTAGCCGCAGCATCCGGATCTGGCGCATCGCCCTCCCCGCGCGCGAGACTGAGCACGTGCACCTCCCCGTCATGCCGCCGGTCGCCCCGATGCTCGCGAAGTCCGTCTCGGACATCCCCGACCTCGGGCACACGGAGCCGAAGTGGGACGGATTCCGCACGATCGTCTTCCGCGACGGCGACGAGGTGGTCCTGGGCAGCCGCAACGAGCGTCCGATGACCCGCTACTTCCCCGAGCTGATCGAGGCGATCAAGGCCAACACGCCGCCGCGGTGCGTCATCGACGGCGAGATCGTCGTGGTCTCGGCCGACCGCCTGGACTTCGAGGCGCTGCAGCAGCGGGTCCACCCCGCCGACAGCCGCGTCCGCATGCTGGCGGAGCAGACCCCCGCCTCCTTCATCGCCTTCGACCTGCTCGCCCTCGGCGATGCCGACCTCATGGACCGGCCGTTCGCCGAGCGTCGGGCACGGCTCGTCGAGGTGATGGCGGATGCTGCCGACCCGATCTTCGTCACCCCCGCGACGGGCGACCTGACCCGGGCGCGCGAATGGTTCGACACATTCGAGGGCGCGGGCCTCGACGGCGTCGTCGCCAAGCCGCTGGCGGGCACCTACCAACCGAACAAGCGGACGATGTTCAAGATCAAGCACGAGCGCACCGCCGACTGCGTCGTCGCCGGGTTCCGCTGGCACAAGACCGGCGACGTCGTGGGCTCCCTGCTCCTGGGCCTCTACAGCGACGACGGGCAGCTGCAGCACGTCGGAGTCACCGCATCCTTCTCCATGGCCCGGCGCAAGAGCCTGCTGGACGAACTCGCGCCCTACCGCGACGTCGAGCTGGAGGCGCACCCGTGGGGCGGATGGGCGGCGCAGGGCTCGGCCGATCAGCCCAACCTGCCGGGCGCGGGCAGCAGGTGGAACGCCGGCAAGAGCCTGTCGTTCGAGCCGCTGCGCCCGGAGCTCGTGGTGGAGGTCGCGTACGACCACATGGAGGGGGATCGTTTCCGCCACATCCCCAGCTTCCGCCGCTGGCGCCCCGATCGGGACCCGCGGTCCTGCACGTTCGACCAGCTCGAAGAGGCCGTGGACTTCCGGTTCTCGGACATCTTCCCCGGAGGTGCATCGTGACCACGCCCGTCCCGCGATCCCAGCAGGTGCTCGCGGAGAGGATCCGCGGGCTCCTGAGCGCCTACCCCGACGTGCGTGAGGTGCGCATGTTCGGTGGTCTGTCGTTCATGGTCGACGATCGGATGGCCGTCGCCGCCGGCCGCGTCGGAGACCTGCTCGTGCGCGTGAACCCCGCCGATTACGATGCCCTGCTCGACCGCGGCGGCGTTCCCGCCTACATGGGCAAGGATCGGCCGATGGGTCCGGGGTGGCTCAGCGTGCCCTCCGAGCGCGTCGACGAGGACGACGAGCTCGCGCAGTGGATCGACGTGGGCATCCACTCCGGCGACGGCCGGCCCTGAGCGGCGCGCGTGTCCGATCCCGCGAGTAGCGTGCGGGGAATGCGGGAGGTCGTCTTCCTTCGCAACGTGAATCAGGGGCAGCGCAGGCATCCGTCCACCGCCGACATCCTGTCCGCCTTCGCCGATGCGGGGTACCCCGGATGCGGCGACCTACCGCATCATCGACGCGTTCGGTGGCGGCGGCGCAATCGACGATGCGGGCGTGGCCGACGTGGTGGCGGCGCTCGCGGCGCGCAGCGGGGCGGAACGCGAAGCTTTCCGGATGCCGGTGGCCGAGCTCGCCCGCATCATCGACGCGTTCGGCGGCGGCCCGGAGGAGCCTCGCCGCGAACTGACGCTGCACGCGGGCAGCGTGCGGGAGATCGAGGATGCCACTGTTTCGGCGGAGGCGGCGCGCTGGCGTTGCCGGTTCCTCGGCGCGGGCGAGGGCTGGGTGGTCACCGAGAACGAACGCGACCGGGAGAGCAACGCGACACCACTCGTGGAGCATCTCACCGGGATGCCCGCGACCTCCCGCGGCCTGCGCACCGTCGCCGGCCTGGTGGACCGGTTCGGCGACTGACCGGAACGGGCCGCGCCACGCGCCGGCCGCACCGGGTCGGTAGGGCGGTCAGGCCTCGAGGGTCTTGGGGCGCGCCCAGCGGGCCGGACGGTCCGGGCCGTCCCATACCTGGATGACGCCCCACGCGGCAGCGGTGATGGGGACGGCGAGGACCGCGCCGACGATCCCGCCGACGACCGTGCCGACGGTCAAGGCGACCAGGATGACGAAGGCGTGCAGCTTCATCGACCGGCCCATCAGCACCGGCTGCAGGAAGTTGCCCTCAAGCTGGTTGACGAGCACCACGATTCCCACGACGATGAGGGCGATGAACGGGCCGTTGGCCACGAGCGCCACCAGGGCGGCGAGGATGCCGGCCACGGTCGCGCCGACGATCGGGATGAAGGCGAGCAGGAACACCAGCACCGCGAGCGGGATGGCGAGGGGCACCTGCAGGATCAGCAGGCCGATCAGGATGCCGATGGCATCCACTGCGGCCACCGTCGCCGTGCCGCGCACGTAGGCACCGAGCACCGTGACCGTCTTGTCGCCGATGCGGCGGGCGCGGATGTAGTTCTCACCGCGGAAGGGGCGCAGGAGGAACTCCCACATCTGGGGTCCGTCCAGGAGGAAGAAGAACAGGATCGTGACGAGCAGGACGAAGCCGGTCACGAAGTTGGCCACGGCTCCGACGCCGGCCAGGGCGCCCGAGCCGAACTGGGCGCTCGTGACGAAGTCGGTGACGGTGTTGGCCAGTTCGTCGAGCTGGTCGGGCTGCACGAAGTCGAAGGGGAGGTCCTGGACCCACGCCACGAGCCTGCGGAAACCGTCCTCGGCCTGCGCGTACAGGTCGCTCCACTGGTCGCGCACGGCCCACACGATCAGCAAGCCGAGCCCGGAGAGGATCACCACGATCGTCAGCAGGGTCGCGATCGTCGCCAGCAGCGAGGGCACGCCGCGCCGCCGCATCCAGCTCATCACCGGGTTGAACGCGCACGCGAGGATCAGGGCGATGACCAGCGGAATCGTCACGAGCGTCAGCGCCTGGATCGCGAAGATGATCGCGCCGGCGACGACCACCACGACGATGATCTGGATCGAGCGGGTGCCGAGCTTGCCGAAGGCGTCGGCCCACAGGCTCCACGGAGCCGCGGTGGCTTTCAACTCGACGTCGTTCGACTCCAGCTGCACGCGCTGCGGGTCGTTGCGGAACCATCCCATGGGATGAGGCTAACGCCCCTCGCCGGATGCGGCGGTGAACCCGGGACGTTTACGCGAACGCGCTCATGCCGGTGATGTCACGTCCGAGCAGCAGCGCCTGCACGCTCTCGGTGCCCTCGTACGTGTGGATCGCCTCGATGTCGGCCATGTGCTGCATGACGCCGTGCTCCAGCAGGATGCCGTTGCCCCCGAGCAGGTCCCGCGCGGTCGCCGCGATCCGCCGGGCGGTGCGCGTGTTGTGGTATTTCGCGAGCGAGGCCTGCGTGGGACGGAGGCCTCCGGCGGATTCGAGATCGGCCAGGCGACGGCAGTACAGCTGCATCGCGGTGAGGTCGGCGAGCATCTGCGTGAGCCGCTCCTGCACCATCTGGAACTTCGCCAGCGGCTTGCCGAACTGCATCCGCTGCGTGGCGTACGACAGCGCCGCCTCGTAGCAGGCCGTCGCGTGCCCGAGCGCCGACCACGCGACGCCCGAACGCGTGGAGTACAGCACGATCGAGGCATCCTTGAAGCTCTTCGTGCCCGGCAGCACCGCGTCGGCGGGCACCCGCACGTCGTCGAGGGCGATGTGGGCCTGATGGATGCCGCGCAGCGACGCCTTGCCGGTGATCACGGTGCCGGTGTACCCGGGGGTGTCCTGCTCGACGAGGAAGCAGCGCACAGCGCCGTGGTCGTCCGCGCCCTCGTCCTGGACGCGCGCCCACACGAAGGTCACGCCGCCGGAGGCGCCGTTGCCGATCCACTTCTTCGCACCACGCAGCACCCAGCCCGCGCCGTCTCGGGTCGCGGTGGTCTCCAGCGACACGGAGTCGGAGCCGTGGTCGGGCTCGGTGAGCGCGAAGGACCCGAGCACCTCGCCGCGCGCGATGGGCTGCAGCCAGCGCGCCTGCTGCTCGGGGCTGCCGAAGAGCGCGAGCGTGCGCAGGGCGAGTCCACCCTGGACGGCCAGCACGGTGCCGAGCGATCCGTCGCCGCGGGAGATCTCCATGTTCACCAGGCCCGCCGCCAGCGGGGAGGAGGCCGGAAGATCCGGGTGGTCGAGTCCGTCGGTGTACAGCTCGAGCTCGCCCATGCGCCGCGCGAGGTCGAGCGGATAGGTCGCGGCATCCCATTCGTGCTGCATCCGCGGGCCCACCTCGTCGATGAACGCCTGCGCGCGCTCCCACACCGCCCGGTCGGCGTCGGGGATGTCGGCGAACACGGCGTAGTAGTCGGTGTCGCGGCGGGCGGTGACGTCGTAGCGGGCGACGCGCTCGCCCGGCAGGGGTGCGGTACTCATGTACTGAGTATCGCGCAAGAGGGAACTCAGTTCCAGACTCCGGGTGCGCTGGCCGGAATCGCGGACCTGTGTGCGGCGGGCGGGTCGGCGCGCCGCATCCGCCCACTCCCGCGCAACCGCGCCGCACCCGCGCACCCCGCCCCTCTTCCGCGCACCCCGCCACTTCCGCGCACCCGCGCCACTTCCGCGCCAGTTCCGCGTAACCGCGCCACATCAAAACGCAGCGAACGCACCTTTGTGGCGCGAACCTGCGGCCGGTCGGCGCGAACCCGCGCCCGCGCGGCGTCAGGTGGTCCATCCGCATCCGCCCCACTTCCGCGGCGCGTCCGCGCCACCGCCCCACTTCCGCCCCACTTCCGCGTAACCGCGCCTCATCAAAACGCAGCGAACGCACTTTTGTGGCGCGAACCCGCGGCCGCCGACGCGGCGGGCGGGCGGACGGCGGGCGGGCGGAGGACGGCGGGCGGGCGCCCGGAGGCGGGCGGATGCCGCGGAGGGTCAGCGGGAGCCGGCCATGGCGGCCGGCGTCGCGTCGTGCACCGGTGCCGCGCCCAGATCCGCCGCGGCCAGGACGAGCCCGCGGAGGTCGCCCCGCGCCATGCCTCGCTGCCAGGCTGCGGCATTGCCCTCGGAGAGGATCCGCTCGACGCCTTCGCCGACGAATCCGAGGTCTCCGTGGGCCTCCAACCCGGGGGAGGCGAACTCGACCATCGCCCGCACCACCTCGGCCGCCGGTGCGGGCCGTCGCGTGCGCGGATCCAGCAGCGTGCCGCCCAGCCCGCGCAGCGCCGCATCCCACGTCGCCAGGCGCAGCGCGTTGACCGAGATGGCGGCGGGGGGCTCGCCGCGACGTGCGGCGTCGGCGGACGCTGCCACCATGCCGCGCACCAGCCCGGCGAGCAGCGCCGTCGTCGCCGCGGTCAGCGGCACGTCGCACACGCGCACCTCGACGGTGGGGAAGCGGGCGGACAGGCGCGCGTCGGAGTACAGCATCCCCTCGTCCAGGAGCGCGCCGGTCGCCAGCAGTTCTCGCGTCGCACCGTGGTAGGCCTCGAGGTCGCCGAAGACCTCGGCCGGTCCGCTCGAGGGCCACAGGTTCCACAGCTCGTAGCGGTAGCTGTCATAGCCGGTGTCGACGCCCGCGCTGAACGGAGAGTTCGCCGACAGCACGCGCAACGCGGGCAGCCAGCCGCGGATCCGGTCAAGGATCGCGACGCCCTCGGCGGGGTCGGCGATCGACACGTGCACGTGCAGCCCGCACGTCATGCACTGGGTCGGGGTGATGCCGTACCGCTGGGCGATCAGCTCGTACCGGCTGCCGGGGGAGGGGTGGGGTGCGGCCGGGAGCGGGGAGACGGCCAGCGGCACCACGCGCGTACCGAGCGTCCGGGCGACGCGGTCGACGGTCGCGCGCGCGTGCGCGGCGTCTGCCTGCAGGCCGGCCAGCGACCGGTGCGGAGCGCCGACGATCTCGATCATCTCCTGATGCATCTCGGGCACCACCGCCGAGCGGACGTTCTCGAACGCCGTGCCCGCGATGACGGCCGCCGCGGCGGGGACGGGCACGCCTGTGTCGGCATCCACGAGGAGCATCTCCTCCTCCACGCCGAACGTGCGCAGAGGGATCTTCGGGCGCTGTCGCATGGACCCACCTCCTGCCGTCCAGAAGAGGGTCCCGCCGTGGGGTCATCCGCCCCAGGGGCTTGACATCACCGGGGGAGGATCCCTTGCAGGCGGCGCGCGACCTCGGCGACCGGCATCCCCCGAGGGAAGGCGGCGATGGTGAGGTCGTCGTCCGACGGCGGCGGCGCGTCGGGGTGCACCCCGAAGCGACGGAGCACATCGTCCAGGGCGCGGCGCAGCGTCGTCTGCGGCACGCGCTCGCCGCGCAGCAGCCGTCGCAGCACGTGGTTGTGCACGGCGGTCACGAGCGCTGCGAACCCGACGGCGTCGAGGGGATCGAGCCCCGGCAGCGCGCGGCGGAGGTACTCGTCGAAGAGCCGTTCGTAACGGAAGACGGTGACGATCTCCCGATTGCGCAGCACCGGCACCTCGCGCACGATCGTGTACCGCCGGCGGGCGAGGTCGGGGTCGGCCGCGAAGTGGCGGAAGACCTGCAGGGATGCGTCGCAGACGGCGGTCCACGGGTTGTCGTGGGGCTCATCGAGGTAGGCCTGGAGGGAGTGCAGCAGCTCCTCGTGATCGGCGAAGACGACGTCTTCCTTGCCACCGAACTGGCGGAAGAACGTCGAGCGCGACACGCCCGCCGCGCGTGCGATCTGCTCGACGGACGTGGCGTCGAACCCGTGCTCGGCGAACAGCTCGATCGCGGCGGCGACCACGCGCGTGCTGGTGCTCGGCGGGGGCGCGTCGGTCATGGCCGGAAGCCTAGCGGGCGGCGACCTGCACCGGCCGAGGCCCGATGTCAACCGCTGGGTCGATCCGGCGGCGACCGGTTTGACTGCCGGGATGACGACACCACTGTGGAAACAGGATGCGACCCCCGTTCCCGGCGCACAGTTCGAGCCGGGTCGGTCCTACGACGTCGTGGTCGTGGGGGCCGGGATCACGGGCCTGGCGACCGCGTACCTGCTCGCCCGTGCCGGGATGGGCGTCGCCATCGTGGAAGCCGGCGAGGTGGGCCACCTGGCCACCGGCGGCAACACGGGCAAGGCATCCCTCCTGCAGGGCACCGTTCTCTCCACGCTGCGCAGCGGCCATCCCGCAGGCCTCGTCCGCGCCTACGTGGAGGCCAACCGCTCGGGGCAGGAGTGGCTCGCCGCCACCGCCGACGAACTGTCCGTCCCCTACGTCCGGCGCACCGCGTTCACCTACGCCCAGACCGACGACGCACTCTCCTCCGTCGAGGCGGAGAAGGACGCCGCCCGCGAGGCGGGCGTTCCGGTGCGGCGTGCGACGAGGGACGAACTGGATGCGGTGCCCTTCCCGCTCGCGTCAGCCGTGGCGCTGGATGACCAGGTCTCGATCGATCCGATGACCTTCGCCACGGCGCTCGCCCGCGCCGCCGTCGACGCCGGCGCCGTGCTGCACACCGGGGTGACGGTGCGCGGGGCCAAGGTGCTGCCGCGCGCGCACGTGCAGACCGACGACGGTCCGCTGTACGCCGACAGCATCGTCCTGGCCACGGGCATCCCGGTCCTCGACCGCGGCGGTTACTTCGCCAAGGTCCACGGCACGCGGTCGTACTGCGTCGCGTTCGCCGCCGACGGTCCGATCCCCGAGGGCATGTACCTCTCGGCCGACTCTCCGACGCGGTCGGTGCGGGCGGTCTCGGCGGGCGACGGACCGGCCGGCTACAGCGGGATCATCGTGGGCGGTGCGGGGCATCCCGTCGGCCGCGGCGGGTCCGAGCGCGAGCGGGTGGACCAACTCGTCGCGTGGGCGCGGCAGCACCTGCCCGTGACCGAGGAGACGCACCGGTGGAGCGCGCAGGATTACCAGTCGCACAACCTGATCCCGTTCATCGGGGCGATGCCGCGATCCCTCGGTCGTGTGCGCTTCGCGACCGGCTACGGCAAATGGGGGCTCACCAACGGTCCCGCCGCCGCACAGCGCATCGTGGCGGAGATCCTCGGCGACGGTGACAAGCCGCGGTGGATGACCGCGCTGGGCACGCGCATGACCATGCCGTCCGACCTCGCCCGCGGCGTCGCGGAGAACGCGAAGGTCGGCCGGGCCGCCGCGCAGGGCTGGGTCGAGGCCGAGCGCACGCCCGTGCCCGTGCCCCAGCCCGCCGAAGGCGCCGGGGTGGTCGCGCAGCGCGGCGGGCGCCCGGTCGGCATCTCGACGGTGGACGGGGTCACGCGGGCGGTGGATGCGGTGTGCCCGCACCTGGGCGGGGTGCTCTCGTGGAACGACGAGGAGTGCACGTGGGACTGCCCCCTGCACGCCAGCCGGTTCGAGGCGAACGGCGCCCGCATCGAAGGGCCCGCGTGCTCCGACCTCAAGCCGCTGAGCTGAGCCGGGCCGCTCAGGCGACCAGGCGCACGAGCCCCGTCGCGAGCAGCGTCAGGATCGTCGTCCACAGCACGATGGCCGCGGCCTGCCACGCGATCACGCGGGCCGGCGATACGCCGGTGGCCGTCAGCGCGGCCGCGGTGAACTGCGTGGGCAGCAGCAGCGGGCCCAGCAGGCTCACCCCGGGCGTGCCGTACCGGTGGTAGGCGCGCTGGAACTTCTCGTGGCGCGGTGACGGCGCCTCCCCGCCCGATCCACCGCGCCGGGTGGTCACGGCGGTGCGGATGCGCGCGCTGACGAGCACGACCAGCACGACGCACACCAGGTTGCCGATCGCGCCGGCGAGCGCCGCGACGAGCGGGTGGATCCCCCCGACGATGCCGATCGTGGCTGCCCCCTCGCCCTCGATGAACGGCACGGCTCCGGCCAGGGCGACGATCACAGGCTGCATCACTTCGGGCACACGTGCGACGAGATCCTGGAAGCCGAGGACGAGGTCGGAAAGGGGGCTGGTCATGGCTGCTCCTGATGGGATGGGCGCGGTGCTTCCGCGGTGATTCCATCCCAGCGGATGCGGCGGGCGCGCGTGAGTGTCGAGTGTCACCGGCGGCCGGGAAGATCCGCCGGCGATGGGGTGACAAATGTCATGGCCGTACGCTGGCGGATGTGAGTCGACCCGACCCGTCCCCCGCTTCGGCTCTGGCCCGCGGTGTCACGGCGACCTGGTGGTACACGGCAGCCTCCGCCATCTTCTTCCAGGTCACCACGCTCGCGCTGTGGGGGCTGGATGCGGCGCTCCGCGTCGAGGCCTTCCGTGGAGTCGCCCCCGTCGGCTTCCTCGCGTGCGCCCTGCTGTCGGTCGCGGCCGTATCGGTGCTCCTCGCCGAGTACCGGCGCGAGCGCCGCGCGCAGGAGGCGGACGAGCCGTGGTGGCGCATGTCGCGGTGGAGCGCCATCGCCCTGACCGTTGCGCTCCTGTCCGCCGTCGCGGTGGGGCTGCTCGCCGATTCGGTCGTGCTGATCGCCGGGCTGGTGGCGTTCGTGCTGGGTGTGCGCCCGTGGCGGCCAGGTGTCCGCATCCGCCTCGTGATCGCCCTCGTCCTCCTGGTCGTCGCGGCCTGGGTCTTCGACGCCTCCCGGGTTTCGCCCGCGGAACCCGGTCTCTTCGCGGTGTCCGCACTGTTCGCCCTGATGCTCGCACCGGCGACGGTCCTGTCGTTGTGGTGGTGGGACATCGTCCTGGCCCTGGACCACGCCCGCGCCGTGGAGAGCCGGCTCGCCGCGGTGCAGGAGCGGTTGCGCCTGGCCGGGGATCTGCACGACCTGCAGGGCCACCACCTGCAGGTGATCGCGCTGCAGCTCGAGCTCGCCGAACGCACGATGGAGCGCGACCCCGTCACCGCCGCCGAGCACGTGCGCGCCGCGCACCGCAGCGTCGACGACGCCCGCCGTGGCACGCGCGAGCTGGCGGCGCGATTCCGCGGCGTCCCGCTCCCGGACGAACTCGCCAACGCCGCCGATCTCCTGCGCGCGGCAGGCCTCCGCGTCGACCTGGAGATCGCCGCCGACGCGGCCGACGCCAGCGCGGAGGTCCTGGGCCCGGTCGTCCGCGAGTGCACGACGAACATCCTCAAGCACGGCGGCGGCGCGTGGGCGCATGTCGCGCTGCTGAGCGGCGGATCGACGTGGCGGCTGGAGTTCGCCAACGACACGCGCTCCGGTGCGGTCGATACGGCCCGTCCCGGGTCGGGGCTTGCGGGCATCGCCGAGCGCGTCGGGATGGTCGGCGGACACGTCGACACCCCCATCGCGCAGGACGTCTTCCGCGTCGTCGTGACCATTCCCGGTGGCCCGCCCGCGGATCCGCCGAGCGGGGTGCCCCGATGATCCGCGTGCTCATCGCCGACGACGAGGACATGATCCGCTCGGCACTGGCGTCGCTCCTCCGCCTGGAGGACGACCTCGACGTCGTCGCCGAATGCCCCGACGGGGAGACCGCGCTCGCCGAGGCCGTGCGGCTGCGCCCGGACGTGTGCCTGCTGGATCTGGAGATGCCCGGGCTCGACGGGGTGGACACCGCCGCGCGCATCCTCCGCCAGGTGCCGGCGCGGTGCATCGTCGTCACCCGCCACGCGCGGCCGGGCGTGCTGCGCCGAGCCCTCAGCGTCGGCGTCGACGGCTTCCTGCCGAAGTCCCGCCGCGCCGAAGACGTCGCCGCGGTCATCCGCGAGGTCGCCGCCGGCCGCCGGTACGTCGACCCCGAGGTCGCCGCCGACGCGCTCACGGATGTGCGCAGCCCCCTGACCGACCGCGAGCTCGACGTGCTGCGGGCGGGCCAGCGCGGCGAGACGATCGCGCAGATCGCCGCCGCGCTGCACCTGTCGGCGGGTACGGTGCGCAACCACGTCTCGTCGGTGCTGGGCAAACTCGGGGTCTCGACGCGGCAGCAGGCGGCCATCCTGGCGCGTGAGCGCGGGTGGATCTGACGGATCCGACGTCCGGGATGGTCAGGGCCGAGTAGTAGGGTGGGGGACTGGTCGATCTCTTGATATCAAGACATCCGACCCCCACCCACTGACCGTCCAGCGGAGGATTCCCTGTGGATCTGTACGAGTACCAGGCACGCGATCTGTTCGAGAAGTACGAGGTGCCGGTGCTCGCCGGCATCATCGCCGACACCCCCGAGGAAGCGAGGGCCGCAGCCGAGAAGCTCGGCGGCGTCGTCGTCGTGAAGGCCCAGGTGAAGACCGGCGGCCGCGGGAAGGCGGGCGGCGTCAAGGTCGCCAAGAACCCGGATGAGGCGTACGAGGCCGCGCAGGCGATCCTCGGCCTCGACATCAAGGGTCACGTCGTCCAGCGCGTCATGGTCGCCGCCGGCGCCCGCATCGCCAAGGAGTTCTACTTCTCGGTGCTGCTGGACCGCGCCAACCGCTCCTACCTGAGCCTTGCCAGCGTCGAAGGCGGCATGGAGATCGAGCAGCTCGCGGTGGAGAAGCCCGAGGCGCTCGCTCGCGTCGAGGTCGACCCGCTCGAGGGCATCACCCCGGAGAAGGCGCTCGAGATCGCCAAGGCCGGCGGCTTCGACAACGAGCTGGCCCCCAAGGTCGCCGACGTCTTCGTCAAGCTCTACAACGTCTACAAGGGTGAAGACGCGACCCTCGTCGAGGTGAACCCCCTCATCCAGTCGGAGGACGGCGACATCATCGCCCTCGACGGCAAGGTCTCGCTCGACGAGAACGCCGCGTTCCGTCACCCCGACCACGAGGCCCTCGAAGACCAGGCCGCCGCCGACCCGCTCGAGGCCCAGGCCAAGTCGCACGACCTGAACTACGTCAAGCTCGACGGCCAGGTCGGCGTCATCGGCAACGGCGCGGGGCTGGTCATGTCCACGCTCGACGTCGTGGCCTACGCCGGTGAGAAGCACGGGGGCGTCAAGCCCGCCAACTTCCTCGACATCGGCGGCGGCGCATCCGCCACCGTCATGGCCGCGGGCCTGGACGTCATCCTCGGCGACGAGCAGGTCAAGAGCGTGTTCGTCAACGTCTTCGGCGGCATCACGTCGTGCGTGGCCGTGGCCGAGGGCATCGTCAAGGCGCTCGAGATCCTCGGCGACACCGCCTCCAAGCCGCTCGTGGTCCGCCTCGACGGCAACCAGGTGGAGGAGGGCCGCGCGATCCTCGCCGGCGCCAACCACCCCCTCGTGACCCTCGCGGCCAGCATGGACGACGGCGCCGACAAGGCAGCCGAACTGGCCAACGCCTGACCCACTTTTTCCGCGGTCCCTGAGCTTGTCGGCGGGCCGCGATCGAAAGGACAGAAGATGTCGATCTACCTCAACAAGGACTCCAAGGTCATCGTCCAGGGCATCACGGGCGGCGAGGGCACCAAGCACACCGCGCTGATGCTGAAGGCCGGCACGCAGGTCGTCGGTGGCGTCAACGCCCGCAAGGCCGGCACGACCGTCTCGCACCAGGACGCCGACGGCAACCCCGTCGAGCTGCCCGTCTTCGCCTCCGTGGCCGAAGCCATGGCGAAGACCGGCGCCGACGTGTCGATCGCGTTCGTGCCGCCGGCGTTCACGAAGGACGCCATGATCGAGGCCATCGACGCCGAGATCCCGCTGCTCGTCGTGATCACCGAGGGCGTGCCCGTCGGCGACACCGCCGAAGCGTGGGCGTACGCGAAGTCCAAGGGCACCACCCGCATCATCGGACCGAACTGCCCCGGCATCATCACCCCCGGTGAGTCGCTCGTGGGCATCACGCCGGCCAACATCACCGGCAAGGGCCCGATCGGCCTCGTGTCGAAGTCGGGGACGCTGACGTACCAGATGATGTTCGAGCTGCGCGACCTGGGCTTCTCCACCGCCATCGGCATCGGCGGCGACCCGGTCATCGGCACGACGCACATCGACGCCCTCGAGGCGTTCGAGGCCGACCCCGAGACCAAGGCGATCGTCATGATCGGCGAGATCGGCGGCGACGCCGAGGAGCGCGCGGCCGACTTCATCCGGGCCAACGTGACCAAGCCGGTCGTCGGCTACGTCGCGGGCTTCACCGCCCCCGAGGGCAAGACGATGGGCCACGCCGGCGCCATCGTGTCCGGCTCGGCCGGCACCGCCCAGGCGAAGAAGGAGGCCCTCGAGGCCGCGGGCGTGAAGGTCGGCAAGACGCCGTCCGAGACCGCCGCCCTGATGCGCGAGATCATCGAGTCCCTGTAACCCGGGTTCTCACGAAGGGCGGATGCTGACGCATCCGCCCTTCGTCGTCCCGCGCCGCCGTCCCGCGCCGCCCGCGCTGCGCGCCATCCGCGAGACTGCAGCGCACCGGCGAGACCGCGACATAATGCGGCGGTCTCGCCGGTGGCGTGAAGTCTCGCGGACGGGCGAGCGGCGGGGTCAGCCGATGAGGGCTTGGATGGGGCCGCGGGCGAAGAACACGACGAATCCGGCGGCGACGACCCACAGCAGCGGATGCACCTGCTTGGCGCGTCCGGACAGCGCGTTGACGACGACCCAGCTGATGAAGCCCGCGCCGATGCCGTTCGCGATCGAGTAGGTCAGCGGCATGACCGTCGCGGTGAGGAAAACCGGCAGCAGCACGCGGAAGTCGCTGAAGTCGATGTGCTTGATCTGCGCGAGCATCATGGCACCGACGAGCACGAGCGCGGCGGCGGCGACCTCGCCCGGCACGATCGCGGTGAGCGGCGTGAAGAACATCGCCAGCAGGAACAGCACACCCGTCACGACGTTCGCAAGTCCCGTGCGCGCGCCCTCGCCGATGCCCGAGCCCGACTCGACGAACACCGTCGCCGACGACGACGACGTGCCACCGCCGACGACCGCGCCCAGACCCTCGACGATGAGGGCCGACTTGATACGCGGGAAGTCGCCCTTCGCGTCGGCGAGGTCGGCCTCCTTCGCGAGCCCCGTCATGGTGCCCATCGCGTCGAAGAAGTTCGAGAACACGAGCGTGAAGACGATCATCACGAGCGCGATGAACCCGACCTTGCCCAGGTCGAAGCCGAAGTCCACCTGACCGAGAAGGCTCAGATCGGGGACCGCGATGATGCCGCCCTCACCGGAGACCGAGAGACCGTACGGCCAGATGAGGTTCACGATGTGCGCGAGCAGCGTGCCGCCGACCAGGCCCAGCAGGAGTCCGCCCTTGACCTTCAGGGAGATGAGGATGCCGGCCAGGAACAGCGTCACGACGAACATCACGGTCTGCACGGTGGCGACCGAGCCGCCGACACCGAGGTCCAGCGGCGGGGAGGGGTTGCCGGTCGAGGTGACGAAGCCGGCGTTGACGAACCCGATGAACGCGATGAACAGACCGATGCCGACCGTGATCGCGAGCTTCAGCTGCACCGGCACGGCGTCGAAGATGAGCTTGCGCAGCCCGGTCGCCGCCAGCAGCACGATGACGAAACCGTTGATCATCACGAGGGCCATCGCCTCGGGCCACGTCACCTCGCCGACGACCGAGAAGGCGAGGAACGCGTTGATGCCCAGACCCGCGGCGAACGCGAACGGCAGGCGCGTGACGAGACCGAACAGGATCGTCATGACACCCGCCGTCAGCGCGGTGGAGGCGGCCACCGCGCTCGCGCTGAGGGTGTTGCCTGCCACGTCGGGCGTGCTGAGGATGATCGGGTTGAGGATGACGATGTACGCCATCGTCACGAAGGTCACGACCCCGCCGCGCACCTCCGTGCCGATCGTGGATCCGCGCCGGGATATCTCGAAGAAGCGGTCGATCCGGTTCTTCGGCGCGGATGCGGCGGCGGGCGTTCTGGTCGCGTTGGTGCTCATGGGACCTCGGGTTGGGAGAGTGGGAAGGCGCGGAGCGAGGACGTAGTCTTGGCGCATGCCGCTCACAGGAGAGTATCTGCCAGGGACCAGCGAATGGGCACGCCGCCAGGCGGAGGCGTTCGAAGCATCCGCCGGAGCCGAGGCGAACGAGCTGCGCGGGAAGCCGATCATCGTGTTGACGACCGTCGGGGCGAAGACCGGGGGCCTGCGCAAGACCGCCCTCATGCGCGTCGAGCATGACGGACGTTACGCGGTCGTCGCATCCAAGGGCGGGGCGCCGGAGCCGCCCGCCTGGTACTGGAACATCGTGAAGAACCCGCATGTGCAGCTGCAGGACGGCGACACCCTGCGCGACTACACGGCGCACGAGGCGGAGGGCGCTGAACGCGAGGAGTGGTGGGCGCGCGCGGTGCAGGCGTGGCCCGATTACGACGAGTACCAGAAGAAGACCGAGCGCCGCATCGCGCTGTTCGTGCTGGAGCCCGTCGAGGACTGAATCCCCGGATGCGGCGGATGCGGGCCGACCCGCGTCCGCTGACGCACGTGCCGACTCGCGGCTGACGCACGTGCGGGCCCGCCTCCGCGGACGCACGTGCGGGCCCGCGTCCGCTGACCCCGGCCGGGGCGGAGGTGGCGTCGCCCCGGGGTGCCGTCCCGTCGAGGCACCGCGGCGCGGGTAGGGTCGTCAGCGCATGAATCGCCTGCTCGTCGCCCTCCTGGCCGCCTTCGACGCCCTCGTGGCGGCCGCGGGCGGCCTCGCCATCGCTCTGGCACCACTGGCCCTGCTGTGGGTGTTCGCGCTCGGCGGCGGGGCCGACTGGGCCGCGTTGTGGCCCGCGAGCGCTGCGGTGTGGCAGCTCGGTCACCTCGTCCCGCTGACGATCCACCTGCCCGGGACGTACCTGGCCGCGGCGGGCATCGATCCGTCGGCGGCCGACTTCGCCCTCTCGCTGGCCCCGCTGGGCTTCGCCGTCTTCACCGCCCTGTTCGCTGCGCGCTCGGGTGGCCGGGCCGCCCGAGCCGGCGAGCCGCTCACCGGCGCCGTGTCGGGATCGCTGGTCTTCGCCGCGCTCACGGCGCTGGTGGCGCTGACGGGTGCGACGCCGTTCGCCGAGACTACGCTGTGGCAGGCGCTGCTCTTCCCCGCCCTCGTCTACGCCGTGCCGTGCGCCCTGGGCGCCGCGGTGGGCGCCTGGGCGGGCGGCGAAGGAGCCGCCGGCCGGCTGCGTGATCGCGTCGAGCGGGCCGGGGGCGGATGGGGCGCCGTGCCCGGCCTCATCGTGCGGGGCGCTGCGATCGCCGCACTGGGGGTCGTGGCCGTCGGCGCCCTCCTCTTCGCCGTCGCCGTACTCGCGCGCGCCGGGCAGGTGGTGGCGCTGTTCGAGGCGGGCAACGTCGACGCCATCGGCGCGACCGTGCTGGCGCTCGGCCAGCTGGCGTACCTGCCGACGCTCGTGATCTGGAGCGCGTCGTTCGTCGCCGGACCCGGTTTCGCGCTGGGAACGGGCACGGCGGTGTCGCCGTCGGGAACGCAGCTCGGAGTCGTCCCGGGCCTTCCCGTGCTCGGGGTCATCCCCGAGTCCACGTCGCCGTGGCTGCTGACGCTCGCGCTCCTGCCCGTGGCCGCGGGGGCGCTGGCGGGGTGGATGCTGCGCTCCCGCCTCGTGGCGGAGCATCCCGGCCGCGAGCACTTCGGCCCCCGCGTCGTGGTGGTGGTGGGTATGAGTGTGCTCACCGGGGCCGTCTTCGCGCTGCTGGCGGTGTGCGCGCGCGGTGCCATCGGTCCGGGCCGTCTCGCCGAGGCGGGGCCGGAGCCGGGGCCGGTCGCCCTGGCCGTCGGCATGGAGGTTGCGGTGGGCGCCGCCATCCTGATGCTCGCCCCCCACCGCGGTTCGTCATCGGCCGGGCTCGGCGCGACGACGACGGCCGCGCCCGTGTTCGGCGAGGCTCGCGACGACGTGCGCTGGGGCGGCGAGCCTCGCGACGACGTCCGGTGGAACTCCCATTCGGGGTGGGAGCGCGCCGTGCCGCCCGAACCATGGCCCGAGCCGCCCCCTCTGCCGGACGCGCCCGCCGGACCGCGGGCCGACCCGGCGCCGCTGCCCACCCTGCCGACCTCAGCCTTCGGCACCGGCCCCCTGGGGTCGGCGCCGCGCGAAGACGCGGAGGACGACGCGTCCGAACCGAGGCGGGACGGCTCGCTAGACTGACCGGGTGCTCACGGTCGCCGTCCTCATCTCGGGATCGGGCTCCAATCTCCGCGCACTGCTGGATGCCGCCGCGGCGCCCGACTTCCCCGCGCGCGTGATCGTCGTCGGTGCAGACCGGGAGGCCGACGGCTTCGCGCACGCCGAGGCATACGACATCCCCACCTTCCTCGTGCCGTGGAGCGCGTTCGACTCCCGCGAGGCGTGGGCGCAAGAGCTGGACGCGCAGCTGCGGGCATGGCAGCCCGACCTGGTCGTCCTGAGCGGGTTCATGCGGCTCCTGCCGACGAGCCTGGTGGCCGCCTGGTCGCCGCGCATCCTCAACACCCATCCCGCATACCTGCCCGAATTCCCGGGCGCCCACGGCGTCCGCGACGCTCTGGCGGCCGGCGCGACGCGCACCGGCGCGAGCGTCATCGTCGTCGACCCCGGCGTCGACAGCGGACCCATCGTCGCCCAGGAGCGCGTCGCCGTGCTTCCCGGCGACGACGAACGCTCCCTGCACGAGCGCATCAAGACCGTCGAGCGGCGCCTGCTGATCGAGGTCATCCGCGCCGTTGCCGCCGGCGAGCTCGACCTCGCCGCCATCGCCGGCCCGCCGCATCCGGCCGGCGCCGCGTCCGCGCCCTCCACCCCCACCCCCACCACTCCCGCCCCCGCCCCATCCACGCCCTCCGCGTCCGCGTCCGCTCCCTCCGCGCCGTCCGCTGCCTCCGCTCCCGCTCCGTCCGCTCCCTCCGCGTCGGCGCCCGCCCCATCCGCTCCCTCCGCCCCCGCTCCCTGAACGCCCTCGCCCAGAAGGAACACATCCCATGGCTGGACCCCGTCACGACCCGGCGCTGTACCGCGAGCGCGATGTCGTCCCCATCCGCCGCGCGCTGGTGTCGGTCAGCGACAAGACCGATCTGCTGCGCCTGGCCGAAGCCCTCGTGGCCGGGGGCGTGGAGATCGTCTCCACCGGGTCCACCGCCGCCACGATCCGTGACGCCGGGCACGCCGTGACCGACGTCGCATCCGTCACGGGCTTCCCCGAATCGCTCGACGGGCGCGTGAAGACGCTGCACCCCGGCGTGCACGCCGGGCTCCTGGCCGACCTGCGCCTCCCGCACCACGAGCGCCAGCTCGACGAGCTGCACATCGCACCGTTCGAGCTGGTCGTGGTCAACCTCTACCCGTTCGTCGAGACCGTGGCATCCGGGGCCGCCGGCGACGACGTCGTCGAGCAGATCGACATCGGCGGACCGGCGATGGTCCGCGCGTCGGCGAAGAACTTCGCCAACGTCGCGATCGTCGTCTCGCCCGAGAGCTACCCGGCCATTATCGAGGCGATCGGCGAGGGCGGCACGACGCTGACCCAGCGCAAGGAGCTCGCCGCCCGCGCGTTCTCGCACACCGCGGCGTACGACGCCGCCGTCGCGGCCTGGTTCGCCGAGGGCACGCTCGTCGAAGACGGCCTGCCCGAGCACCTCACGATCAAGGCCGAGCGTCTCAGCACGCTGCGCTACGGCGAGAACTCCCACCAGCGCGCCGCGATCTACACGCGCGTGGGCGGTCACGGCATCGCGCAGGCCACGCAGCTGCAGGGCAAGGAGATGTCCTACAACAACTACGTCGACGCCGACGCCGCGCTGCGGGCAGCCTTCGACATGGTCAAGCCCGCCGTTGCGATCATCAAGCACGCCAACCCGTGCGGCATCGCCGTGTCGGCGCCCAATGCGCTGGACGAGATCGCCAGCGCGCATCTGCGTGCCCACGAGTGCGATCCGGTCTCCGCCTTCGGCGGGGTCATCGCGGCCAACCGCACGGTCACGCTGAAGATGGCCGAGAACCTCCGCGACATCTTCACGGAGGTCATCGTCGCGCCCGATTTCGAGCCCGAGGCGCTGGAGGTGTTCCGGCTCAAGCAGAACCTGCGCGTGCTGCGCCTTCCCGTCGACTGGCAGCAGGAGCGCATGGATGTGCGCCTGGTCTCGGGCGGCCTGCTGCTGCAGGACGCCGACCGCTTCCCCGCCGACATCGAATCGGTCGCCGCCGGGTGGGAGCTCGTGTCGGGCGAGCGCCCGGACGCGGAGGAGATGACGAACTTCATCTTCGCGTGGAAGGCCTGCCGTGCCGTGAAGTCCAACGCGATCGTGCTGGCGAAGGGCTCGGCCACCGTCGGGATCGGCATGGGGCAGGTCAACCGCGTCGACTCCTGCCGGCTCGCCGTCGAGCGCGCCGGGAACCGCGTCGCCGGTTCGGTGGCCGCATCCGATGCCTTCTTCCCGTTCTCCGACGGACCCCAGGTGCTCATCGACGCCGGAGTCTCGGCCATCGTGCAGCCGGGCGGATCCGTGCGCGACCAGGAGGTCGTCGACGCGGCACGCGCGGCGGGTGTCACGATGTTCTTCACGGGGGAACGTCACTTCTTCCACTGACCCACGTACGAAAATGAAAGGCGGTTCCAATGTCGGATGTCCTTGCGGAGCGGTGTGCTGCGCTCGCCCAGCCGGTTGTCGACCTCATGGCGGCGGCGATCGAATGCCAGACCGGCAACCCGGAGACCTTCGACCGGGTGATCGCCCTGGCCGGACAGGTGCGGGCGGTCGCCGAGCAGGGGGCCGAAGGCATCTCGCAGCCTGACTACTCCGCATGGGCCACCGGCGCCCCTGCCGTGCTCACCGCGATGGAGCGGGCCGCGGAGCGCCGCGACTCGAAGGGCGTCTGGACCGCGTTCGCCGACCCGCAGGTGGGTCTGCACCGCGTCGGCACCGCGTGCCAGGGCTACCCCCGCTGGTAACCACCCGCGCAGACAGCCCGCGCAGGTAGCCCGCGCAGCCAGCCCGCCGGTGGCCCGCCGGTAGCCCGCGGGTGGCCGCGGGCTGCTTCGCGCTGCCTCGGGCCGATTCGGCTACGGCTCTCGTGGCCGGCCGTTCCTGGCCCGCCGCCGCCCGAACTCCGCAAGACCGCACCCTGGAACCGGTTGGGATGGGCGTGCGGGGGCGTCCCCAGGCCGATCTTGAGGAGTTCGGGCCGGGTGGGCGGGTCGGTCGGTCGGGGTATCTGGGGTGGGCGTGAGGCGGTGATCGGGCGTGTCGGGACGGATAGGCCCGTACCCGGCCTCGCTCCCGATCGCGATTTGGCCCGCCGCCACTGCCCGCTGCCGCCGCCGCTGCCGCCCGAACTCCGCAAGACCGCACCCTGGAACCGGTTGGGATGGGCGTGCGGGGGCGTCCCCGGGCCGAACTTGAGGAGTCCGGGCCGCGGTGGCCGTGTAAGCCGCCCACGGGAGTGCCCGGCTGAGCTCAAGGAGTTCAGGTCGGGGTAGCGGGTGAGCCGACCCGGAGACCCGAGGCCAGAGTGGGTGGGGTCTCGGGGATGGTCCGGGACGGGGCTCCGCGCTCACCTCGCTCCCGACCTGAACCGGCCCCCTGCTGCCCTAACTCCGCAAAACTGCGCCCGGGAACCGGTTGGAACGTGCGTTCGGGGGGCATCTCCGGGCCAGTTTTGAGGAGTTCGGGCCGGGGTGGCCGCGCCGACCAGCCGGGATACCTGCAGCGGCGGAGCCGGGGTCGCGCACGCCCGCCTCCCTCGCGAGCGGATGCGCCGGGCCGAGGTCCGGACTCAGCAGGAGGCGGGGGGCGTCACGTCGGCCTCGACGCCCCAGTTCGTGAACGTCACGTCGAAGGTGCCGACCTCGTCGGCCCGCACGAGGCGCGACGGCAGGGACGGGCCCGAGGTCGCCACGGTGAGCACGCCGGCGGCGCCGTCCTCGCCCAGCAGTAGATCCACCGACCCGTCGGCCGGCGCGGTCAGGCCCGACGCATCCGAGGTCAACTCCGTGACCAGGTCGACCGGCTGCACGAGCGGCATCCACCGTTGCACGGCCGGGTCCTCCGGCGACACGCACGACCACTGCCCGGCCGGCAGGGCGAGCTGCCCGGCGACGGCGGGGGAGGGGCGCACCCACGCATCGCCCGCGTCCACGACGATCGAGGTCGCGGCGCCGTCGACGGTGACCTCGGCGGTCCACGTCTGCTCGTCGCCGACACGGCTCACCCGCAGCTCGCGGCCGGATGCGGCATCCCGGTAGCCGCCCGCGACCTCCACCCCGCCGGCCGCCCGCATCGCGCGGATCACGCTGTCCCGCGCGCCCGGCGCCGGCAGCAGCGCGACGCCGTTGCCGTGGGCGGCGGGATCGTACGTGGACAGGTCGGCCGTGGTCGGGGTGGGCACCGGCTCGGCGGGCGCCCCGGCGCATCCCGCCAGCAACGCGGCGGTCGCCGCGAGCACGGCCAGGGCGCGGATGCGGCGGTCAGTCATCCGCCACGCAGGCCGACGCGCCGCCCTGATCGGCCACCGTCGCCGCGTCCAGGGCCACCTTGGCGGTCTCGTTGCCCTCGGCGGGGCGCACCACGACGCACGAGCGGTCGTCGATGAATCCCATGCCCGTCGGGATCCACGCCTCGGTGCCGGTGACCAGCTGCGACACGTCCAGCTCGTCCCCGCCCGGTCCGCCCACGACGATCACCTGATAGGCGACGTCGGGGCCCGACCACGACACGTGCACGTTGTCGTCGCCGGCGTCCAGGGTCAGGCCGGTCGCGGCAGGTCGCGGGTTCAGCAGGCCCAGCACGACGAAGACGGCCAGGGCGATGAGCGCCAGCAGGGTCGTGATCGCGGAGACCAGGAACGCCGGATGCTTCCACATCGGGCGCGGCGTGATCTGAGCCTCTTCGAGCTCGGGCAGGACATCGGCGGCGCTTTCGAGGGGTCGGATCTCGCCGGCCGTCGCCGACAGGCTCGAGCGGCCGGAATCCCAGCCGATGCGCGCAGGGGCGGCGTCGGCCGGCGGCTGCTCGAAGTGCGTGGGGGCGAACACCGGCGCACCGGTGATCGGCGGCGCCGAACGGCGAGGGGCGGCCACGGTGGCGGCGGGGATGCCCTGGGCGGGTCGCCAATCGGTGTGACCGGGCTCACGGTCGGCAGGGTCGGCCAGTGCCGCTCCCGAGCGCGCGACGCCGGGACCGTCGGCCGCGTCGCGTTGCGCTCGGCGCGTCGGGATGCTCTCGCTCATACCACGCTCCGGAACCCCGGGTCGGAGCCGGGCACCCGCTTATCATAGTCAGAATCCTGACCATCCTTTGGAGGCGCTATGCCCCGCTCGCCCCTGCGCATCGTCGGCGCCGCCGCGGCGTTCCTGGTGTGCATGGGCCTCGGGGCGACCTCGGTCGCCGCGGCGGCGCCGGAGGATCCCGCCGCCGACAGCGGGGTGATCGAGATCCCCTACGGTGAGCCCGTCGACGTGCGCCCCAGCGCCGGGTGGACGCTCGACTGCGCGGGGGTGGGCAGCCTCGACGGCGTCGAGGTGGCGTGCACTGACGAAGGCGTCACCCTCTCCGCCCCCTACGCCCCCGACCATCCCGAGCAGGTGCTCGTGGTGCCGCTTCGGGCAGGGTCCGCCGCCGCGGAGGTGCGCTACCGCGTGCGGCTGGGGCCGCCCGCCGCGCCGGAGATCGGCGCATCCGACATCGACGTGCCGCTGCCGGTCGGGCGGCAGAGTCTCATCCCGCTCACCCTGCTCGAGCTGACGTGCGTGCTGTGCGCCGACGCGCGCGTGGAGATCGGCGAGGTCCTGCCGGCCTCGGCGCTGGTGGGGGTGGGCCCCGCCCATCTGGCTGTGCGGCCGGCCGAGGCGGGTCCGATCACGGTGAAGATGACGGTCACCGACGATGCCGGCCAATCCGTCGACGCCGAACTGACCCTCGCCGCCGTCGCCGCCACCGACGGCGGCCCGGTCGCCGTGCACGTGAGCGGACCCGAGCTGCGCCCCGTCGCGGAACTGGTCGCCGGCGACGACGTCACGGTGTCCTGCCTGGCCCTCAGCCCGCGCCTGTCGTGCGGCCCCGACGGCGAGCTCACCCTCGCCGGGGAGTCGGATGCGGCGGTGCAGGCCGCGTTCCGCGTGATCGACGCCGACGGCCGGCAGTCGCTCGGGAGCATCACCGTCGGCCCCGAGCTGCCGGCCGCCCCGGTGGCGCCGCTGTGGGCCGACAGCGCCGACCTGGGTATCGTCGTGCCGGTGCCGCCCGAAGAGGACTCCACCGCACCCTCGCTTCTCACACCCCTCGCCCGCATCCTGCAGGAGGTACCGGCGTCATGACGCTCCGGCTCACGATCGATCGCCCCACCGACGCCGCCCGCCGCCCAGAGTCCTGGGTGGTGAAGGTGGATGCGGCGACCACCGTGTCGGAGCTGGCCGAATCGCTGAAGGTCGATCCCGATCTGCTGGCGCCGGGAGCCGACACCGCGGAGAGCCTCGCCGAGTCCGGCGTGCACAGCGGCGTCCGCGTCCCGGCCGCCTCGCCCGTCGTGATCTCTCCGGGCCGGTTGCGGCTGGAGTTCGTCGCCGGTCCCTTCGCCGGCGAGGTCGTGCCGCTCGAACCCGGTCAGGAGGTCTCGATCGGACGCGGCAACGACGCGCACATCTGCGTGGCCGATCCGCACCTGGGCGGGCGCCACGCGACCCTCACGGCGGTGGGCGGCATGTCGCCCGACGGATCGTTCGCGCCGCTGACGGCGACCGTGTCGCTGACCGATCCGCAGGGTCACCTCGTCGTCAACGGCGCCGAGACGGCCGCCGCCGTCCAGATCGTGCCCGCCGACCTGGTGCAGCTGGGCAGCAGCATCGTCCGCATCGGACTGGCCCCCGCTCCCGACGCCGACCTGACCGTCGACGAGGTCGGCACCCGGGCGTTCAACCGGCCCTCCCGCATCCGGCCGGCGCGACAGGTCCCCGTCGTCGCGCTCCCCAGCGACAAGCCCGACGAAGCCGACGGTTCGCCGCTGCCGTGGCTGTCGGCGCTCATCCCGATCGTCCTGGGCGTCACCCTCGCCGTCGTGTTCCAGCGCCCGATCATGCTCATGATGGCCGCCGCCTCGCCCATCATGGTCGTCGGGTCGTTCATCATGAACAAGCGCCTCGCCGAGCGCAAGGGCCAGCGCACCGAGGCCGAATGGGTGCAGGACATCCACGACGCCCGTGCCCGCATCGCCGAACTCGCCCGCGACCAGCGGCTGGACTTGTGGTACCGGCACCTGGATCCCGTGGTCATCCGCGACATCGCGACGCGGCCGCTGGCCCGCCTGTGGGAGCGCCGGCGCACCGACACCGACGCCCTCCGGGTGCGCGTCGGCGTCGCCGAGACGCCGCTGGAGGTGCGGTTCGAGGGCGGACCGCAGAAGGAGCGCACGCTGGAGCGGCGCGTGGGGGTCTCGCCCGCGCCGGTGTCGGTCGACCTCGCCGCGGGCCCCGTCGGCGTGAGCGGCCCCGCCGACGTCACCGCGGGCCTGGCCCGCGCGATGATCACCGAGCTGGCCACGCTCCGCTCGCCCCGCGACCTGCAGTTCATCGTGCTGTGCGACCGCGAGCAGGAGTCCACGTGGTCGTGGGTGCAGTGGCTCCCGCACCTGAACGCCGGCGCCGGCCCGGTGGCCCTCATCGGCAACACCGACCACACCCGCCGCGAGCGTCTGCGCGAGCTCGGCGCGCTCCTGGACGCCCGGATGCGGGTCGCCGGCGAACGGCGCGGCGCCTCTGCCGACGCGCAGATCGTGCTCGTCATCGACGGCGCGCGGCGCTACCGCATGCTCCCGGGCATGGTGACGATCCTGGAGAAGGGCGCACTGTTCGGCATCCACGTGCTCGCGATCGACAGCGACCGCTCGCGCCTGCCCGAGGAGGCCGCATCCGTCGTGGCCGTCGACGGCGTCGATCCGCTCCTGGGCCGCGTGGAGTCGGCGGAGGAGTACTACGCCCCGGTGCTGCTGGATCAGGTCAGCCTCGCGTACGCCGAAGACATCGCGCGTGCCCTGTGCCCCATCGAGCACGTGCGCGGCGTCGGCGACGACGCCACCCTGCCCTCGAGCGTGCGCTACAGCGAGCTCATGGGGATCGACCTGGACGACCCGCGTCCGATCGCCGAGCAGTGGCAGCTGGTCCCGCGGCAGTCGTACGTCGTGGTGGGCGCCGGCACCGAGGGGGAGTTCGCGATCGACATCGCCTCCGACGGCCCGCACGCGCTCGTGGCCGGGACGACGGGATCGGGCAAGTCGGAGTTCCTGCAGACCCTCGTGATCTCCCTCGCCCTGGCCAACCGCCCGGATGCGCTGAACTTCGTGCTCATCGACTACAAGGGCGGGTCGGCCTTCGCCGACTGCAGCCGCCTGCCGCACACCGTCGGCATGGTGACCAACCTCGACGCGCGCGAGACCGAGCGGGCCCTCGCCTCCCTCGACGCGGAGCTGAAGCGCCGCGAGCGCGTCCTGCGCGACGACATCGGGGCGAAGGACGTCGACGCGGCGTGGGAGAAAGACCCCGACGCGGCGGCACGGCTGGGCCTTGCACGCCTCATGATCGTGGTCGACGAGTTCGCCGAGCTGAAGACCGAGCTGCCCGACTTCATCAACGGCCTCGTGCGCATCGCGCGCGTGGGCCGCTCGCTGGGCGTCAACCTCGTCCTGGCCACGCAGCGCCCCTCCGGCGTCATCACGCCCGAGATGCAGTCCAACATCAACCTGCGCGTCGCGCTGCGCGTGACCGACCGCGCCGACTCCGGCGATGTCATCGGAACACCGGATGCGGCGCTCATCCCCGCCGGCTCACCGGGCCGCGGGTATGTGCGCGCGGGCCTGGACGCCGCGCCCATCCCGTTCCAGACCGCACGGGTCGCCGCCCTGCGCCTGGGCCACCAGCGCACCGCGCGCGTGCTCCCTCCCGCTGCGCGCGTGGAATGGCAGACGCTCGGTCTCCCGCCGCGCTACCCCTCCGCGACCGAGCAGGCCACGCACCGTCCCGACCAGGACGACACCGATCTGCGCGCCCTCGTCCAGCTGGCCGGGCAGGCGGCGCAGCTGCTGGGCGTGCCCAAGAGCCCCTCGCCGTGGCTCTTGCCGCTGCCCGACGTGCTGCCCTTGGATCGCTTCGACGACGGAGCCGTGCCCGAGGGTGCGGTGATTCTGGGTCTGGAGGACGTCCCCAGCGAGCAGACCCAGCGCCCGCTGGTGTGGAGCATCCTGGACGACTCCCACCTGCTGCTGTTCGGCGGCAGCCGCTCCGGCCGCACGACCGCGCTGCGCACGCTGCTGTCGCAGGTCGTGCTGCGCTTCACTCCCGCCGACCTGCACCTGTACGTCGTGGACTGGGGCAACGGTGCCCTCCTGCCGCTGGCGGGTTCCCCGCACACCGGCGCGGTCATCACCCCGCAGGATGCCGAGCGGCTGCCGCGCCTGCTCGGACGCCTCGCCGGCGAGCTGTCGCGCCGTCAGGGCGTGCTCGCCCAGGCGTCCGTCGGCAGCATCGCCGAGCAGCGGCGCACGGCCGATCCGCGCGAGGCGCTCGCCTACGCGATCGTCGTGATCGACGGCTGGGAGCGGCTGTCGGCCTCCCTCAGTCCCGACGAGATGGTGAGCGTGCGCGACCAGATGCTCCGGCTGCTGCGTGAGGGCCCGGCCGTCGGCATCCGTCTGGTCGTCACGGCCGACCGCAGCATCCCGTCCGACCGCATCGCGAGCTTCATCGACACGCAGTACGCGCTGCCGATGCGCGACGTCAACGACTACCGCGGCGCCGGCATCATGGTGCGGGAGATTCCGCCCGACATGCCGGCCGGTCGCGTCCTGTTCGGCGCCGACGGGGCGGAGGGCCAGATCGCCGTCGTGTCGGCAGACACCTCCGGCGAGGCGCAGGCCGCGAACCTGCGCGGCACCGTCGAGCACGCCGCCGCGCACTTCGCCCGCTTCCCGCAGCTGGCCGAGCTGCCCGCTGCGGTGCGCGTGGACCCCCTGCCCTCGCACATCGGGCTGTCGGATGCCGCGAAGCTGCCGCTGGCCGAGCCGGATGCCGCGGAGACCCCGGTGGTCGGCGTCGGCGGCGACACGCTGTCGCGCTTCACGATCGACTGGCCGGAGGTGGGCGGGTTCATCGTCGTGGGTGACCGCCGCAGCGGCAAGACCGACGCGCTGGCGCTCATCGCCCACCAGCTCGGCTGGGCGGGCACGCCGATGGCTGTCGTGGCCGCCGCCGGCTCCGTGCTGGCGGAGGTCGCCGCAGCCCACAACGTGCCCGTGCTGACCTCGGCGGCCACCGCAGAGCAGATCGAGCAGGCCATCGCGGGGGAGGGCGTCGTCACCGTGATCGTCGACGACGCCGAAGCGATCCGCGACTCGGTGCTCGAGCGTGCGCTCGTGGCTGCGCGCACCCGCCTGCGGTTCATCATCTCCCTCGGCGCCGACTCCGCCGGCACCGCGATCAGCGGCGTGGTCACCGACGCGAAGCGCGGACGCACCGGTCTGGTGCTCTCCCCGACGTCGACCATCCTCGGCACGCAGCTGTTCAGCACGCAGATCCCGCGGCCGTTCGTCGGTCGAGGAGCGCCCGGGTCGGGCGTGCTCTTCGCGGCGGGCGGATACAGCGCGGTGCAGGTGCCCGATCTGCGCGCGTGAGCACGTCGCGACCGGTGGCCGCAAGCTCCTCCGCTCGCGCGTAAGCTGGGGGGTTGTGTGCGGACGGGGGTCCGCACCATTCCGATGCGAGGATGCGCTTCATGAGCACGCAGTGCCGGTTCTGTGGTGCGGCTGTCCGGCCGAACACGATGTTCTGCCCGTCGTGCGGTCAGATCGTGGTGGCGGATGCGCCCGCGGTCGCCGCCAGCGTCCTCCCACCGCCGTTCCGCACGACCGGGGGCGGCCCGCGCGAGCCGCAGGCCGTCGCCGCACCTGTCGCGCCGCCCGAGCCGGTGGCGCCCGTCCCGCTGCCCGACCTCGCGCAGCCGCCGGCCCGCCCGGCCTCGGTGGCCCCGCCGGCACCCGTGGCACCGGCCGCGCTGGCGTTGCGGATGCCGCAGGGCGCCGAGGTCGCGATCGACCAGGTGCTCGTGCTGGGGCGCAACCCCGCGGGCCGCGCGGCCGATCACGGCGGTGCGCCCATCGAGGTGGCCGACCCGACGCGCTCGGTGTCGCGCGTGCACCTCGTGGTGCGGCCGTCCGGCCCCGGCGAGGCCTCGGCAGAAGACGCCGGATCGGGTAACGGAACCCTCCTCGAGCGCGGCGGTGCGCGGCATCCGCTGCGCCCGCGCGACCCCGTCGCGATCCACGCCGGCGATCGCCTGATCCTCGGCGACGTCGTGGTCGAGGTGGGGACGGCGCGGTAGGTTCGTCGCCATGACGGAGAGCGCTCCCGCCGAGAGACTGACCGAAGCCGTCGCCTTCGACGCCGACCGGGAGCAGCTGAACGCCGCCTTGCGTCGCAACACGTGGTACCTCGCGGGGTACCTCGCGATTGCCGCGGTCGTGGTGGCCGGCATCGTCGCGCTCGCCGTCACTGAGTTCGGGCGGCTCGCGACCTACTTCCTCCTGAGCCTCCTGCTCCTCATCATCCTGGCGAACGTCGTGCTCGGCCTGCATCTTCGCCGCCGGCTGCGGACCTTCCTGCGTGCGGGCGATCCCCTTCTTCTCCTCTCACCCCACGCCGTGGTCTTCTCCGGCGTCCCGCCCATCCCGTGGTCCGATGTGCTGGGAGCGGTCTACTGCGACGAGCGGGCGAACCTGGCTGCCGGGGGCGGTATCGGGCGGTGGATGAAGCGCCTCACCTACCGCTCGGGCGGCTCGCAGGTCACCCTCGTCGTGGGCATCGCCCGGCCGAAGCGGTTCCGTGAGGGTGCGGCGGGCGGCCTTACGCGCTATCTGAGTGCGTCGTTCGACCTCGGCGGCATCACGCTGCCCGTGGACACGGCCCTGGGCGACGTCCAGCTGAGAGCGCTTGCCGGCTCGCTCCGCGCCCTGGCGGAGGGGGAGTCGTGCGCTATCTCGAGACGGACGACGCCCGCCGCGTCGGCCGTGCGGCCGCTTCCATGGCCACCGGACGCCCGATGCGCCGAGACGCCTGAAATGAATTTCCGTTCATACTCGGCGCCCCGAACGCAATCCCATTCTCCAGCGCGTCGTTTATGTGCTAGAACTATGCGGAACCTATGACCCGGGCGGCTGAACGCCCTGAACCACGGAGGATCACATGGCGGACATCAAAGTCACCTCGGAGTCGCTTTCGGGCGTCGCGAACCAGCTCTCTTCGGGAGCCGCTTCGATCGAGTCGCAGCTGAGCAACCTCAAGTCGCTCGTGCAGGGACTCATCGCCGGCGACTGGGGCGGGGCCGCCTCGCAGTCGTTCAACGAGCTGTACGAGCAGTGGGATGCAGCCGGCCTGCAGCTGAAGGAATCCCTCACCGGGATCAGCGACCAGCTCTCGAAGGCCGCCCTGGCCTACGAGGAGTCGGAGAACAACATCAGCAACAGCTTCCGCGCCTGAGCATGATCGTAGGGGGCGCCGGGTGACGGCGCCCCCTGTCGTGGGTGGGCGGCAGGAAAGAGCGTAGGGAGCAGCAGATGGGGCAATTCTCGGTATCGACACCGGCCCTGGGGTATTCGGCGTCGGCGATGATCGGGGCCGTATCCCAGTTCGATGGGCACGTGTCTCAGATCTCCGGCGTGGTGACATCCATCGTGGGTGCATCGTGGAGCGGCGACGCCGCGGAGGCGTTCGCTGAGAGCTGGGCGGAGTGGCAGACCAACGCCGGTCTCGTCCGCGATGCCCTCACCGACATCGCCGCACGGGTGCAGGGCGCGGAGACGGGTTACACCATGACGGAGATGCAGGTGACCGCCGCATCCCGTTCGTCCACCGTCGGCACACGCCGGCAGGGTGGGGGGACCGCGTGAGCCAGCACACCTTCGACCTGGCGGAGCTTCGCGAGCTGGAAACGGCGCTGGGCAACCTCATCACCTACTGCACGGATCTCGAGACGCACGCCGCCGGCGCCACCGCCGCCGCCAACGCTCAGTGGGCGGGCGTGGCCAGCGTGGAGTTCCTCGGCCTCGTGGGCACGTGGCAGATCGGCGCGACGGCGATCAAGACGCACGCCGAAGACCTGAAGAAATGGGTCGGTGAGGCCGCATCGGTCTACGAAGCCGCCCAGAACGACAACCGCACGATGTGGGCGAGCGCATGACGACGAGACGAATCGACCCGACCCTCTACGTCCAGGCCGCCGACGCCTTCGACGCGATCGCCACGTCGGCCGACAGCGTGGGCTCCAGTGCCCGATCCTCGGCGAACGGGTACTCCGCGATGGCCGGCGACGACCCCGGTGGCGAGCAGTTCGCCACCGCCTACGACGCCTCCGCCCACGCCGCCCTGCAGAACATCTTCGACATCGGCATGCGGGCCAACACCCTGGACCGCCTCTTCATGGCCAGCGGCGGCAGCGCCGCATCGGCCGAGGCCGTCGCCTCCGGGCAGACTTTCGACGCCGGCGCCTACACGTTGCGCCCCGCGCGGTCCGACCTCAGCGTCGCGCCGCCGCCGTCGGCGTTCGGTGGCACAGCCGGTGAGCCCACGGGATGGGACCTGGTCATGAACGTGGTCGGGATGATGTGGCCCAACGCCGACACGGACCAGCTCGACCAGGCCGGGCAGACGTGGAAGGACATCGCCCGTGACGTCCGCCGCCTCGCCACCGACGTGCGGCAGGCCGACAACTCCGTGGCGTCCCTCGACAGCGTCGAGCTGCCCAAGGCGCGCACGGAGGTCACCGATTTCGCCACGGACATCGGTGAAGTCGCCGATCTCATCGAGGAGATCGGCACGCAGTGCAAGGAGTACGCCGATGACGTGCGCGAGGCGCACAAGGAAGTCATCGAGATGCTCGTGCAGCTTGCGATCGAGATCGCGGCGACCATCGCGATCAGCGCGGCGCTGAGCGCCTTCACCTTCGGGGCCGCGGGCGCCGCGGGCGCAGCCGCGGTGACGGCGCGCATCGCGGTGATCGGTGCCCGCATCCTCACGATCCTGACGAAGGTGGGCGGCACCGCAGCCCGCGTGGCCGTGCGGATCCGGGCAGTCCGGGTCGCCCTCATCCCCTTCGCCACTCGCCACCGCAGGGTGGCGAGCGCGGTCATCAACGTGGCGTCCGGCACCGCGGCTGCCGTCGCCTCCGAGGTCATCGTCAAGCGCGGCGACGCCAACCTGCTCGCCGCCTTCGGCTCGGGGCTCGTGGGCGGAGCCGTCACCGAGGCGATCACGTCGCCCTTCGGCCGCTATGGTCAGCGGGTCGCCGTGCAGGCGCTCGCCGGCGGCGGCGGTGGCGCGGCCGGTGCGGCCACGGACGGCCTCATCAGCGACGGCAGCATCGACCCGCGCCAGGTCGTCATCGGCGCGGCCGGCGGCGGCGTCTTCGGCGGCGCCAGTGCTCGCAGCGGCTCCGGCCGTGGGTCGTCGTCGGCGGCCGATCCGGGTCCCGGCAACGTCCGCGTGAACGAGAACACGCCCGTCATCAGCGGCGGGAACAACGCCGAGAGCGGCGGCCCCGACGGCGGCCGTAGCGGCACCACCGACTACGAGGGTCCGAACGTCTCCGGCGGCAACGAGGTCAGCGGCGGCGGTGGCGACGGTGGTCCCGCCGGCACCACGGACTACGAGGGCCCGAACGTCACGGGAGGCAACGACGTCAGCGGCGGCGGCGGCGACGGCGGCGGCGGTCCGCGCGTGCCCGACGGCGAAGCCCCCCAGCCCACCGGTGACGAGGGCATCCCGTCCCCGGGCGGTAACGGCGGTGGTCGTGGCGGCGGCGGCAACGACCCGGTCGACGTGCCGGCCCCGCCGGTCAACAACGGCGGTGGCGGCGGTCACGGCCTGCCTCCGGGCTCCGGCTCGGGCAACGGCTCCCACAACCCGGGCGGTTACGACCCCGAGACGCCGATCTTCCACGACGTGGAGAACGACCTCGGGATGGATGTCGACGGCGACGGATTCCCGGCTTCCTCTGGCGGAGCCGGCGACTCTGCTCCGGTCTCGAGCGATCCCGAAGCGCCGGCTGCCGGCGGTGGACGCCCGGGTGATGCCGACGGCGGACGCCCGGCTGATGCCGATGGCGGCGCCGCTCCGGCTCCGCACACGCCGGATGCCGATGCTGTGCCCGTCGGTGGGGATTCCCCCGATGGCGATGCTGCGCCCGTCACGGGAGATGCTCCGGATGCGGACTCTCCGGCGACACCGGTTGACCCGTCGGGCACGCCGACCGACGCCGGCGATGCGCCGGCCACCGACGCGGACGGCGACGGCGGCGCGGGTACCCCCGTGCACAACCCGCCCACCGCCGGCCAGCCCGACCCGACCGGTCCGATGTACTCCAACGACACGGCCGGCGATGGATGGAACCGCTATGACGACACCGTTCGCCCCGATCCCGACTACGGTCAGCCTCGCCCCGAGCACGGGACCGTGCCGGGACACTACGAGGCTCCCGCGTCGCCCAATCCGGACATCGCTCCGATGATCACGGACCCGGGCGCGCCGTTCGGACGGGACGCAGACGGCACGCCGATTCCCGACCAGAACGCGTGGAACGAGCGGTACGCACTGCCCGACAACGCCGACGGGTCTCCCGGCGGCCCCCGCTGGCCCACGAACGACGGTGCTGTTCCGGGCACGCGTGTGCACTATCACGGCGTGGACGCGCTCCTGCGCGACTACCCGCAGTTCGCGAACCTCGACCGCATCGGCCGGACGTCAGGCGACTACCTCACGGTGGCGAACACTCCGTTCGAGCAGCGTGGTCTGACCCCTGGGCACCAGGGAATGGACCTCCTGCACCGTCAGCTGGCGCCGGAGCTTCCTCCCGGCATCCGCATCGAGGTGTCGGTCATCGACGACGCTCTCGGCTACCCTGGCGGTGGCTGGCAGATCCGCTTCTTCCGCGCCGGCCCCGACGGACGACCGTCCGTGGGCGCCAACGGGCGGGACGAGTTCCTGTCGGTGAAAGACCTTGACGATCTGGGGGTGTTCCTGTGACCGATTCATCCACCGACCTCGCGCGCTGGCTGGCAGACGAAGGTCTCGAGCTCCTGCCGTCGAACGATGCATTCCTCCTCGTGGACGACGGCGAGGCGCGATTCCGGATCGATCGCACGTCGGACGGATGGGTCGTGAGCAAGAGCCTGCGGGGTGCACCGATGGTCGCGCAGATGTCTTCCAGTGACTGGGAGGACGTCGACCGCTACGTGGTCATGCTGTACCTGGGCACTGCGCGCGAATCACGCGGGCTGAGCCGCCTGCGACGCCTCGTCGAGCTGGGCCCCGAGGGCACCGCGGTGCCCGCGGACGGCTGGAGCCTGCAGCGTGGCGAGGACGGCGGCTTCCTCCTCACCGGCCCTGATGGTCACCGCGTCTGGTTCGACGGCGACATCGCCGCCGCGGCATTCTCGCGGTACGCCGTGTACACGGCGGACGAGCTCCGCGCGCAGGCCGCCCTCGCCGACGCACCGCTGGCTCGCTGAGCACAGGCCGGCCAGGTACGCCGACCCGCGTTCAGGGGTGGGGTCGTGATTCCGCAGGGGGACGACCCCGCCTCGACGCTGGCCGGCAAGGGTGAGGATGCTGCCATGAGCTCCCGGCCGCTTCCCTCTATTCCGGAGGGTCGGATGATGGCCGGCGTGTTCTCAGACGAGGACTTCTCCGCGAAGGTCTCCGGAGACCTGCCTACCTACCACGCCGGGCCGCGTGGACCGATCCGTGCCGTCGCGATCCGGCGCGAGAGAGTCGTCGAGGCATATCTGTTCCACGGGGTGGATGGCGACGAGAAGGATGCAGCCGGTCTGATCTCCCGTCGCGAGGGCGACTTCCAGCCACAGGGATCGGGCTATTGGCTCAACGAGCTGCGTCGGCTCCATGATGACGGGGTGCCCGCTGCAGAAGCCGTCGCTTCCCTCGCGGGGACCGCCGGCCCCGAATACGCCGGCGCAGCCGACACGTTGTTCGAGAGCTTCGAGAGTAAGGCCTCCGCACGAGGCGTGCTCGAACCGCGCGGGGATGACGCGCCTCGGCGGAACGAACCTGCAGCGAAACGCCCCGAGCGGGACGAGATCGACGCGGCTCTGCGAGCGGGGGGTGCAATGGCGCCCCGTATCGCAGAGAGGGTGCGCGCGCTGGATTCGGCTCTTCAGGTGCGTCCCACGCCGGAGCCGGTGGTCGTGACGCTTGTCCGTTCCCGGGACTCGCTGCCCGCCGAGCTCACGACGGGCACGCGCATCCACGAGCCGGCGTATCTCCTTACCCTGCTCGCCGGCCAAGACCTCCTTCCTCCCGGTGCGGAGGTCGTCGTCAAGCTTCACGTACCGGCCGGCGTACCGGCCCTCTACCAGGATGCGTCGCTCCCGGGGGAGCCGGGTACGCTGCTGCTGGCTCGCGGGTTGGACTGGGAGGTCTTTCGGGTGATCGACCTGCCCGGTCGAACCGTTGTGACCGGCCGTGTGGGCGGTCCGGCGGCGCCGCCTCAATGAGGGAGATCGCCGCGCCATGCAGTGCAACCGCGAGAGTTGCAGTCCGAGAGGAACGCGGATGGTCGACGACATACTGAGCACAGCAGTTCTGGCGTACGTCGGATTCGACCGGGATGCCGCCGTCCCTGGGCGTTTTCCCGCCCGTATCGATGACCCGGAGCTTCGGCGACGCGTTGTGGACATCGTCGCCGAAGTGGACGCGGACGCCGGCCCGGGGACCGGGGAGAACCTCTCGGCCTGGGGCGACGCTCTGGCGGCGGGTGTCCGCGAGCGCCACCCGGAGCTGTCTGACGAAGCCCTCGCGGCGCTGAAGGCGCTCCTGACCTTCGAGTACCGCTGAGCCGCGCGCCCGCGTCAGCACGGCCGCTCTGTTTGCTTCCCGAACTCCGCAAGACTGTCCTTGAAGCAGCCCGGATTGCGCTCCAGCCGTCGGTTCTGCCCCGTTCTTGAGGAGTTCGGGAACCGGCAGCGACGTGGCACAGGCCCTGATGCGCCACACGAAATCCGTCTGTCCCCGGATCCGGCTGCCGAATCGGGGCCTCGGCCTGAGTGTGAGCATCACCCGACGGCCCGAACTCCTCAGAACCGGGCCGCAGCCGCCTCATTCCGGGCAGGAACGGGCGCATCCGGCCCGTTGTCGAGGAGTTCGGGAAGCGAGAGCGCCCGGGCAGTGGCTGTGATGCGCCCGCGCCACTCGTCTGCCCTCCCAGGCTTTGGCCCCACCCGGCGCGACCGAACTCCTCAAGACCGCGCCGCAGCCGCCTGATTCCAGGCAGGAACGGGCGCATCCGGCCTGTTGTTGCGGAGTTCGGGCAGGCGGCGCGGGGAAGGTGCGGCGCCGGGAAGGTGCGGTGCGGCGCCGGGAAGGTGCGGTGCGGCGCCGGGGGTCAGGCGGTCCAGGCGACGGTGAAGCGCTCGAACAGGATCTCGAGGTCGTCGCTCCACTCGATGCCGAGGGAGGGGCAGATGCGGTTCCAGTACGTGCGGTGGCCCAGCAGCCACGCGTCGAGCGAGCGGTCGTCCTCGGCCTCGTCGTAGGCGAAGGCGGCGTCGGCGGTGTCGATCGTGCCGATGCGCAGTTCCGTGCTGCGCAGGATCGCGCGGGGGCGTCCGGCGCCGTCGCACGCGATCCAGTGACTGCCGATGCGCGGGAGCTGCTGTCCTTCCGCCTCGAACTCCTTCAGCAGCGTGGCAGTCGCACGCTTCTCGCCGTCGATCACCAGGCCGAGCAGCTCGTCGCTGAGCGCCGGGTGGTCGCCGAACCGCTCGACGCTCGGCATCTCGTTGTCGGTGGCGAGGTCGGGATGCGCCGACTGATACGCCTTCCACATCTCGGCGGCGGCGGTGAGGTCGACGGGCTCCATACTCCCCATCCTGACGCACCGCCCGCGGCGGCCGGTCAGCGCGACGCGCTGTCGCGGCCGTACGTCTCGAGGAACCGCAGCCACACCTCGCTCACGGTCGGATAGGAGGGAACGGCGTGCCACAGCCGGTGCAGCGGCACCTCGCCGACGATCGCGATCGTCGCGGAGTGCAGCAGCTCGGCGACATCCGGCCCCACGAAGGTGACCCCGACGAGCACGCCCCGGTCCTCGTCCACGACGGCGCGGGCCTGGCCGCGGTAGTCGTCCGACCACTCGGTCGCCCCGGCGACCCACGACAGGTCGTAGTCGATCACGCGCGTGCGGATGCCGGCCTTCTCGGCCCTCGCCGCGGTCAGTCCCACCGATGCGACCTCGGGATCGGTGAAGGTCACCTGCGGCACGGCGGCATGATCGGCCGTGGCCACATGCGCTCCCCACGGCGCATCCTGCACGGGTGCGCCGTTCGCGCGCGCGACGATGACGTCACCCGCCGCCCGCGCCTGGTACTTCCCCTGATGCGTCAGGAGCGAGCGGTGGTTGACGTCACCGGCGGCGTACAGCCAGTCGGTGCCGCGGACGAGGAGGGTGTCGTCGACGTCCAGCCACGACCCGGGCTCCAGGCCCACCGTCTCCAGCCCCAGGTCGCCCGTGCGCGGCACGCGGCCGGTGGCGACGAGAACCTCCTCGGCCTCGAGCGTCGTGCCGTCCGACAGTTCCAGGTGCGCCGGCACGTCGCCGTCGCGCCGGGCTGCGGCGATCGTCACGCCCGTGCGCACGTCGGCGCCCAGATCCCGCAGGGATGCAGTGACCATCTCACCGGCGAACGGCTCCTCGTTCGTCAGCAGGCCGGATCGGGCCAGCACCGTGACTCGCGTGCCGAAGCTCGCGTAGGCCGTCGCCATCTCCGTCGCCACGACGCCGCCGCCGAGGATCGCGAGCGACTCCGGCGTCGTCTGGGCGGCGGTGGCCTCACGGCTGGTCCAGGGGCGGATGCCGCGCAGGCCGGGGATGTCGGGCAGGAGGGCGGCGGATCCCGTGCACACCACGACGGCGTGACGCGCGACGAGATCGGTGACCGAGCCGTCGTCGGCCGTGACGCGCACGCGCTTCTCACCGGCCAGCGCGCCGTGGCCGCGGACGAGGTCGATGCCGGCCTTATCGACCCACTGCACCTGGGAGTCGTCGTTCCAGTCGTGCACCATGCGGTCCCGCCGGGCCAGCACCGCGGCGACGTCGAGGGTGCCGGTGATCGCCTGCTTCGCGCCATCCACCGCCTGAGCCGCCCGCAGCGCCGCCCCGCTGCGCAGGAGCGCCTTGGACGGCATGCACGCCCAGTACGAGCACTCGCCGCCGACGAGCTCGGCCTCCACGAGAACCGCGGACAGGCCGCCCTGCACGGCCCGGTCGGCGACGTTCTCGCCCACCGGTCCCGCTCCGATCACGATGACGTCGTACTCGCGTGCGCTCATGCCCGACACGCTACTCGCGCCACGGCGGCCGGGCGCCGCGGCCGCGGAATCCGCGCTTCCGCGTTTGTCAAGGCCTGTCGGCGCACTCCTGAACCGGTTTAGATCGGGGCGTCACGGGAGCCGACCACGGCGCGGATGTCACGAAGGAGTGCGGATGGGACACGCCCAGCGAGCCACGATCGCCGATGTCGCCCGGCGGGCGGGCGTGAGCAAAGGCCTGGTGTCCTTCGCGCTGAACAACCGCTCGGGCGTCGCACCCGAGACGCGCACGCGCATCCTCGCCGCCGCGAGCGAGCTGGGGTGGTCGCCGAGTGTCCGCGGCCGCTCGCTCAGCGTCGGACGGGCATTCGCGTGCGGGCTGGTGATCGGACGCAGCCCCGACGTCATCGCCGCCGACCCCTTCTTCCCCGCCTTCATCGCCGGACTGGAGGACGCGTTCTCCGTCTCCGGCCAGGCGCTCGTCCTGGCCGTCGCAACGCCCGGCCGCCACGAGGCCGAGACCTACCGCGGCCTTGCCGCCGATCGACGCGTGGACGGCGTCATCCTCACCGACCTGCGGGTGGACGATCCGCGCATCTCCCTCGTCGCCGAGCTCGGGCTGTCGGCCGTGACCCTCGGCGTGCCCGGCGGGCCGAGCCCGTTCTCCTCGGTGTGCTCCGACGACGGGGTGGGGATCCGACTGGCCGTGGAGCACCTCGCCGGTCTCGGCCACCGCGACATCGCGCACGTCGCCGGTCCCGCCGAGCTGCTGCACGCCGCTCGGCGGCGCACGGCCTTCGACGTCGCCGCCGCGGAGCTCGGCCTGCGCTCCACCGTCGTGGAGACCGACTTCAGCGCGGCCGACGGAGCCCGCGCGACCGCGACACTCCTCGGCGCCGCCGAGCCGCCCACCGCGATCGTGTACTCGAACGACAGCATGGCCCTCGCGGGCATGGGGGTCGCCCAGCAGCGCGGGCTCTCGGTGCCGCGCGATCTGTCCATCACCGGGTTCGACGACACCGAGATGGGCCGGCACGTCCACCCCTCGCTCACGAGCGTGGCGACGGATGTGCGGGGCTGGGGTGCGATCGCCGCACGCACGCTGCTCGTGGCAGTCGCCGGCGGCGCGGCCGAGCACATCACGCTTCCCGACCCTCGCCTGGTCATCCGGGCCTCGACCTGCCCGCCTTTGGACACCGCGACCTCGGCCGCATCTTTGGAAGGAGATTGACATGCGACGACGCATCCTGATCACCGCCGCGACGGCAACCGGCATCCTCGCTCTCACCGCCTGCGGCGGGGGAGGCGGTGGCGGTGGCGGCACGGAGGGCCGGGGCGACATCACCATCTGGTACTCCAACAACGAGTCGGAGATCGCGTGGGGCGAGCAGATGGTGGAGGCCTGGAACAGTGAGAACCCCGACGAGCAGATCCGCGCGCAGGAGATCCCGGCCGGCTCGTCCAGCGAAGAGGTGATCGGCGCGGCGATCACCGCCGGGAACGCGCCGTGCCTGATCTTCAACACCTCTCCCGCCGCCGTCCCGGGCTTCCAGCGCCAGGGCGGCCTGGTGAACCTGTCGGAGTTCGAGGACGGCGACGACTACATCACCGAGCGCAGCGGCGACGTGGCCGAGCAGTACCGCTCTGAGGACGGCGACTTCTACCAGATGCCGTGGAAATCCAACCCCGTCGTGATCTTCGACAACAAGGCGCTGTTCGCCCAGGCGGGCCTCGACCCCGAGAACCCGGCCCTGTCGACCTACGACGAGTTCCTGCAGACCGCCCGCACCCTCAAGGGAGCCGGCGTCGCGGACTTCGCGATCAACCCCGCTCCCACGAGTGAGTTCTTCCAGTCGTGGTTCGACTTCTACCCGCTCTACGCGGCGCAGACGGGCGGCACGCAGCTGGTCGAGGAGGGCGAAGCGACCTTCGACGACGAGGACGGCGCCGCCGTCGCGGAGTTCTGGCGCACCCTGTACGCCGAGCAGCTCGCCGGCAACGAGCAGTACCAGGGCGACGCGTTCGCCGACGGATACGCGGCGATGGCGATCGTCGGACCGTGGGCGATCAACGTGTACGGCGAGGACGTCGACTGGGGTGCCGTCCCGGTGCCGACGCAGGACGGCACCGACCCCGCCGAGACCTGGACCTTCAGCGACGCGAAGAACGTGGGCATGTTCACCGCATGCGAGAACCAGGCCACCGCGTGGGACGTGCTGAAATTCGCCACCAGTGAGGAGCAGGACGGCATCTGGCTGGAGGAGACCGGGCAGATGCCGCTGCGTCAGGACCTCAGCGAGACCTACGCCGACTTCTTCGAGGGCAACCCCGCTTATGCGCTGTTCGGCGACCAGGCCGCACGCACGGTCGAGGTGCCCAACGTGCCCAACTCGGTGGAGATCTGGCAGGCGTTCCGAGACGGGTACTCCCGTGCGGTGATCTTCGGCGAGGACGACGTGCAGACCTTCCTCACCGACGGCGCCGAGAAGGTCGACGAGCTGGCAGCGGGGGACTGACATGACCGCCGAGGTCGTGCCGGGGCAGCAGGCGGCACCGGCCGCCGACGCCCCGGCCGCCCCCGCGGGCGGGGGTCGCCCGCGCCCGCGCCGGCGCGGACTGCTCGGGGAGAACCCGCTCGGGATCCTCTTCTCCGCCCCCTACATCGTGTTCGTGGCGGTGGTCTTCGCCTACCCGATCGTCTTCGCGGTGTGGATGTCGTTCCAGGACTACTTCTTCGCCGCACCCGGCGCGGTGGTGGAGCGTCCGTTCGTCGGGTTCGCGAACTACGTCACGGCGGTCACCGATCCCGCGGTGTGGCGGTCTTTCCTCAACGTCGGCATCTTCCTCATCATCAACGTGCCCCTCACCGTGGTGCTCTCGCTCCTTCTGGCTTCAGCGCTGGACCGGGTCGTCAAGGCGCGCACGTTCTTTCGGGTCAGCTACTACGTGCCGTACGTCAGCGCCTCGGTGGCCGTCGTGGCGGTCTGGCTGTTCCTGTTCTCCAACAACGGACTCGTCAACAACATCCTCGGTCCCCTCGCTCCCGACCCGTCGTGGCTGGTGAACTCCGCCCTCGCGATGCCGACGATCGCGCTGTTCGTGACGTGGAAGGGGCTCGGGTTCTACATCCTGCTCTACCTCGCGGCGCTGCAGAACGTCCCCAGGGAACTGTACGAATCGGTCTCGGTCGACGGCGGCGGCCGCATCCGCCAGTTCTTCTCGGTGACCGTCCCCGGGGTGCGCCCCGCGACGCTGCTGGTGGTGCTGCTGGCCACCATCACGGGCGCCAACCTGTTCACCGAGCCGTATCTGCTCACCGGCGGCGGCGGCCCGAACGGCGCCTCCACCTCGCCCGTCCTGCTGATCTACCAGAAGGGCATCGAGCAGCAGAACCCGGATGTCGCGGCCGCGATCGGCGTGATCCTCATCTTCTTCGTCCTGATCATCGCCGCGATCCAGCGGCGCTTCGTGGGAGGGGAGGAGCGATGAGGCGCGCACTGGGCGGGAAGGTCGCGATGTACGTCGTGCTGTCGCTGGGCGCCGTGGCCTTCCTCTTCCCCTTCTACTACATGGTCATCGGGTCGTTGCAGACGGACGTGGACTCCACTCCCGCCGGCGCATTCCCCAACCCGGCGAACCTCACGGTGGAGAACTACGTCGTCATCAACGCGCGCATCAACCTGCTGCGGGGCCTGGTGAACTCCGGCATCTTCGCCGGCGGCGTCATCCTCGGGACGGTCGTGTTCGGGGTGCTCGCCGGTTACGCGCTCGCCGTGCTGCAGTGGCGCGGACGCGGGGCGGTGTTCTCGCTCGCGCTGCTGGTGCAGGTGATCCCGTTCCAGCTCCTGATGATCCCGCTGTACGTCATGATCGCGCGCGACTACGGCCTCTCCGACAGCTACCTCGGGATGATCCTGCCGTTCTTCATCAGCTCCACCGCCGTCGTGATCTTCCGGCAGTACTTCATGCAGCTGCCCCGCGAGCTCTTCGACGCGGCCCGCATCGACGGAGCGGGGGAGTTCCGCCTGCTGTGGAACGTGGCGCTGCCGCTGGTGCGTCCCGCGCTGCTGACGGTCGTGCTGCTGACCTTCATCGGGCCGTGGAACGAGTTCCTGTGGCCGTTCCTCATCACCAAGGAGGCGTCGATGCAGCCGCTGGCGGTGTCGCTGGCGAACTTCATCTCCAACATCGCCGCCTCCACGTCCAATCCGTTCGGCGCGATGATGGCCGGCGCCGTCGTGCTGGCGGCCCCCGCGGTCGCGCTGTTCCTGGTGTTCCAGCGGTACTTCACGTCGAACGATCTCGGATCGGGGGTGAAGGGATGACAGCGGCCGTGCCGTACCGGCTCACGCGCATCGGGATCGTGATGACCCCCGACCCCGACGACCCGGACGAGGTGGAGGGCGTGCTCAACCCGGGCTCAGGCCGCGGGCCGGATGGGGAGCTGTATCTCCTCCCGCGCCTCGTGGCCGCCGGCAACGTCTCGCGCGTGGGTCTGGCGCGCGTCGTGATCGAGGACGGAGTCCCGGTCGGAGTCGTCCGCGAGGGCGTCGTGCTCGCGCCCGACCGCGGCTGGGAGCGCGGCGCCGACCACGGCGGCGTCGAGGATCCGCGCATCACGTGGATCGACGCGGTCGGGGTGCACGTCATGACCTACGTCGCCTTCGGCCCGCTCGGTCCGCGCACCGCGCTCGCCGTCTCGGACGACCTGCGTACGTGGCGGCGCCTCGGACCGGCCCTGTTCCGCTACCAGGACGACCTCGACACCGACTTGAACCTGTTCCACAACAAGGACACCGTGTTCTTCCCCGAGCCCGTCCGCGCTCCCGACGGCACGGAGGCGCTCGCCGTCCTGCACCGGCCGATGTGGGACCTGGGGGAGACCCGCCCAGGGCAGGGCGTGCGGCTGCCGGCGGGTGTGGAGGATCCCCGCCAGTCGATCTGGATCAGCTACGTGCCGCTGACTGCCGTGCGCGCCGACCTGGCGAACCTCACCCTGTGGGAGCAGCACCGGTTCGTCGCCGGTCCGCAGTTCCCGTTCGAGGCGCTGAAGATCGGCGGCGGGCCGCCACCGCTGCGCGTTCCCGAGGGCTGGCTCGTGCTGCACCACGGCGTCACCGGCGTCATCGACAACGCGTTCGCGCAGCAGCGGAACGTCAACTACGCCGCCGGTGCGCTCCTGCTGGATGCCGCCGACCCGGGCCGCGTCCTGGCACGCACCGCCGAGCCGCTGCTCGCCCCGGAGACGCCCGACGAGCGCAGCGGCATCGTGCCCAACGTCGTCTTCCCCACCGCGGTCGAGCAGATCGACGGCCGGTATTTCGTGTTCTACGGCATGGCCGACTCCAAGATCGGGGTCGCGCTGCTGGAACGCTCCGACGGTGGATCCCCACCCTGACCCGGAAGGACACCCTGATGCCCGCACGATGGAGTGCGCGCGCGACCGCCGCGATCGGCGCTCTCACGCTCGCCGTTCCGCTGCTCGTCGCAGCCCCCGCCTCGGCCTCCGCCCCCGCCCCAACGCCGGCCGCCGCGGCCGCCGCGGCGGCCCCGCTGACGAACCTCGCCCACCTCGACTTCCTGCTCGACGAGGCGACCCCGCCCGCCGACGTCCCCGGTCACACGACGTACCGGCTCGCCGAAGAGCCGGAGCTGATCCAGCCGTGGACCTACGCCGACGCCCGTGACGGCGGCACGTTCGAACGGGTCGGAGGGGGAGAGTTCGACCCGGCCACCGGGACGTGGGCGCAGGGCGCGTTCAACGCCGACGACACCGCCCGCGCCGCGGTGGTCTACCTGCGTCACTGGCGGCTGACCGGCGCGGACGACAGCCGGCAGACCGCGTACGAGCTGCTGCGCGCGCTCACCTACCTGCAGACCGCCGAGGGCCCGGACGCGGGCAACGTCGTCCTGTGGATGCAGCCGGACGGCACACTGAACCCCTCCGCGGAGCCCGTCGAACTGCCCGACCCGTCCGACAGCGGCCCCAGCTACTGGCTCGCGCGCACGATCTGGGCACTCGGCGAGGGATACGCCGCGTTCGCCGACGCCGATCCGGCTTTCGCGGCGTTCCTCGAGGAGCGCCTCTCGCTCTCCCTCACCGCGCTCCAACGCGATGTGCTGTCGCGATACGGGCAGTGGTCCACGGCCGACGGCATGCGCGTGCCCACGTGGCTCATCGTGGACGGGGCGGATGCGTCGGCCGAGGCCGTGCTCGGACTGGCCGCGCGCGTGCAGGCCCGGCCCGATGACACCGCCGCTGCCACCGCCCTCCGGCAACTGGCCGAGGGCATCGGCGCGATGGCGTCCGGCACGACCCGCGCGTGGCCCTACCGCGCGATCCTGCCGTGGGCGAAGTCGCCCGCGATCTGGCACGCCTGGGGGTCGCAGATGCCGGCGGCGCTGGCCGCGGCATCCGAGGCCCTCGGCGACCCGGCGCTGGCGGCACCGGCGATCGCCGACGCCGCCGTGTTCACCCCGACGCTGCTGACCGCCGGCGGCCCCGACAACGGCTGGAATCCCACGCCCGCCGACCGCGTGCAGATCGCGTACGGCGCGGATTCGCGCGTGCAGTCGCTCCTGGCGGTGGCGGATGCGACGGGCTCGACGGCGTTCACCGAGCTCGCCGGAATCCAGGCCGCGTGGTTCTTCGGAGCCAATCATGCCGGTGCCCGCATGTACGATCCGGCGACGGGTGTCACCTTCGACGGGCTGCAGCCCGACGGCAGCGTCAACCGCAACAGCGGCGCGGAATCCACGATCCACGGGCTGCTCACCGCCCTCGCCCTGGACGCGCGGCCCGACGTGGCGGCACGGGCCACGACGGTCACCGAGATCACCGCCCGCGACGGGCTGGAGTTCGTCGAGGCGGAGAGCGCGAGCGAGACGAACGGGACGGTCAGCACGCCGGAGGCGTGGACGGGCGAGTCGGGGTGGTCGGGCGATGCGCTCACCCTCACGCGCGGCCAGCGCGCGGTGTTCGACATCGGCACCGACGCCACGCGCCGCTGGGTCGAGCCGGTGGTCTGGTCGCTCCCGGGGAAGCGGACCACGTCGCTCTGGCGGGGCGGGGGCCTGCCGAGCGGACTCCTGCGGCTGACGGGCCCGGAGCAGGGCATCTCGCCCACGCCCGGTGCGCTGCTGCCGCAGTCGCTGCAGGCCCCGGTGCTGGGCGACCGATCGCGGCTGCGCGTCGACGTGCTGTCGGGCGAGCTCGTGCTGGACGGGATCCTCGTGCGTCCGGTCGTGTCGCGGCTGGTCGTGGCGGGGGAGGGGGGCCGCACCGAGCTCGTGCACTCCAGCGCGGCGCTGCCGCAGCCGGCGACGGTGGACGGCGGCGGGATCGTGCGCGTCTACGACGACGAGGGCGCCCTCCTGCGCACGCACCCCTACGAGGGCCGGACGACGATCGTCCTCCCGCCCGGAGGCCTGGCCATCGCGACCGGCTGACCCCGCCCGGGGCGCGCAGGCCGTGTCCGATTTCCGCCAGCCGGCGGGGGAGGGGCGTGGCAGGGTGGAGGCATGAGCACCGCCGGGATGACCTTCGATGAGCGGTACCGCGTCATCCAGTCGCGCGACCGCCGCTTCGACGGGCAGTTCGTCACGGCCGTGCGTACGACGGGCATCTACTGCCGGCCGAGCTGCCCGGCCCGGACCCCGAAACCCGCCCACGTCACGTTCTTCGCGACGTCGGCCGCGGCGCACGAGGCGGGGTTCCGCGCGTGCCGGCGCTGCCTGCCGGAGGCGGCGCCGGGGTCGCCGGAGTGGAACGTGCGCGGCGACGTCACCGCCCGTGCCATGCGTCTCATCGCCGAAGGCGTCGTCGACCGCGAAGGCGTGCCGGGGCTCGCGCGGCGCCTGGGGTACTCCTCGCGGCACCTCACCCGCCTGCTCACGGCGGAGCTCGGCGCCGGTCCCCTCGCCCTCAGCCGCGCGCACCGCGCGCACACCGCTCGCATGCTGCTGGTGGGCACCGACCTTTCCGCCGCCGACGTCGCCTTCTCGGCCGGGTTCGCCAGCGTCCGGCAGTTCAACGAGACCGTCGGCGAGGTGTTCGGGATGCCGCCGCTGCAGCTGCGTGCCCGCCGCCGGTCGACCGACTCGGTGGGCGGGGCGATCGACCTCGTCCTCCCGCACCGTGGCCCGCTGGATGCCGATGGGCTGTTCGCGTGGATGTCGGCGCGCGCCCTTCCCGGCGTGGAGACGGCGGATGCGGCGCACTTCGCCCGCGCGCTACGCCTTCCCGGCGGCCCCGGCTGGTTCGCGCTGCGGGTGGACGAGTCCGGACGCGTGCGGTTGCGCGCGCGCCTCGCGCGCCTGTCCGACCTGTCGGCCCTGGTCACGCTGGCCCGGCGGCTGTTCGACCTCGACGCCGACCCGGTCGCGATCGACGACGCGCTCGCACAGCATCCGGAACTGGCCCCGCTCGTGGCCAAGACACCGGGAATCCGCGTGCCGGGGGCGGCGGATCCGCACGAGATGCTCATCCGCGCCATGGTCGGCCAGCAGATCACCGTGGCCGCTGCCCGCACGGCGCTGACGGCGCTGGCCGATGCCCTGGGCGAGCGCGTCGCCGCCGTCGAGGGCACCTCCGTGCTGTTCCCGACGATGGCGGCGATCGCCGAGCGCGGGCACGAGGTGCTGCGCGGACCCGCGGCCCGCATCCGCGCCGTCACCGGCGCTGCCGCCGCACTCGCGTCGGGAGACCTCGTCCTCACCAGCGGCGACGACCGCGCCGAGCAGCGCGCGGCGCTGCTCGCGCTGCCGGGGATCGGCCCGTGGACGGCGGACTACGTGCGCATGCGCGTGCTGGCCGACCCCGACGTGCTGCTGCCCGGAGACGTCGCCGCCCGCGCGGGCGCCGCCGCCGCGGGCCTGCCCGCCGATCCCGCCGGGCTCACGGCGTGGTCGACGCGGGTCGCGCCATGGCGCACGTACCTCACGGCCCACCTGTGGCGGGCAGCGCCCATCCGTCCGACCCGCGCGCAGAACTCAGGAAGAACCGCCGCACAGCGGCGCCGGGAGGTGCCGGAGGTGCCGGATCTCCTGAGTTCTGAACAGCCGTCTCGGCTGCCCACGTCCGCCGGAGCCGATACCGAGGAGGTCCTCGCATGACCACGACCGCCACCGCAGTCGCGACCCTGGAAACGGTCGCGACCCCCGACGGGGCATTCACGCTGCTCGCCGACGAGTCCGGTCACGTGCTGGCCTCGGGCTGGACGGCCGACCCCGACGCCCTGCTCGGGCGGCTTCCGGTGAGCCGCCGGCCGGGGCGCGTCGTCGCCGGCGGGACGGATGCTGCCGCCGCGGTCCGCGCGTACTACGACGGCGACATCGCCGCGATCGCAGCGGTCCCCGTGCGCCAGTTCGGCACGGCCCTGCAGCACGCGGGGTGGGAGGCCCTCCGCCGCATCCGGCCGGGGGAGCCGCTGACCTACACCGGCTTCGCCGCCGCACTCGGCCAGCCCGCCGCCGTGCGGGCGGCCGCATCCATCTGCGCGCGCAACGCCCCCGCACTGTTCGTGCCGTGCCACCGGGTGCTCCGCACGGACGGCTCGCTCGGCGGGTTCGCGTGGGGTCTTCCGGTCAAGCGGAGCCTGCTCGCGCGCGAAGCGACCTCGTGAACGGACCGGTTGTGCCCAGGAGATTCTCAGGTTAGGCTGGACGGCTGTCGCGCCGCGGTGCGGCACGTTCTCGCCCCGCCTGAGGAGGTTGCCATGGACACGACCGTTTCCGCTGCACAGCCGGTCGCCCTGCGCATCCGCTTCCGCGGGCGCTCGGAGCTGACCTCCGGATGGGCATTCGCCGCAGCATCCGCGGCATAACGCCGCCCGCATTTCCGTTTCCTCCTGCAAGCGGCTGACGGCCGCCCGTCGTCGAGCACGCTCGACCCCTTCACGCCCGATCCGGCGTCCAGCTCCCACCCTTCGAGGATCATGACTCGCTCTTCCACTCCCGCCCCGTCCACGATCCGCTCCCTCGCGCGGCTCCTGCCCTTCGCCAGGCCCGTCATCGGCCGCCTGTCGCTGGGCGCCATCAGCGCGCTTCTGGCAAGCCTCCTGGCGCTCGGCATCCCGCTCGTGCTCGAGGTCATCGTCGGCGAGAGCGGGCCGATCACCTCCGGTGACCCCGGCCTCATCGCCGTCGGCGCCGGCGCGATCCTCCTGCTCGGACTGCTCGAAGCACTCCTGGTCTGGGCACGCCGCTGGTTCGTGCTGGGACCGGCGACGCAGGTGGAGTACGAGCTGCGCACCGAGTTCTACTCCCGGCTGCAGCGCCTCCCGGTCTCCTTCCACGACCGCTGGCAGTCGGGGCAGCTGCTCAGCCGCATGATGCAGGACATCTCCGTCATCCGCCGGTGGCTGGCGTTCGGCCTGATCCTGCTCATCGTGAACCTCCTCACGATCGTCGCGGGCTCGGCGATCCTGTTCACGTGGCACTGGGTGCTGGGCGCCATCTTCGTCGTGTGCGCGCTGCCGCTGTGGATCGCCGGCTACCTCTTCGAGAAGCGCTACGGGATGCTGTCGCGCCAGAGTCAGGACCAGGCCGGTGACCTCGCGACCTCCGTCGAGGAGAGCGTCCACGGCATCCGCGTCCTGAAGGCGTTCGGCCGCGGCCGGCACGCGCTGCACAAGTTCGCCCGTCAGGCCGAGACCCTCCGCGAGACGGAGCTGGCCAAGGCCCGCGCGGTCGGCTGGATCTGGTTCTGGCTCGTGCTGCTGCCCGACATCGCGTTCGCGGTGTGCCTGGGCGCGGGCATCGTGCTCGTGGAGATGGGCGAGCTGCAGGTGGCGCAGCTCATCGCGTTCTTCGCGATGGCGACCATCCTGCGGTGGCCGGTGGAGTCCATCGGGTTCCTGTTCTCGTTCCTCGTGGATGCGCGTACGGCCACCGACCGCATCTTCGAGGTGTTCGACGAACGCAATACCATCACCGATCCGGCGGAGCCTCGCACGATCGCCGACGTCCGGGGCGAGCTCGCGTTCGAGGGCGCGCACTTCCGGTACCAGGATGCTCCCGCCGCCACCCGAGACCTCCTCGACGGCATCGACCTCGTGCTGCGGCCGGGGGAGACGATGGCGCTGGTCGGGCTCACCGGATCCGGCAAGACCACCCTCACGACCCTCCCGGGGCGGCTCTACGACGTCACCGGCGGGCGCGTGACCCTGGACGGCGTGGACGTGCGCGACCTGGAACTGCGGGAGCTGCGGCGGCACGTCGGCATGGCGTTCGAAGACGCCACCCTGTTCTCCGCATCCGTGCGCGACAACGTGCTCCTCGGGCGCGAGGAGCTCGAGCCCGGCTCCGACGAGGCCGAAGCCGTGCTGCGCGAGGCGCTCGAGGTCGCCCAGGCCGGGTTCGTGTACGAGCTCCCGCGGGGCCTGGACACCGTCATCGGCGAGGAGGGGCTGAGCCTGTCGGGCGGTCAGCGTCAGCGGCTCGCTCTGGCCCGCGCCGTCGCCACGCGACCCGCCGTGCTCGTCCTGGACGACCCGCTGTCGGCGCTGGATGTCGACACCGAAGCGCTCGTCGAGGAGGCCCTGCGCCGCGTGCTGACCGATACCACCGCGCTCATCGTGGCGCACCGGCCGTCCACGGTCATGCTCGCCGACCGTGTCGCGCTGCTGCAGGGCGGCCGCATCACGGCGGTGGGCACGCACTCCGAGCTGCTGCGCGAAAGCGAGCACTACCGCCATGTGATCTCCAGCCTCGAGGTGGAGGCCCTGCGCAAGGCCGAGACCGGACGCATCCCGACCCAGCAGGAGGTGGCCCGATGAGCGCGACGACCGTCACCGGGACGAGCGGCGAAGACCGCTCCGACTACACGCGCGAGGAGAGCCGCGCCATCCGCCGCCGGTCGCTGCGGCTGCTCGGCTCGCTCGTGTCGCCGCTGCGGTGGCAGCTCGTGCTCGCCGGCGTCGTGCTGATCGTCTCCACCGCGCTGCGCGTGGCCGGGCCCGCCCTCGTCGGCTACGGCATCACCACTGCGCTGCCGGCCGTGGTCGACCGCATGGACTGGATGCCGGCGATCCTCGTCGTCGCGGTGTACCTGGTCACCGGCATCGCGGGGGCGGCGCTCATCGGCTGGTACGCCGTCGTCGCCGCGCGCCTGACGCAGGCGATCATGTTCGATCTGCGCAAGCGCATCTTCCTGCACACCCAGCGGCTCAGCCTGGAGTTCCACGAGTCGTACACGTCGGGGCGCATCATCTCGCGGCAGACCAGCGACCTCGACACCATCCGCGAGCTGCTGGACGGGGGGCTCAACGAGCTCGTGTCGGGCCTGCTGTACGGCGGGTTCACCCTCATCGCGCTGCTGCTGCTGGACTGGCAGTCCGGCGTCATCCTCCTCGTCATGGGAGTGCCGCTGTTCCTGCTCATGCGCTGGTTCTACCTGCGCTCGCAGGTGGTCTACCGCGAGTCGCGCGTGATCAGCGCGAAGGTGATCGTGAAGTTCGTCGAGACGATGACCGGGATCCGTGCGGTGAAGGCGTTCCGCAAGGAGCCGCGCAACGATGAGGAGTTCGGTGCGCTCGCGAGCGATTACCGCGACATCAACATGCGCAGCATCCGCCTGTTCGGAACCTTCGAGCCCGGCCTCATGGCCGTCGCGTCGGTGACCCTCGGCGTCGTCGTGCTGTGGGGCGGGCTGCGCGTGCTGGACGGCGCGCTGGCGCTCGGGTTCCTCCTGTCGGCCGTGCTGTACGTGCGCAACTTCTTCGCGCCCATGCAGGAGGTGGCGTTCTTCCTGAACTCCTACCAGTCGGCCACCGCGGCGCTGGAGAAGGTCTCCGGCGTGCTCGAGGAGCAGCCCACGGTGCCCGACCCCACGTCGCCGATCGACCTGTGGAAGGCGCGGGGGCATGTCCGGTTCGAGGACGTCGTCTTCGGCTATTCCGGCGACCGCGTCATCCTGCCGGACTTCTCCCTCGACATCCCCGCGGGGCAGACGATCGCGCTGGTGGGAACCACCGGTGCGGGCAAGTCGACGCTCGCCAAGCTGGTCGCACGGTTCTACGACCCCACGTCCGGGCGCGTGACGCTGGATGGCGTGGACCTGCGGTCGCTGCATCCGAAAGACCTGCGGCGGGCGATCGTCATGGTGACGCAGGAGGCGTATCTGTTCAGCGGCACGGTCGCCGACAACATCGCGCTCGGCAAGCCCGACGCGACGCTGGAGGAGATCAAGGCCGCGGCCCGCGCGGTCGGCGCGCACGAGTTCATCGAGGCGCTGCCCGACGGGTACGGCACCGACGTCAACAAGCGCGGCGGACGCGTGTCGGCGGGGCAGCGGCAGCTGATCTCGTTCGCTCGGGCGTTCCTGGCCGACCCGGCCGTGCTGATCCTCGACGAGGCGACCGCGTCGCTGGACATCCCGAGCGAGCGCCTCATCCAGGACGCGCTGCAGACGCTCCTGTCCGACCGCACCGCGATCATCATCGCCCACCGCCTGTCGACGGTCGCGATCGCCGATCGCGTACTCGTGATGGAGCACGGGCGCATCATCGAGGACGACGAGCCCGACACGCTCATCGCCGGCACCGGCCGGTTCGCGCAGCTGCACGCCGCGTGGCGCGAGTCCCTCGTCTGACCCCCGCGCCGCGCGGCCTGCACCGGGCGTGCCGCGCGCGCCCCGCGCCGCGCGCGCCCCGCGCCGCACCAAGGTCGGAGGATCGCACCCACGTCGGACGATGCGCGCCGCATGCTCCGACCTTGGTGCGATCCTCCGACGCGGCGGGGGTGGCCGTCAGGGGGCGAGGTGGGCGCCGGCCGCCATGGCGCGCGCAACCGTGCGCGCCACCGCCGGCCAGTCGTGCATGACCTGCGCGTACGTGAAGCGCAGCACGGTGTAGCCGCGCAGGCGCAGCTCGGCGTCGTGCGCGACGTCGCGCGTGCGGTCGGCCGAACCGGAATGGAAGCGATACCCGTCCACCTGCACCACGAGCCGGTCGCCGATGAGCACGTCCACCGGGCGCCCCGCGAGGATCACCTGCTGGCGGAACGGGACGCCCCACGCGCTCAGCCGGTAGGTGAAGAAGGTCTCCAGCCCCGAATCCGACAATCCCGTGACGCGGCCCGCGCACCACGCCGCATCCTGTGTGCTCCAGCGCACGCGGCGGAGGGCATCCACGTGCAGCCTCTCGATGCGCACCGCCGACTCCCACACCGCGAGCGCATCGGCGCGCGGAAGACAGGATGCGACGTGGGCGAGGGCGTCCTCCACCGACTCCTCCAGCGCGTGGCCCGAGACCGGTGCGATCGGCGTCGCCCAGTGCACGACGCCGTCGAACTCCTGCAGGCCGTCGGACCGGCCGTGCGGGCGCAGAGCCAGGTGCATCCTCCCGTCCACGTCGTCGGTCATCCACCAGCCGCGGCGCCGGGCGAGCGAGACGCACGCGATCCGACCGCCCGTCCGCGCTGCCGTCAGCTCCGCCGGCGGCGCCTCGGGGAGGGCGAGCCACACGCGGCGTACGCGCGTGATGCCCGTGTGCGGTCCCACCGCGGCGCGCAGCCGAGCGGGGGAGAACCCCGCATCCAGCGCCGCCTCGCGATGCGCGATGCCGCCCTGCCCGCGAAGCCACGCCGTCACATCCTGCATGCCGCCAGCCTCGCTCGAGCGGCGACGTGCACCTGCGCCTTACGCGCATCCTGGGGATGAGCGCCTGCTCAGGCCCCCTGGGGAGGAGGGGTGGGGCCACACGAGCGTCGGGGAATCCCACCGATGTCGGGCGATGCGGGCGGGATGCTCCGACCTCGGCGCGATCCTCCGACCGCGGTGAGCGGCGGAGGCCGACGCCCGCGCCGGGCCGCGCCGGGCCGGGCTAGAGGCGGATCTCGGCGATGACCTCGCCGTACTCGGTCTCGCCGGTGGGCGTGAAGCCCACGGCGTGGAAGAAGGCCTCGGGCCCGGCCTCGCCGGGCTCGTAGATGACGTCGACGTGGTCCATGCCGCGGGTGCGTGCCTCGGCGAGCAGGCTCTCCACCGCGAAGCGGCCGATGCCCCGGCCCTGGTCGTCGGCGTCGACGTTGATGCGCCACAGCACGGAGCGGAAGTGCTCCTGCGGGGCATCCGGGTCGAAGTTGGCGCTGACGAAGCCCACGACTTCATCGCCGTCGAGGATGACCCGCTGCCACGAGGTCTGCGGATTCACCACGGTCGCAGCGATGCCGTAGCTCAGCGGCGCGAGGAACTGTTCCTGCCCCGGTTTGAGCGACAGGGTGTTCACGGCGACGATCGTCGCGGCGGACAGTTCTTCGAGGCGGAGGGCGGCCATAGGCACAGGCTAGCCGGGAAGCGCGCGCGGGGGAAAGCGCGTTACCCCGCGGGTCCGAAGTATCTCGACGTCGAGATATCTGGTGGGCGTGCGATAGGCTGAGAGCCACCCCGCGACGCCCCATTGGAGAGACGACACGTGCCCGACTCCACCATCATCTACACCCACACCGACGAGGCTCCGGCCCTGGCGACCGCTTCGTTCCTGCCCATCGTGCAGGCCGTGACGCGGCAGGCGGGAGTCGACGTGGAAACGCGCGACATCTCCCTCGCCGGCCGCATCCTCGCCGCCTTCCCGCAGCGCCTCACGCCCGAGCAGCAGGTCGGTGACGCCCTCGCCGAGCTCGGGGGCCTGGCCACCCTGCCCGAGGCCAACATCATCAAGCTGCCGAACATCTCCGCCTCGATCCCGCAGCTGAAGGCCGCGATCGCCGAGCTGCAGTCGCAGGGTTACGACATCCCCGACTACCCGGACGAGCCGGCCTCGGCCGAAGACCAGGACATCCGCGCGCGGTACGACCGCATCAAGGGCTCGGCGGTGAACCCGGTGCTGCGCGAAGGCAACAGTGACCGCCGCGCGCCGCTGTCGGTGAAGAACTACGCGCGCAAGCACCCGCACCGCAACAAGGCGTTCCCGGAGGGTTCGAAGACCCGCGTCGCCACGCTCGGCCACGACGACTTCCGCTCCAACGAGAAGTCGGTCGTGATCGCCGACGACGACGTCCTCAGCATCCAGCACGTCGCCGCCGACGGCACCGTCACGGTCCTGAAGGAGGGCCTGAAGGTGCTTCCCGGTGAGATCGTGGATGCCACGTTCCTCTCCGCGAAGGCGCTGGATGCGTTCCTCGCCGAGACGCTCGAAGAGGCCAAGGCCGACGACGTCCTTTACTCGGTGCACCTGAAGGCCACGATGATGAAGGTCAGCGACCCGATCATCTTCGGTCACGTCGTCAAGGCGTTCTTCTCCGACGTGTTCGATCGCTACGGCGATGCCATCGCCGCGGCGGGGCTCACGGCCAACGACGGCCTCGGCGCGATCCTGTCGGGCCTGTCCTCGGTCGAGGGCGGCGAGGAGATCGCCGCGGCGATCACCGCCGACCTCCAGCGCGGCCCCCGGCTGTCCTACGTCAACTCGGACAAGGGCATCACGAACCTGCACGTGCCTTCCGACGTCATCGTCGACGCATCGATGCCGGCCCTCATCCGCAACGGCGGCAAGCTGTGGGGCGCCGACGGCGGCGAGGACGACACCGTCGCGGTCATCCCCGACTCGTCCTACGCGGGCGTGTACCAGGCGGTCATCGACGACGTGAACGCGCACGGGGCGCTGGACCCGGCGACCATCGGCACCGTCCCCAACGTCGGCCTCATGGCGCAGGCCGCCGAGGAGTACGGCAGCCACGACAAGACGTTCGAGATCTCCGCCCCCGGCGTGGTCCAGATCCGCGACTCCGCCGGCGACGTGCTCATCGAGCACGCCGTCGAGCCCGGCGACATCTGGCGTGCGACCCAGACCAAGGACGTCCCGGTGCGCGACTGGGTCAAGCTGGCCGTGTCCCGCGCGCGGGCGACCGGGTCGCCGGCGGTGTTCTGGCTCGACGCCTCCCGCGCCCACGACGCCCGGCTGATCGAGAAGGTCACGACGTACCTCGCCGAGCACGACACCGAGGGCCTGACGATCGAGATCCTGCCGCCGGTGGAGGCCACCCGCTACTCGCTCGAGCGCATGCGCCGCGGCGAAGACACCATCTCGGTGACCGGCAACGTGCTGCGCGACTACCTCACCGACCTGTTCCCGATCCTCGAGGTCGGCACCAGCGCCAAGATGCTCTCCATCGTGCCGCTCCTGGCCGGCGGCGGGCTGTTCGAGACCGGTGCGGGCGGCTCCGCCCCCAAGCACGTGCAGCAGCTCGTGGCCGAAGACTACCTGCGCTGGGATTCGCTCGGGGAGTTCTTCGCCCTCGCCGCTTCCCTCGAGCACCTGGCGACCACCACCGGCAACGCGAAGGCGCAGGTGCTGGCCGACACGCTGGATGCGGCGACCGGCACGTTCCTGGAGAACGACAAGTCGCCCGGCCGCGCGCTCGGCACGATCGACAACCGCGGCAGCCACTTCTACCTCGCGCTGTACTGGGCGCAGGAGCTGGCCCGTCAGAGCGCCGACGCCGACCTCGCCGCCGTGTTCGGCCCTGTTGCCGAGGCCCTGGCCGCGAACGAGCAGAAGGTCGTCGAGGAGCTCCTCGCCGTGCAGGGCTCGCCGGTGGACATCGGCGGCTACTACCACCCCGATGCCGACAAGGTCGTGGCGGTCATGCGCCCCTCGGCCACCCTCAACGGGATCGTCGACGCGATCGCCTGACCGGCTGATACGACGAAGAGCGGATGCCCCGGGGCATCCGCTCTTCGTCTTGTCAGGACAGGCGCTCGGCCAGCCACGCCACCTGTCGCGTGAGCTGGTACGCCTGACCGCCCTCGTGGTCGTTGTGCGGGAAGACGTCGATCTCGCGGGGGCCGGTGTAGGCGTTGTACGCGGCGAAGACGGTCGAGGGCGGGCACGTCTGATCCAGCAGAGCGGTGGAGAACAGCGCCGGCGCGTCCGCGCGCCGCGCGAAATTCACGCCGTCCAGGTACGACAGCGTGCGGAACACCGTCGCCTCGGCTCCCCGGTGCACCGCCAGGTAGCGCACGACCTCGTGGTAGGGATCGCGGTCGGTGAGCCCCACCGCCCGCTCGAAGTGGCACAGGAACGGGACATCCGGCATGACGCCCACCAGGCCCGAGCACAGCCCTGCCGCCGCCAGCGCGATGCCGCCGCCCTGGCTGCCGCCGGTCACCGCGATGCGGTCGGGGTCGGCGCCGGGGAGGAGGCGCGCGGCGTCGACGGCGCGCACGGCGTCGGTGAACACGCGGCGGTAGTAGTGGTCGACGGGATCGTCGATACCGCGCGTGAGGTATCCGGGGGTCGCCGGACCGGCGCCGTGCGGATCGGCGGTGTCGCCGCCGGTGCCCCAGCCCGAACCCTGACCGCGCGTATCCATGACGAGGTGGCCGTAGCCGGCTGACGACCATGCGAGGCGGTCCACGGGCAGCCCGCGGCCGCCGCCGTAGCCGAGGAACTCCACGACCACCGGAAGCGACTCGGCGCGGCCGGCGGGGCGCAGGTACCACGCCTTGACCGGATCGCCGGCGAACCCGGGGAACGTCACGTCCCACACGTCGATGGTGCGCAGCATCGTGGCCGCGCGGGTGACGACGATCTCGCCCCCGGCAGCGCGGGATTCGGCGAGCGTGCGGCCCCAGAAGGCGTCGAAGTCGTCGGGCTCGGCGACCTCCGGCCGGTACTGCTCCAGTTCGCTCAGCGGCAGGTCGAATCGCGGCATCCCGCCACGATAGCGCGCCGCGCGCGGGTCAGTAGTGAACGGAGACCTGCGTGCCCTGGGGCGCCCAGTCGTAGATGAACTTCGCGGCGTTGACCGGGAGATTCACGCAGCCGTGGCTCATCACGTTGCCGAAGTTGTTGTGCCAGTACGCTCCATGGAAGGCCTGGTCGCCGTTGAAATACGACACCCACGGCACGTTCTCGGTACAGTACGGTGCGCCGGGGAAGCACCCCATGTCCTGCATCGGCGTCTTCCAGCCGATGCGGAAGCTGCCGGGCAGCGTGGGGGAGCCGGGAAGGCCCGACGACATCGCCCACGACTGCACGACCTGGTCGTTCTCGTAGAGGGTCGTGCGCTGCGCGCTGAGGTTCACGTCGATGCGGCGGACGAGCGCCGTCGTGGCGAACTCGCTCTCGGTGACGGTGAGGGGGAAGGCGGCTTCGCCCTCACCGAGCATGCCCGCGAAGCGGTCGGCGATCCCGTCGGTGCTCTCCAGGGCGCGGCCGGTCACGCCCGCGGTCTGCTCGCGCAGGACCTCGCCGGCGGTGTCGGTGATCACGGTGGCGTTGATCGCCTCCCGGTTGACGGCGGCCGGCAGTGCGTCGACGACCGGCTGGATGGCGGCAGCATCGGCGGTGACGACGAAGTCGCCGTCTTCGGCGGTGACGCTCAGCCAGGATGCGGCGACCGTGCGGTCGACGGGGACCGTCCGCTCCTCGCCGACGTAGAAGCCGACGACATCGAGCATGCCGTTGAGGCTCGTCGCGATCGCGGTGGCCTCCTCCGTCGTGGCGGCCGCCGGCACGGGTGCGATGGTGGTCTCGAGCGAGGCGGTGGCGGCGCCGGAGTCGAACGCGGCCTGCAGCCCCTCCTGGACGGCGGCGAGGTCGATGCCTTCGCCGGTCTGAGCCTCGGTGACGACGTAGCCGGCGGAGGCCGGGTCGAAGGACACGGCGGCGTCGACGGGGTCGACGTAGAGGTCGCCGGCGACGGCGCGCAGCGCCTCGGTCGCGCGGGACTCGTCGAGCGTGACCGGCACATCGATGCCGGCGGGGAACCATGTGGACGGGTTCCACATGGGGTGCTCGGCGAAGGCGGCCTCCGCGGCGGCGGTGGCGTCCACCGTCGCACCCAGGTCGGCTCCGGTGATCTGGAACTGCCCGTCGGGACCCTCGAAGACGAGCGTGGTCTCGGCCAGGCGAGCGGTGATGGCATCGGAGGCGGCGCCGGCGGTCAGGCCCCCCACGTTCACCCCTGCCACGGTCGTGCCGGGTGCGATCAGCACGAGGGACGCGGCCACGAGAGCGACGGCGGTGGCGCCAGCGGGAAGACCGATCCACAGGAGCGCCCGCTTCTTCGGGTGATGCGGTTCGGCCGGGGCCCACTGGTACTCGGAAGCGTCACCGTCGCCGGGTGAGGCGGCGTCGTGCGCGCGCTCTTCGTCGGCGTCGGGTCTCGTGGCGAGATCCGTCATGTCGTGGCACCCCTTCTCGTCATTCCATGGTAAGGGAGCATCCCCTTCCGGGACGCAACGTTCCGATCACGGTCACCCGGTCTCGCACAACTCCTGGTAGGCGGCGGCCGACTCCTGGAGCTGTGCACTCAGGGCCGAGACCTCGGCTGCACGCGACACGTCCCCCTCCGCCATGGCGGCCATCGCCTCCGCGGCCTGGGCGAACATGTCGCGCAGGGGTGGGAGGAGTGCGGCCACGTCGTCGTTGGTGACCTGCGCCGAGATCGTCCCGAGCTCGGTGGAGGCGGACTCCATCGCGGTGACGACGGACGTCGGATCAGCGGGGTCGGCGTCGGCGAACGAGGATGTCGCCGAGTCGATGGACTGCTGCACGACCCCGCACGCGTCGGATGTCGACTGACCTGCGTCGCCGGGGGTGTCCGCAGCGGGCGTGGATGCTGCGGGGGAGCCGCCGGCGGATGGCCCGGTGCATCCGGCCAGCGCGGCGGTGAGGGCGAGCGCCGCGACGAGGGGGAGCGCGCGGAGGGGATGGCGACGGCTCATGGGTCTCCTCGGTCCAGGAGTGCACCACCCTAAGCGCCCCTGATCGCGCCCGTCCGGTGGTGGGGACGACGACTCGACAAATCCCGCTCGGAAGTGACGAAAGTCCTTGCGCCCAGGTTAGTTCGTAAGGTCTACTAACAAACATGACCTCCTCCAGTGCCACGGTCCGCCCCTTCGGAGCGGGCCGCGCGCTGCGCCCGAGGGCGAAGGTGCTGCCCGAGCAGGCCCGCGCGCACAACCGGTCGCTCGTGCTCCAGACCCTCTTCTCCGACGGCGCCATGTCGCGCGCCGATCTGGCGCGGGAGACCGGGCTCACGCGTGTGACGATCTCCGACCTCGTGGCGGCCCTGATGGCCGAGGGGTTCGTCACCGAGATCGGCATGCGTGAGAGCGTCCGGCCCGGCAAGCCCGGAATGCTCGTGGACGTCGACCGCGCGGGCCACCGCATCGTCGGCATCGACCTCTCCGGCAGCACGGCGATCCTCGGGGCGGTCCTCACCCTCGGCGGAGAGATCGTCGCGCGGCGCGATGTGCCCGTGCCCGGTGCCGGCGCCGATGTCGTCGAGGTCGTGACCGACCTCGCGCGGGAACTGATCGCCGACTCCCATGCCCCCGTCCTCGGGGTGGGCGTGGGCTCGCCCGGCGTCGTGGACGACGCCGGCGTCGTTCTGACCGCTCCCAACTTCGGCTGGCAGCGGGTCGACCTGCAGCAGCGTCTGGCGGGCGAGCTCGGTCTCCCCGTGCTGGTGGCCAACGACGCCAACGCCGCGGTGCTCGCGGAGTACACCTACGGCGCCGCCCACGACGACGTGCTGCTGGTGAAAGTGGGTCGCGGCGTGGGCTCGGGGCTCCTCGCCGGCGGCAGGCCGATGCGGGGCGGCCGCTTCGCCGCCGGGGAGATCGGGCACGTCACGGTCGGGACCGACGGCGGCCCGCTCTGCGTGTGCGGAAAGCTCGGGTGCCTCGAGGCGTGGCTGTCGGTCCCCGCGCTGTCGGCGCGACTGCAGTCCGTCCCCGACTCCGCGCGGGAGGGCGTCCTCCGTGACGCCGGCGAGCGGCTGGGCATCGCGCTCGCGCCGGTGGTGGGCGCGCTCGACCTGTCGGAGATCGTGCTGTCGGGCCCGGTCGAACTTCTCGGCGGTCCCCTCGCCAATGCCGCCGCGGCCACCCTCCGCGCGCGCACGCTCGCGCAGTTCCATGACGGCGTCCGGGTGCGGATGACCGCGCACGGCGATGACATCGTCCTGCGCGGAGCAGCCGTCATGGTGCTCTCCGCACGCCTCGGCGTCTCCTGACCCGCCCCCATCCGACCGCTCCCACCGTGCACCATCAACGACGAAGGAAGGCATCATGAACAGAAAGCTCGCATCCCTTGCACTGGCCGGGGCGTCGGCCCTCGCTCTGGCCGGCTGCGCCGGCGGAGGCAGCGCCGGCGGCGACGGCGCGGAGATCCGCGTATGGCTCGTCGGCACCGACACCCCGCAGGAGGCCAGGGACCACCTCGTGGAGACGTTCGAAGAGGACAACCCGGGCTCCACCCTCGTCATCGAGGAGCAGACGTGGGACGGACTCGTGGACAAACTCACCACGAGCCTTTCCAGCTCCGACAGCCCCGACCTCGTGGAGTTCGGCAACACGCAGGCCCCGGCGTTCACCTCCGTGGGAGCTCTGCTGGACATCTCCGACATCTACGAAGACCTCGGCGGCGATGACCTGCTGCCCGGTTTCGTCGAGGCCGGATCGTACGACGGCGCGTTCTACGCCGCGCCGCTGTACTCCGGGGCGCGCGTCGTCTTCGCCGACCCGGCGTTCGTCGCCGACCCCCCGGCGACCCTGGACGAATACGTCGCCCAGGGCGTGGAGCTGGCCACGGCCAATCCGGGCATGTCCGGCGTGTACTTCGCCGGGCAGGACTGGTACAACGCCCTGCCGTTCATCTGGGAGGCCGGCGGCGAGATCGCGGTGCAGGACGGCGAGGAGTGGGACGCGCAGTTCTCCTCGGCCGAATCCCTCGCCGGGCTCGAGCAGGTGCAGCAGCTGATGACGACCGCGTCGACGGCGCCGAAGGACGGCGACAACGCCGAACCGTGGACCCCGTACTGCGAGGGGACGGCGATCCAGTTCTCCGCCCCCAACTGGGCGCTGGGCCTGGCCAGCGAGTGCGAGACGGACGACCCGCCCGCCGCACCGCTCGTGTACGCCCTCCCGGGGGCGGACGGCGAGGTCGCGCAGGCATTCGCCGGCGGATCGAACATCGGCATCTCGGCGAACTCGGCCAACCCCGAGCTGGCCAAGAGCGCGCTGGAGATCATCCTGAGCGACGAGTTCCAGACCATCTACGGCGAGAACGGCCTCATCCCGGCCAAGCAGTCGCTCGCCTCGACACTGGGCGACAGCCCGGAGGCGCAGGCCTTCACGGCGGCCGCCGCGAACGCCAAGCTCACTCCCGCCTCGCCGAACTGGGCGGAGGTGGAGGCCTCCCGCGTGCTGGAGGACTTCTTCGTCCAGGTCGCACAGGGGGGAGACCTCCCCGCGCTGGCCGAAGCGGTCGACACCAAGATCGAAGACATCCTCAACGGCTGATCCGCGCACGGACATCGGAGCTGCCATGCCACGAGTGCACAGTGCCCCCGCGCCCGCCGTCAGCGGCGTGGACGGTGAGCGGCTGGTCGCCCCCTCGCCCCGCGCCTTCCCCGCCCGACGGCGGAGAAGGCGCGGGGGGTGGACGCCGTACGCGCTGCTGACGCCCGCGCTCATCGTCCTGGCGGCGCTGTCGGCGTGGCCCCTCGTGCAGCTGGTGGTGATGTCGTTCCAGGAGTTCGGGCGCGCCCAGGTGTTCGGCCGGCCGGCGGAGTTCATCGGCGCCGGCAACTACATCGCGGTGCTCACCGATCCGGAGTTCTGGCGCGTGCTGTCGCGCTCGCTGGCGTTCGCCGCCGTGTGCGTGGTCCTCACGATGGTGCTGGGCGTGCTCGTCGCGCTGCTCATGAAGCGGCTCGGCACGGCGCTGCGCACCCTGGTGTCGGTGGGCCTCCTGCTGGCGTGGGCGATGCCGCCGCTGTCGGCCACGATCGTGTGGGGCTGGATCTTCGACACGCAGTACGGCGTGCTCAACCACATCCTCAGCCGCTGGTTCGGTCTCCCGTTCGAGGGACACTCGTGGCTGCTCGCGCCGGAGAGCTTCTTCCTCGTCGCGACGGTCATCATCGTGTGGGGGGCGGTGCCCTTCGTGGCGTTCACCGTCTACGCCGGCCTCACGCAGGTGCCCGACGAGGTGATGGAGGCGGCGCAGCTGGATGGCGCGGGCGCGGCGAAGAGGTTCCTCCTCGTGGTGATGCCGTACCTCCGGCCGCTTCTGACCATCGTCACGATCCTGCAGGTGATCTGGGACCTGCGCGTGTTCACGCAGATCTACTCGCTGCAGTCGATCGGCGGCATCGCCGACCAGACCAACACGCTCGGGGTGTACATCTACCGCGTGTCCCTGGGGTCGGGGGACTTCGGCGTGGGCGGTGCGATCTCGGTGCTCGTGGTGCTGCTGCTGGTGGCGCTGTCGGCGTTCTACGTGCGCCGCACCGTGAAGGAGGAGACGCTGTGAACCCGCGCACCCGCCGGCGCGCCGGGTCTGTGGCGGCGGGCGTCGCGGCGATCGCGGTGTTCGTGGCCTCGGCGTTCCCGGTGTACTGGATGGTCAACACCTCGCTGCAGCCCAACGCGCAGGTGCGCGGCAGCGAGCTGCGGTTCTGGCCCGAGAACGCGACGCTGGAGAACTACGTCGGCGTCATCTTCCGCGCCGACCGTGCGCCCTTCCTGCCCGCCCTCGGCAACTCCCTCGCGGTCACGCTGCTCACGGTGCTGGTGGCGCTCGTGGTCGCCTTCCTCGCAGCGCTCGCCGTCTCCCGGTTCCGTTTCCGCTCGCGCGCGGCCTTCCTCGTGGCGATCCTCATCGTGCAGATGATCCCGGCCGAGGCGATGATCATCTCGATCTTCCGCCTGGTGGACGGGTGGCACCTGCTCAACTCCGTCATCGGCCTGACCGCCGTGTACGTGGCCACGGTGCTCCCGTTCACGATCTGGACCCTGCGGGGATTCGTGCAGGGCATCCCGGTGGAGCTGGAGGAGGCCGGCATGGTCGACGGCCTCAGCCGGGCGCAGGCGTTCTGGCGCGTGACCTTCCCTCTGCTGGCGCCCGGGCTCGTCGCGACGGGGGTGTTCGGGTTCATCCAGGCCTGGAACGAGTTCGTCTTCGCCCTCGTGCTCAATCCGCGGCCCGACGCCATGACGCTGCCGGTGTGGCTGCGCACCTTCCTCGACCCCAACGGCGGTATCAACTGGGCCGAGCTGATGGCGGGATCCACGCTCGTCGCGGTGCCGGTCGTGGTGTTCTTCCTCATCGTGCAGCACCGCATGACCAGCGGCCTGGTCTCCGGGGCGGTCAAAGGCTGATGGCGGCACACGCAGCGGCGGACGCGGAATCCCGCATCCGCATCGGCCTCGACGTGGGCGGGACCAAGACCGACGCCGTCGCGCTCGCCGCCGACGATTCGGTGCTCGCCCGCGTGCGGCGCCCGAGCGGGTGGGGGCCCGATGCGACCGTCCGCGGCATCCTCGGAGCCGTCGCCGAGCTGACGGCGGATCCGCGCGCGGCCGGGCGTGCCGTGGCGTCGGTCGGCATCGGCGTGCCCGGGCAGGTGGATGGGCGCGGCGCGCGCGTCGTGCACGCGGTCAACCTCGGCATCGAGCGGCTCGACCTGGCCGAGCGCATCGAAGGGGCCCTGGGCGTGCCGGTGCGCGTGGAGAACGACGTGAAAGCCGCCGCGGCGGGCGCGTGGCGGCTGCACGGCGGGGAAGGAACGCTGGCGTACGTCAACGTGGGCACCGGGATCGCGGCCGCCCTCGTCGTGGACGGCGCGGTATGGCGCGGCTCCCGCGGGGCAGCCGGCGAGGTGGGACATGTCTCCGTCGACCCGGCCGGCCCGCCGTGCGCATGCGGTCAGCGCGGATGCATCGAAGCACTCGCGGGCGGAGCATCCGTCGCCGCGCGGTGGGGCACAGCGGCGACGCACCCCGTGCGCGCCGTGTTCGACGCGGCGGATGCCGGCGACGAACGGGCCCGCGCCCTCCGCCGTGACGTGGCCGCGGGGATCGCTGCGGCGGTGCGGATTCTCGTGCTGACCACGGATGCCGATACGGTCGTTCTAGGCGGCGGACTCACCGCGCTCGGCCCGCGCCTGACCGACGATGTCGTCGCGGCGCTGCACGACAGCGCCGCGGGGTCCGCGTTCCTGCGCTCGGTGGCGGTGGCCGAACGCCTCCGGGTGCTGCCGGCCGGGTCACCGGCGGCGGCGGTGGGCGCCGCGCTCGTCGGCGCAGAAGAGGAGGTACTCAGCCGTGGCTGAAGTCGTCATCGTTCCCGATCGCCAGGCAGCCGGCGCGCTCGTGGCCGACGAGGTGGCGCGGCTCGTGCGCGCGCGCCCCGACACGGTGCTGGGGGTGGCGACCGGCTCGACCCCCCTGCCGGTGTACGAGGCGCTGCCCGAACGCCTGGCGGGCGCCGACCTCTCCCGCGTGCAGGCGTTCGCCCTCGACGAATACGTCGGCCTGGATCCGCAGCATCCGGAGAGCTACCGCTCGGTGATCCAGCGCGAGGTCGTGGAACCTCTGGGCCTGGACCCGCGGCGCGTGCACGTCCCGGACGGGTCGGCGGAGGGCATCGCGGAGGCGGGGGAGAAGTACGAGCAGGCCATCGCCGCCGCCGGCGGCATCGACCTTCAGCTGCTGGGGATCGGCACCGACGGTCACATCGGCTTCAACGAGCCGGGTTCCTCGTTCGCCTCCCGCACGCGCGTGAAGACCCTCACGCGGCAGACGCGGGAGGACAACGCCCGCTTCTTCGACCGCGTCGAGGACGTGCCGCGGCACTGCATCACGCAGGGACTCGGGACGATCCTGGCGGCGCGCCACCTCGTGCTCCTGGCCTTCGGCGCCGGCAAGGCCGAGGCGGTGGCCGGAGCCGTCGAGGGCCCGGTGACGGCGTCTCTCCCCGCCTCGGCGATCCAGCTGCACCCTCGCGTCACGGTCGTCATCGACGAGGAGGCCGCCGCGGGGCTCCGCTTCGCCGACTACTACCGCGAGACGTACGAGCACAAGCCCGCGTGGCAGGGCCTGTGACGCATCCGCGGCGGGTCCGGGGTCAGGGCGTGAACACCTTGCCGGGGTTGAGGATGCCGGCCGGATCGAACACGCGCGCGATCTGCCGCTGCATCTCCCACTGATCCTCACCGAGCTCGTCCGCGAGCCAGCGGCGCTTGAGCACGCCGACGCCGTGCTCGCCCGTGAGCGTCCCGCCCAGCGCGAGGGCGGCCTGGAACAGCTCGCCCGCGGCCTGCCAGATCTCCTCCGGCACCTCGGGACCGGGGACGACGAAGTTCGGGTGCAGGTTGCCGTCGCCGGCGTGCGCCACGGTGGGGATCGCGACGCCGTAGCGGCGCTCGAGGTCGGCGATCACCTCGAACATCGCCGGCAGCGCGCTGCGGGGCACCGAGACGTCTTCGATCAGCGTCGTGCCCGCCGTCTCCCACGCCGGATGCATCGACCGGCGGATCGACAGGAGGTGAGCGGCCTGCGCCTCGTCGGCGGCGAGGACGACGGCGCCGCCGGATGCCACGAGGGTCGCCGCGATCGCGTCGGCCTCGGCCGTCGCCGCCGGGCCGTCGGTCTGCACGAGCAGCTGCGCGGCGCCGGGCGCGGGGGCGGGCAGGCCCAGGTAGGCGTGCGTGCGGGCGAGGCTCGTCGCATCCATCAGCTCCATGATCGCCGGCTGCACACCCGAGGCCGTCACGGCGGCGGAGGCGACGGCGGCCGTCCGCACGTCGGGGAAGGTCGCCGACAGCGTGCGCACCTCGCCGGGGATGAGGCGGCGCAGCTTCAGCGTCGCGGCGACGACGACACCCAGCACACCCTCCGACCCGATCACGAGGGACGTCAGGTCAAGACCCGTGACGCCCTTGACGCTGCGGTGTCCGAGGCGCAGCAGGCGCCCGTCGGCGAGGACCAGGTCGACGCCGAGGACCGCGTCGCGGACGACGCCGTACTTGGCGCACAGGAGCCCGCCGGCCCCGGTGGCGATGTTGCCCCCGACGGTGGAGATGTCGCGGCTGGCGGGGTCGGGCGCCCACCACAGGCCCTGTTCGGCCAGGACCGCGTTCAGGTCGGCGTTGATGATCCCGGGCTCCACGACGGCGAGCAGGTCGTCGCGTCGCACCTCGAGGATGCGGTCCATTCCGCGCAGCGACAGCGCGATCTCGCCCGCGCCGGTGTTGGCGCCGCCGGCCAGTCCCGTCCCGGCACCGCGGGGGACCACAGGCGTCGCGGTCTCGGAGGCGATCCGCATGACCGCCTGCACGTCGGAGACCGAACCGGCGTGCACGACGGCCAGCGGCAGGCCCTCGGCGGCGTGCCCGGATTTGTCGGCGCGGGCGGCGTGGAGGGCGTCGGGGGACGTGTCGACGCGGTCGCCCAGTTCGGCGACGAGCCGCGCGACGACGTCGGCGCTCACGACAGGCGCCGGCGCCCCGTGACCAGCCCGAACACCACGGCGACGACGCCGTAGCCGAGCCCGATCCACGGCTGCCCCATGCTCCACCACGCGATCGTCGCGGACAGGTACACGAGCAGCTCGACAACGGCGCGGACGAAGGGGTGCACGGCCAGCACGGCACGCGGGGAGACGAACAGCGCCCACACGAGGATGGCCACCACGGGTGCGCCGATCCCGAACACGAGGTTCCACGGGAAGGGCCAGCCGGTGAAGCCCCACAGGGCGAGGGTTCCGAAGGCGATCAGGCCGCACAGGACGGAGATGATCTCCACGACCGAGACGGCGGGCCGGGTGCCCGGTTCGGCCGGGGTTTCGGGGCGCACGTACGGGGTCTCGGTCATGGCCTTCATTCTACGGCGGGCAGCTCACGCGAACGCTCAGCGGACGGGCGCCCCACCCGCCCACACGGCCCGGACGTTCAGGCCGGCATCCAGGAGCACGGCGTCGGCGCGGCCGCCCGGGCGCAGGTGCCCCACCTCGTCGCCGGCGCCGATGGCGCGGGCAGGGGTGGCCGTGACGGCGCGCAGCGCCTCCGGGAGGGGCACTCCGGCGGCCACCGCCACGCGCACGGCGTGGTCCTGCGTGAGGGTCGACCCTGCGATCGCACCGCCGTCGGCCAGACGTGCGACGCCGCCGGTGACGTCGACGGTGAGCCCGCCGAGGGTGTACCTGCCGTCGCCCACCCCGGTGGCGGCCATCGCGTCGCTGACGAGCGCGATCCGCCCCGGCGCCGCCGCGAAGGCGATCCGCACGAGCTCGGGATGCACATGCACGCCGTCGGCGATCAGCTCGATCGTGACGCGGTCATCCGTCAGCGCCGCGCCGGCGGGCCCGGGTGCGCGGTGGTGCAGGCCCGGCATCGCGTTGAACACGTGGGTCAGGATGCGGGCGCCCGCGTCGAACGCGGCCGCCGTCAGCGCCGCATCCGCGCCGGTGTGCCCGATCGCAGCGACCGCACCGGCCGCGGTCAGGTCTCGGATCGCCTCGAAGGCGCCGGGCAGCTCGGGTGCGATCGTGACCTGGCGCACGGTTCCCGCGCCCGCCGTCAGGAGGGCCTCGACGGCGACGGGGGACGCGAGGGCGGCCGGGTCGTGCGCGCCGCGGTGGGCGGGGTCCAGGAACGGACCCTCCAAGTGCGACCCGAGGATGTCGGCGTCGGTGCGCGCGAGCTCGGCGATCATGCGCGTGCGCCGGACGAGGTCGTCCAGGGGAGCGGTCACCAGCGACACCACGGCGCTCGTGGTGCCGTGCCGGCGGTGCAGCGTCCGGGCGGCGCGGATGGCGTCGGGCCCGTCGTCGAACGCGAACCCGCCGCCGCCGTGCCCGTGGATGTCGACGAAACCGGGGGAGAGGATCGCGCCGGGGCCCGCCAGCTCCGCCGCATCCACGACGGTGTCGGCTGCGGCGTCCTGCCAGGAGCGACCCGTGCCGCGCTCGGCGACGCGGCCGCCGGCGAAGCGCACCCACGCGGCATCCGTGCGCGTGCCGCCGTCGAGGAGGGCGGCGGAATGGACGATCGTGCTCATTCGAGGTGCCACGGGATCTCCGTGGACGCGGTGAATCCGATCCCCAGCGCAGCCCACAGCGGCCCGAGCCCGCCCACGCGCTCGCGGAACGAGTCCCATGTGCGTGCGGCGCTCGCCGACGGGGCGGGCGACCACGCGATCTCGGCGGCGGCGGCCAGGCGGGGGAAGACCAGGGCGTCGATGTCGGCCAGGGTGCGCACCGTCTCGGTCCACAGCGGCGCCTCCACGCCGAGGATGTCGCCGGGCTCCACGCCGGGCAGCATCCCCGCCGGCTCCCAGTCGTACGCGCGGCGGACGCTGGTCGGGCCGTCCGCCCACGTCAGGCCCAGCGGGAAGTCGGCGTCGGGCTTCATATCGAGATAGGCGGCGTCGGAGGGGGAGAGGATCACCGCGGCTGCCCGGGCGGCCGTCGTGGAGGGGCTGGGGGTGACGAAACCCCAGTACTGCGCGATGAGGTCGGCCGGCAGCGGCGCGACGGCGCTGGCCTCATGCCACGCGATCGCGGTCTTGCCGGTGGCGGCGATGATCCCCACCGTGCGGGCGATGATCGCGGCGTAGTCGGCCGGATCCGTCCCGAGCGCCTCGTCGCCGCCGAGGTGCAGGTACGGCCCGGGGGTGAGGACGGCGAGCTCGCCGAACACGTCGGCGAGGAAGGCGTCGGTGCGCGCATCGCCGATCCGCAGCGACGAGAAGCCGACCGCGATGCCCGTGTAGGGCTGCCCGGCCACCGGCAGGGGCACGCCGGCCGCCTCGGCGTCGGCCCGCACCTCGTCGGTGATGACGGGGTCGGCGGCGATCTCGGGGTAGGCGAGCCCGACCGCGTGCGTGTGCCCGGGGATGTCGACCTCGGGCACGACCGTGACGTGCCGGGATGCCGCATACGAGAGGATCCGCGCGTAGTCCTCCTGCGTGTAGAAGCCGCCGTCGTCGCCTCCCACCGCCGTGCCGGCCGCGCGCGCGGTGAGCTCGGGGCGGGAGCGCAGCTGCAGGCGCCACCCCTGATCGTCGGTGAGGTGCAGGTGCAGGTGGTTGCACTTGAGCGAGGCCGCCCGATCGATGAACGACATCACCTCCTCGACGCCGAAGAAGTGGCGCGCGACGTCGAGCATCACGCCCCGGTAGGCGAAGCGCGGGGCGTCCTCGATCTCCACCGGGGATAGTACCCACTCGCCCTCATGACGCCGGAGCAGCTGTGCCAGCGTCTGCACGCCGTAGAACAGCCCCGCCGCATCCGCCCCGGTGACGGTGACCGACGCCTCGTCGACGGTGAGGACGTAGGACTCCGGCGGGGTGGCCGGGCGATCGGCGGGACCGGGGGCGTCCGCGGCGACCCCCGCGGCGTCCGCGGCGTCGGCGGCATCCGTGGCGACGCGCAGGCGGATGCTGCCGGATGCCGCGGGCGTCAGCTCCAGGCCCGTGCGGGCCCGTACGAGCCGTGCGAGTTCGGCGGCCGCATCCGGATCTCCGGCGACGCTCGCGCCGGCGAGGGGGAACGGGGTGCCCTCGCGCGGGCGCAGGGCGGCGGGGAACGGCACCACGGTCGGTGTCGGCACGATGCTCCTTCGCGGCCGGCTCGGCGGCCTCGGCTTGCGTCTGACGCCGGTGGCAGTGCGGCGTTTCCCCACTGTATCCCCGAGGCGGTACGCTGGTCTGGTCGCGACTGGCGTTGAGGTGGGGAACCACCGGGGAGCGACCGAACGACGGCATTCGACCGCACGCCTGGGCCGATGTAGGACTTTTCCATTCCGCAGCCGACGTCGAGGAGACTCCCGTGTCCGACCCGTACTTCAACGCCCCCCTTGCCGAAGTCGATCCCGAGATCGCGCAGGTGCTCGAGCGCGAACTCGACCGTCAGCGCGGATATCTCGAGATGATCGCATCCGAGAACTTCGTGCCGGTGTCCGTGCTGCAGTCGCAGGGCTCGGTCCTGACGAACAAGTACGCCGAGGGCTACCCGGGGCGCCGCTACTACGGCGGCTGCGAAGAGGTCGACGTGGCCGAGGAGCTCGCCATCGCCCGGGCCAAGGCGCTGTTCGGCGCCGAGTTCGCCAACGTGCAGCCGCACTCGGGCGCCACCGCCAACGCCGCCGTGCTGCACGCCATCGCCCGCCCCGGCGACACGCTCCTGGGTCTGTCGCTGGATCAGGGCGGTCACCTCACGCACGGCATGAAGATGAACTTCTCCGGCCGGCTGTACAACATCGTGGCGTACGGGGTCGACACCGAGACATCCGTCATCGACATGGACGAGGTGCACCGCCTGGCCGTCGAGCACAAGCCGAAGGTCATCATCGCCGGCTGGTCGGCCTACCCCCGTCAGCTCGACTTCGCCCGGTTCCGTGAGATCGCCGACGAGGTGGGCGCCCTGCTGTGGGTCGACATGGCGCACTTCGCCGGCCTCGTGGCCGCCGGCCTGCACCCGAACCCCGTGCCGCACGCGCACGTGGTGTCCTCGACGGTCCACAAGACGATCGGCGGGCCGCGGTCGGGCTTCATCCTCACCAACGACGCCGACCTGGCGAAGAAGATCAACACCGCCGTCTTCCCTGGCCAGCAGGGCGGGCCGCTCATGCACGTGATCGCGGCGAAGGCGACGGCGTTCAAGCTCGCCGCGACGCCGGAGTTCCGCGAGCGCCAGGAGCGCACCATCCGCGGGGCGGCGATCATCGCCGAGCGCCTGTCGGAGCCGGATGTGTCCGCCGCCGGCATCTCCGTGCGCTCGGGCGGCACGGACGTGCACCTCGTGCTCGTCGACCTCCGCGACGCCCAGATCGACGGCAAGCAGGCCGAAGACCTGCTGCACGAGATCCACATCACGGTCAACCGCAACGCCGTCCCCAACGACCCGCGTCCGCCGATGGTGACCTCGGGTCTGCGCATCGGCACGCCCGCCCTGGCCACGCGCGGCTTCGGCGACGCCGAGTTCACCGAGGTCGCCGACGTGATCGCGCGCGCGCTGCTGCCCGGCGCCGATGTGGCGGCCCTGCGCGAGCGCGTGGCCGCCCTGACGTCCGCGTTCCCGCTGTACCCCGACCTGCACCAGTAACCCGCCCGCCCCGCCCCGCCCCGCCCCGCCCGCCCCCCGACCCGCCCCGCCCGCCCCCCGACCCGCGCCACCCGACCCGCGAGACTGCACGCCACCGGCGAGACCGCGACATGATGTCATGGTCTCGCCGGTGAGATGCAGTCTCGCGGATGACTGCGAACCAATCAGAGAGGATTACGGATGACGGCTGTACGACTGGACGGCAAAGCCGCCGCAGCGCAGATCAAGACCGAACTGGCCGAGCGCGTCGCCGCGCTGAAGGAACGGGGGGTCACCCCCGGCATCGCCACGGTGCTCGTGGGGGCCGACCCCGCCTCGCAGCTGTACGTGGGGATGAAGCACCGCGATTCCGAGGCCATCGGCATGAACTCGATCCAGGTGGAGCTTCCCGCCGAGTCGACGCAGGAGGAGGTCGAGGCCGCGATCGACGCGCTCAACGCCGATCCCGCGTGCCACGGCTACATCGTGCAGCTGCCGCTGCCCAAGCACCTCGACACCGACGCGATCCTCGAGCGCATCGATCCGGCGAAGGACGCCGACGGGCTGCATCCGACCAACCTCGGCCGTCTGGTCCTCAACGTCAACGGCCCGATCACCACGCCGCTGCCGTGCACGCCGCGTGGGGTGATCGAGCTGCTGCAGCGCAACGGCTACGACCTGGCCGGCAAGGACGTCGTCGTCGTCGGCCGCGGCGTCACGATCGGCCGCTCGATCGGGCTGCTGCTCACGCGCCGCGAGATCAACGCCACCGTGACGCTGACCCACACCGGCACCGCCGACCTGTCGCACCACCTCCGCCAGGCCGATGTCATCGTGGCCGCCGCGGGGGTGAAGCACATCGTACGCGCCGAGGACGTCAAGCCCGGAGCCGCCGTGCTCGACGTCGGCGTCACGCGCGAGACCGACCCCGAGACCGGCAAGAGCCGCGTCTACGGCGACGTCGCCCCCGATGTCGCCGAGGTCGCCGGATGGATCTCGCCGAACCCCGGTGGCGTGGGCCCGATGACCGTCGCGCTGCTCATGACCAACGTCGTGGAGGCCGCCGAGCGCGCCGCATCCTGACCGGTCCCGCCCCCGCCGCCTCGGCCCGCGCCGCACCGCCTCCGGCCGCGAGACTGCACGCCACCGACGAGACCGCGACATAAAGCCGCGGTCTCGTCGGTGCGCTGCAGTCTCGCGGAGTGGGGGGCGGGGTCAGAGGCCGTCGAGCATGCGGCGCTGCTCGTCGGTGAGGCCGTCGTCCCGGCGCGGGCGCGGGGCGGATGCGGCGGACCCCGGCGCGGGCGGCGGGGCGAACCCGGGCGCGGGCGGCGGGGCGAACCCGGCGGACCCGGGAGCCGGCGGCACCGATCCGCGCGCGTCGGGGCCGGTCGTGGAGCGGCGCCCGGCGGTGGCGCGGTCGTACAGCTCTGCCGCGCGGGCCTCGATGCGGTCGTCGATGAGGTCGTAGATCGCCCACGCGATCAGCAGGAAGATCGGCGGCACGAACCAGCCGAACACGAACCCGCGCACGTTCACGCCGGTGAACACCACGAGCAGCACCCAGATGATCGCGGCGACGCCCAGCACGACGACGTACTGCACGAGCTTCTCAGCCAGCCACGACCGCTGCGCGGCCGACCGCGCCGCCATCGATCGGAACCAGCGGTGGATCAGCGGCTTCAGCCAGATCGTCGCGGCCGCGAGCACCGCGCCCGCCCACAGCGCCGCCAGGCCGACGCGCACGCCGGGCACGAGTGCGCCGATGGCCAGCAGCACGACGACGTCGAACACGTACAGCGAAGCGAAGCGGATGATCCAGGCCCTCATACCTCCAGCCTGACACAGGATGCGGCGGGGCGTACCGGGTCAGGTGAGCTGCACCAGCTGCGTCACATCGTCGTCGGGCAGGGCATCCACCACCGCGGTGACGGTGATGTCGGTGAGGGTCGCGCGGCCGCCGACGATCGTGAGGAACGCGGTGTCGGCCGCGTCCCGTCCCGTCGCGATCCGGACGAGCGACGAGCGCGGCGCGAGGGTCGTGGCATCCACGACGTGCCACGCGTCGTCGACCCACGCCTCGGCGACGGCGTGGAAGTCCATCGGCGCGAGGCCGGGCGCGTAGACCGACACCACGCGGGCGGGGATGTCGCGGGCGCGCAGCAGGGCGACGCACAGATGGGCGAAGTCGCGGCACACTCCGCGACGGTTCAGCAGCGTCCGCACCGCGCCGTCGGTGGGCAGACTCGCGCCCGACACGTAGGCGAGCTCGGTCCCCACCCACGACGACACCGCCGCGAGCAGTTCCCGGCGGTCGCGGATGCGGGAGAACTCGGCCCACGCGGTGGGGCCCAGGGCGTCGGACTCGGCGTAGCGGCTGGGCCGCGTGTACACGAGCAGGTCGGTGGGGCTGGTCGGCAGATCGCCGGCGGGCTCGTCCACGCGGGCGGTGTACGACACCTCGAGTCGCCCGGTGCCGCAGCGCACGCGGTGCAGGCGCGTGCCGTGCGCGTCGGGCAGTTCCGCCACGTCGACCTCCGCGCCATCCAATGACGCGACGAGCCGCTCGGTGACCGACGGGTAGACGGACGAGACGGCGATCGCGAACACGAGGTCGGCGGATTCGGTCACGTCCAAGACGATGGTGCTGGCGACATCCCGCTGCATCATGCCAGCGTGGCACGGATCGGGTTCGGTCGGCGCCGTTCTGGTAGGAACGGAGCATGCTGACCCTGCGCGGCGCCGACCGGATCGTCATCGACGCCCGCACGGAGCGTGACGGTGACCTCGCCCCGGACGGGCGCGTCCGCGTCGCGTTCGTCGCCGACGCGCTCGCCGAGATCGACGGATTCGTGTTCGGGTAGAAAGAGGACCATGCCACCGACCACCGACGCTCCCACCGATCCCGCTCTCGAGCCGGTGCTGGGCGACATCCCCGCCGCCGACCCCGGCCTGCTCGCGGCATCCTGGCTTCCCGCGCTCACCGACGAGCCGATGCGGATGACGCTCTCCACGATCGACGCCCACGGGTATCCCCGTGCGCGCACGCTGCTGCTGAGCGAATTCGACGGCGAGCGCTTCTTCTTCCACACCGACGCGCGCAGCCGCAAGGTGGCCGACCTCGCGGCCGATCCGCGCGTCGCGCTCACGATCCTGTGGCCGGATCTCTCGCGCCAGCTCGTCGTGCAGGGGACGGCTGCGCCGGCACCGGCCGACGAGTGCGCCGAGGTGTATCGCCGGCGCTCGCCGTACCTGCAGCAGCTGGCGTGGCTGAACACCGCGGGGTACGCGCAGCTGCCGCTGGCCGAACGGGAGGCCCGCTGGGCGCGATTCCGCGCCGAGACCCCGGCGCCGCCGCAGCCGCCGGAATGGGTCGGCTTCGGCGTGCGGCCCCATCGCATGCTGTTCTGGGCGGCGCATCCGGAAGCCGCCGGCCGGCGGGTGGAGTACGTGCGCAACGAGGACGGCTGGCGCGTGTCCTACCTGCCGGGGTGACGCGGCGTCAGTAGCCGGCGCGCCCGGCGTCGTCGGCTGTGGGCACCCATCGGGCGGCGAGGGCCTCGGACCCGCGGGCCAGCAGGGCGACGTCGGCACCCACCAGCACGAAGGCGGCTCCCGCGTCGAGGTAGGCCTGCGCGGCGGCGGGGTCGAACGCATTGACGCCGACCGGCTTGCCGGCGCCGCGCACCGCGTCGAACGCGCGGTGGACGGCGGCCACGACGTCGGGGTGGGTCTGCTGGCCGAGCAGCCCCATCGAGGCGGCGAGGTCGCTCGGGCCGACGAACACGCCGTCGACGCCGTCGACCGCGGCGATCTCGGCCGCGGCGGCGACCCCCTCGACGTTCTCGACCTGGACGAACAGCGACACGTGCTCGTCACCGTGGGCGAGGTAGCCGTCGACGCGGTTCCAGCGGCCGGAGCGGGCGAGCGCCGAGCCCACGCCGCGCACCCCGCGCGGCGGGTACCGCACCGCCGCGACGAGGTCGCGCGCCTGTTCGGCCGACGACACCATGGGCACGAGGATGTTCTGCGCCCCGACGTCGAGCACCTGCTTGAGGGTCACGACATCGCCGATCGGCACGCGGACCATGGGGGTGGACGGGTACGCTGCCACCGCCTGCAGCTGCGCCAGCACGCCCTCCAGGGCGTTGGGGGAGTGCTCCATGTCGATGAGGAGCCAGTCCAGCCCGCCGCCCGCGCAGATCTCGGCCACGAGGGGGCTGCCCGAGCACACCCACATGCCGGCGAGCGGCCGGTCGGCGGCGGCGAGGGCGTCGCGGAAGGTGGGGGTCAGATGAAGCGGCATGCGATGGTTCCCATCGGTCCGTAGTCGGCCAGGACGGTGTCGCCGGGGTGCACCCACATGGGCCGCGTGAACGAACCGGCGAGGATGACCTCTCCCGCCTCCAGCCGGTCGCCGTGCTGGGCGAGCTTGTTCGCGAGCCACGCGACGCCGGCGGCGGGGTGGTTCAGCACCGCGGCGGCGACCCCGCTCTCCTCGATCGTCTCGTTGCGGTACAGCAGCGCCGACACCCAGCGCAGGTCCACCGCATCCGGTGCCATGGGGTTGCCGCCGAGGACCATGCCGCCGTACGCGGCGTTGTCGGCGATGGTGTCGACGATCGTACGGCCCTCGAGCTCGATGTGCGAGTTGAGCACCTCGAGGGCGGGGACGACGTACTCGGTGGCGCGCAGCACGTCGAAGAGCGTGCACGCGGGGCCTTCCAGCGGATGCTTCAGCACGAACGCGAGCTCCACCTCGATGCGCACGTTGGAGTAGTCCGCGTGCCGGAGCACCGAGCCGTTCTCCCACACGGTGTCGTCGAACATGACGCCGTAGTCGGGCTCGCTGATGCCGGTGGCCGCCTGCATGACCTTGGAGGTCAGGCCGATCTTGCGCCCGACCAGGCGCCGGCCCTCGGCCACGCGTGCGTCCCGCCACATCCGCTGGATGGCGTAGGAGTCCTCCACCGTCGCATCCGGATACCGGGCGGTGATGCGCGGGATGACGCCGTGCGTGCGGTCGGCCTCGGCCAGCTCCGCCGCGATCGCGGCGATGGTCTCTGCGTCGAGCATGGGGGTCTCCTTCGTTGTCAGACTAGCGAGCCGCCGATTCCCGAACTCCTCAATATCCGAGCCGAACCGGCCCGAATCGGGGCGCCAGTCCCCGGCTGGACGGATTCTTGAGGAGTTCGGGATGGGGAGGCGGCTCCGGCGGCGGGGAACCCGGGTAGGCCGCCCACGTCCCGAACTCCTCAATTCCGGGGCCGGATCCGGCCGGAAGCCGCTGTTCGGCCCCGGAACGGGCCGATCTTGAGGAGTTCGGGATGGGGAGGCGGCCACAGGGTGGGCAGCCGCCGGGCGGATTACAGCTGGTGGCCGAGCTTGTACTCGCCCTGCTTGTACTCCGGCATCGACTCCTCGCCCTCGTCGCGGCGCGTGTAGGAGAACCCGTCGGCGCCGATGGTCACCGCCATCTCCGACGTGTCGGTGCGGGCGACGACCTCCTTCGGGTTGCCGTCGAGGTCGAGCACGAGGGATGCCTCGGTGTACCACGACGGCACCACGGGGTTGCCCCACCAGTCGCGGCGCTGGTTGTCGTGCACGTCCCACGTGATGACGGGGTTGTCGGGGTCGCCGGTGTAGTAGTCCTGCGTGTAGATCTCCACGCGGTGCCCGTCGGGGTCGCGCAGGTACAGGTAGAACGCGTTGGAGACGCCGTGACGGCCGGGGCCGCGCTCGATCGCGTCGGAGCGGCGGAGGGCCCCGAGCTTGTCGCAGATGGCGAGGATGTTGTGCTTCTCGTGCGTGGCGAATGCGACGTGGTGCATGCGCGGGCCATCGCCCCCGGTCATCGCGGTGTCGTGCACGGTGGGCTTGCGGCGCATCCACGCGGCGTAGACGGTGCCGGATTCGTCCTGGATGTCTTCGGTGACGCGGAAGCCCAGGTCCTGCATGAACTTCACCGCGCGCGGGACGTCGGGGGTGACCTGGTTGAAGTGGTCCAGTCGCACGAGCTCGCCGGGGATGTGCAGGTCGTACCGCCACGCGAGGCGCTCGACGTGATCGGTCTGGTAGAAGAACTCGTACGGGAAGCCGAGCGGGTCCTCCACGCGCACCGAGTCGCCGATGCCCTTGGTGAAGCCGCCTTCGCGCCGCTCGACGCGGCACCCGAGCTCGGAGTAGAACGCCACCGCCCGATCGAGGTCCTCCGGCGTGCGCACGCGGTAGGAGAACGCCGCGACGGCGGCCACCGGCCCCTGGCGCAGCACGAGGTTGTGGTGGATGAACTCCTCCGTCGACCGCAGGTAGATGGCCTCGCCGTCCTCCTCCGTGACGTACAGGCCCAGCACGTCGACGTAGAACTGCCGCGACGCGGCCAGATCGGTCACGACGAGCTCCATGTACGCGCAGCGCAGGATGTCGGGCGCGGGCACCGTGGGGGTCGGGATCGGGTTGTCGGTGGCGATGGGCGCCTCCTGCGACACGTAGAAGCCGGAGGAGGTGAGGGTCATATCGTCGCGGTGGGACATGTCGCTTCCTTGCGGATCGGTGGGGGTCAGTGGGATGCGGCGGCGTCGGCTTTGCCGAAGGTGGGGTTGTGCACCTTGCCGAGGGTGATGTGCACGGCCTGCTGATCGGTGTAGAAGTCGATCGAGCGGTAGCCGCCCTCGTGGCCGAGGCCGGAGGCCTTCACGCCGCCGAAGGGCGTGCGGAGGTCACGCACGTTGTTGGAGTTCAGCCACACCATTCCCGCCTCGATCGCCTGCGCGAAGTTGTGCGCGCGCTTGAGGTCGTTGGTCCACACGTACGCGGCCAGGCCGTACCTGACGCCGTTGGCGAGGGCGAGGGCCTCCTCGTCGGTGTCGAACGGCGTGATCGCCACGACCGGGCCGAAGATCTCCTCCTGGAAGATGCGGGCGTCCGGTGCCACATCGGCGAACACCGTCGGGGCGACGTAGTTGCCCGTGGGGAACCCTTCCGGGCGACCGCCGCCGGCGACCAGGCGCGCCTCGGCCTTGCCGATCTCGATGTAGCTCATCACCTTGTCGTAGTGCTCGGGGTGCACGAGCGCGCCGACCTCGGTCTTCGGGTCCTGCGGGTCGCCGACGACCACGCGCTCCGCCTGCGCGGCGTAGCGCTCCACGAACTCGTCGTAGACCTCCCGCTGCACCAGGATGCGGCTGCCGGCGGTGCAGCGCTCGCCGTTGAGGGAGAACACCCCGAAGATCGTCGCGTCGATCGCGGCCTCCAGATCCGCGTCGGCGAACACGATCGCGGGGCTCTTGCCGCCCAGCTCCATCGACAGGCCCTTGAGGTGGGGCGCGGCGTTGGCGAAGATGATCTGCCCCGTGCGGCTCTCGCCCGTGAAGGAGATCAGCGGCACGTCGGGGTGCTTCACCAGGGCGTCGCCGGCGTCTTCGCCGAGGCCGTTGACGAGGTTGAACACGCCCTGCGGCAGGCCCGCCTCCTCGAAGATCCCCGCCCACAGCGAGGCGGACAGCGGTGTGAACTCGGCGGGCTTGAGTACGACGGTGTTGCCGGTGGCCAGGGCCGGGCCGAGCTTCCAGGACTCGAGCATGAAGGGCGTGTTCCACGGCGTGATGAGGCCGGCCACGCCGATGGGCTTGCGGTTGACGTAGTTCATCTGGCGCCCCGGCACCTTGAACGCGTCATCGGTCTGGGCCACGATCAGGTCGGCGAAGAAGCGGAAGTTCTCCGCCGCGCGCCGTGCCTGCCCGAGGGCCTGCGTGATCGGCAGGCCCGAATCGAACGACTCCAGTTCGGCCAGGCGCGCGTCGCGCGACTCGACGAGGTCGGCGATGCGATGCAGGATGCGGGCGCGTTCGCGCGGCAGCATCCGCGGCCACGGCCCGTCGGTGAACGCGCGGCGCGCGGCGGCGACGGCGAGGTCGACGTCGGCCTTCGTGCCGGCCGCTGCCTGCAGATAGGTTTCGTTGGTCACCGGGTCGAGCACGTCGAACGTGCCGCCCTCGACGGAGTCGACGAACTGGCCGTCGATGTAGTGCTGGATGCGCGTGGGCAGGTCGGCGGGGATGTGGCGCGGGTCGGTCATGGTGTGTGCTCCTGTTCAGGACGTCGGGAGGCCCAGGGCCTCGCCGGGGTGCTCGTGGGTCAGATAGGCGTCGAGGGTGGCCGAGCGGTGCCGGCGCGAGGCGTGCTCGATGTCGGCGAGGGGTGCTCCCGCCTCGATGAGGGCGAGGATGTTCTCGTGCTCGCGCACCGACTCGGCGGCGCGGCCGGGCACGAAGCTGAAGGTGGACTCGCGCAGGTGCCCGAGGCGGGCCCACTCGGCTCGGACCAGCTCGAGCATGCGCGGGTTCGCGCACCGCTCGAACAGCGTCGCGTGGAACTCCTGGTTCAGGCTCGTGAACGCGCGCGGGTCGAAGTTCTCGAGGGTCTGGATCATCTGTTCGTTGATGGCGCGCGCGCGGCGGACGTCGTCGACCGTCAGCGCGCGGGCAGCCAGTGCCGTGGCCGCCCCCTCCAGGATGCCGAGGGCCTGCATGCTGAAGCGGTACTGCGAGTCGTCGACCATCGACACGCGTGCGCCGACGTTGCGCTCGAAGGTGACCAGGCCCTCCGCCTCGAGCTGGCGGATCGCCTCGCGCACGGGCACGACGCTCATGTCCAGCTCGGCGGCGATCGCCCCGAGGACCAGGCGGTACCCGGCGGTGAACTGCTGCCCGGTGATCCGCTCCTTGATCCAGGCGTAGGCCTGCTGGGATTTGCTGCGGGACGTGTCCGGAGCCTGGTCGGGCGCGTGCGCCTGTCGGAGGGTCACCGCTCGCCCCGCTCCGCGTCGTAGCGCGCGCGCCATTCGGCGTTCATCGGGAACAGGCCGTCGACGGGATGCCCCGCCTTCACCTGAGCGGCGACCCAGGCGTCCTCCTCCTCCTGCGCGAGGGCGGCGTCCGCGACCTCCTCGGCGAGGGCCGGCGGGATGACGATGACGCCGTCGCCGTCGCCGACGATGATGTCGCCGGGTTCGATCGTGGTGCCGCCGCATCCGATCGCCACGTCCACATCCCACGGTACGTGCCTGCGCCCGAGGACGGCGGGGTGGGCGCCGCGGGAGAAGACGGGCAGGCCGATCTCGGCGACGGCGTCGTAATCGCGCACGCCGCCGTCGGTGACGATGCCTGCGGCTCCGCGGGCCTGGGCGCGCAGCGCCAGGATGTCGCCGAGGGTGCCCGAGCCGGTCTCGCCGCGGGCCTCGATGACGATGACCTCGCCCTCGCCGACGGAGTCGAATGCGCGCTTCTGCGCGTTGTACCCGCCGCCGCGGGCGGCGAACAGGTCTTCGCGGCCGGGGACGAACCGCAGCGTGCGGGCCGTGCCGACGAGCTTGGTGCCGGGATGCATCGGACGCACGCCGTCGATCGTGACGTTGTTCAGCCCGCGCTTGCGCAGCTGCGCCGACAGGCCGGCCACGGGTATCTGGCGGAGCTTGTCGCGGAGCTCGGGGGAGAGGGCGGCCGGCTCGGGGGCGGGCAGGCCGGCGGCCTCGCGCGAGCCCCACGCCTCGGCGCGCTGGGTGTCGTCGACGGCGGGGAGGGAGCCCAGCGACGCGTCGAACGCGTGTGTGCCCTGCACGACGGTGGTCTCCAGGCGCCCGGTCGAGGCGTCGCCGGCGCTGACTTCCACTTCGACGCGGTCGCCGGGGACGACGACGCTGGAGCCGGCGGGCGTGCCGGTGAGGATGACATCGCCGGTCTCGAGGGTGAAGTGCTGCGAGAGGTCGGCGACCATCTGGGGGAGGGAGAAGATGAGCCCGGCTGTGGTGTCGTCCTGCACGAGGTCGCCGTTGACCCATGTGCGCAGGCGCAGCCCCGCGGGGTCGACCTCGCGGGCGTCCAGCAGCGCGGGCCCGATGGGGGTGTAGCCGTCGCCGCCCTTGGAGCGGACGTTGGAGCCCTTGTCGTTCGCGCGCAGGTCGTACAGGCCGAAGTCGTTGGCCGCCGTGACGGCCGCGACGTGGTCCCACGCCCGATCGGCGCCGACGCGGCGGGCGGGCTCGCCGATGATGAGGGCGATCTCGCCTTCGAAGGCGAGCAGCTCGGTGCCGTGCGGACGCTCGATGCTCGCGCCGGTGAGGGCGAGGGAGCTGGCGGGCTTGAAGAAGTAGGAGGGGTGTGCGGGTCGGCGTCCTCGCTGGTCGGCCCGGGATGCGTAGGCCAGGTGCACCGCGATGATCTTGCCGGGGCGGCGGGTCAGGGCGGGGATGCGGGGATCGTGCGGTTCCGTCGGGGTCATCCGAGCTCCTTCGCTCTTTTGCGTCGTATCTCAAATCGTATATTATTCATCGCGGGCGGGCAAGACGCCGCCTCCGCGACACAGACGTCTTCCCCCGACAGCGGCGTCCGAAGGAGTTCCGACATGAGCAGACCCATCCCCACCGGTCCGGAGGGCTTCACCCCCACCGGGACGATCTCCAGCTCCACCGATCGGCGGCGCGTGGTGTTCGCCACGGTCGTGGGGACCACGGTGGAGTGGTACGACTTCTTCCTGTACGCCTCCGCCGCCGGCCTCGTCTTCGGACAGCTGTTCTTCGCTCCCGCCGGCGAGGGCTTCGCGCAGATCCTGTCGTTCATCACGGTGGGCATCAGCTTCCTGTTCCGCCCGCTCGGTGCGTTCCTGGCCGGTCACCTGGGCGACACGTACGGCCGCCGTCTCGTGCTCATGCTCACGCTCATCCTGATGGGCGTGGCCACGACCCTCGTCGGGCTGCTGCCGACGTACCAGGCCATCGGGATCGCCGCACCGATCCTCCTCATCGTGCTGCGCATCCTGCAGGGCATCTCCGCCGGCGGCGAGTGGGGCGGCGCCGTGCTGATGGCCGTCGAGCACGCCCCCAAGACGCGGCGCAGCCTCTTCGGCGCCTCCCCTCAGCTGGGCGTGCCGCTCGGGCTCCTGCTGGCCAGCGGCATGCTCGGTCTCATGGCCGTGATCGCCCCCGGTGACGCGTTCCTGGAGTGGGGCTGGCGCATCCCGTTCCTGCTGTCGTTCGTGCTGATCCTGATCGGCCACTACGTGCGCCGCCGAGTGGAGGAGAGCCCGGTGTTCCTGGAGCTCGCCGACCGCAAGGAGCAGACGCGCATGCCCATCGTGCAGCTGTTCCGCAAGCACGCGCTGCTGGTGATCATCGCGGCGTTCGTCTTCGCCGGCAACAACGCCGTGGGGTACATGACCACGGGCGGATACATCCAGCGCTACGCCACCGATCCGGCCGGCCCCGTGGGCCTGCCCACGGCAGAGGTGCTCGGTGCCGTCACGATCTCGGCGGTGTCGTGGCTCGTGTTCACGTGGATCGCCGGCTGGGCCGGTGACCGGCTCGGTCGCCGCAACACCTACATCATCGGATGGATCGCGCAGCTGGTGGGTGTGGTCCTGCTGTTCCCGCTCGTGAACACCGGCAGCATCGGGATGCTGACCCTGGGCCTGGTCGTGCTCACGGCCGGCCTCGGCTTCACGTACGGGCCGCAGGCGGCGCTGTACGCCGAGCTCTTCCCCGCATCCATCCGGTTCTCCGGCGTGTCGATCTCCTACGCGCTGGGCGCGATCCTCGGCGGGGCCTTCGCGCCCACGATCGCCCAGGCCCTCGTGCAGCAGACCGGATCGACCGACTCGGTCACGTGGTACCTCGCCGGGATGACCGTGCTGGGGCTGCTCGCGACCCTGCTCCTGCGCGACCGCAGCGGCATCCCGCTGGGGCCCGACCACGAGGAGCTGCAGGCCCGCAGCCCGATCTACGGCGCGTCCAAGGCCTGACCCGGCGATCGTTCGGCCGGGGTCAGCCCGCGTGGGCGATCTCCTGCCAGAACGGGGCGATCACCGCGCCGCTGACGCGGAGGTCGAGGAGGAGGAACGGGCGCTCCTCGGCCGACCGGGCCGTCCACTCGGCCACCGCATCCAGGTCGGCCACGGTGCGCACCACGACCCCCTCCGCGCCGAAGCCGCGCGCGACGGCGGCGAAGTTGACCTCGGGGATGAGCATCGGATCGAGCGCGAGACCCTTCACGCCGTAGTTGTTGACCTCGGCGCCGTACTGCGCGTCGTTCCACACCACCGCGATGCCCCGGCCCCCGGCCACCCGCACGGCGGTCTCGAGGTCGGCGAGGGCCATGAGGCCGCCGCCGTCGCCGGTGGTGAGGACGATCGTGGACTCGGGGCGCGCGACGGCGGCGCCGGGGACGCTGGGGAAGCCGAGCCCGATCGACTGATAGGCCGTCCCGACCATGATCATGCGGTCGGGGGATGCCACGGGCCAGTACATGTTCGACCAGCCCAGGAAGTGCCCGCCGTCCGAGACGATCACGCGGTCTTCGGGCAGCAGCTCGGCCAGGCGCTGCGCCGCGGACCGCGGATCCATGCGGCCGTCCGGGCCGGTCCCCGCTCCCGGCTCCTGCTGCCGCACCGCTGCCACGTCGACGCTGTGACGCCAGTCCGAGGGGCGGGCACCGCGCGCGCGGAATCGGCGGAGGATCTCGCCGGCGACCTCGGCGGCATCGCCGCGGACGTAGCCGCCGACATGCGGATGCGTCGCGGTGGGCGCAACGTCCACCTGGAAGACGCGCGCCCCGGGCGCGAAGAGCTCGCCGAAGCGCATCGTGAACTGGTTCAGCGCGGCGCCGAACACCACCGCCACATCGGCCTCCCGCACGAGCGCCATCGCGCCGGGCGCGCCGAAGCCGCCCGCGACGCCGAGGTCGAAGCGCGCGTCCGGGAACAGGCCCCGCCCGAGTGCAGAGGTCGCGGTGAGCGCCCCCGTCGCCTCGGCCAGGTCGCCGAGTGTCGCCCCGGCGCCGGCCAGCCAGGCGCCGCGGCCGCCGAGGAGCACGGGCCGACGGGCGTCGGCGAGCGCCTCGACGATCCCGTCGAGGACGGCGTCGGCGAAGGCGGTGCGCGCGGGCATCTGCGGCACGGGCACCGGGTCGGCGGTGGCCGGGACGGGGCCGGCATCGCGCGTGGCGAGGTCGTAGGGGATCGCCAGGACGACCGGGACGCGATACGTGTGGGCGTGTTCGACCGCGATCGCGACGGTGGCCGCGGCATCCTGGTGTCCGACCGTGTACGTGCGGGCGCCGACGCCGTCGGCCAGGGCGATCTGGTCCACGCCCCACGGCCGCGGGCCCGAGGTCGGCTCGTCTCCGACGAGGAGCACGAGGGGGGTGCGGGCCTGCACGGCCTCGGCCAGTGCCGTGAGGGTGTTGGTGAAGCCGGCGCCGTAGGTCGCGGTGGCCGCGGCGATCCGCCCCGACGCGCGGAAGTACGCATCCGCCGCCGCGACCCCCGCCGCCTCGTGCCGCACGGCGACGAAACGGGCCGCGGTGTCGCGCTCGAGAGCGTCGAGGAAGTAGGCGTTGCCGTTTCCCATCACGCCGAACACGGTGTCGAGGCAGCGGGAGAGGGTGGTGGCGACGTGGGCGGAGACGGAGGGCATGGCGAAGCCTTTCGAGACGGGGACGGGGGAGGGCCGTATGTGTCTCGCGCGCTCGGCGGGAGCGGCTGCGTGCCCCTTTTCCGGGCACCGGCGCGGGGGGAGTCGCCGGACGGTGGCCAGTATATGGCGGTCGCCGGATGCGTCGGCGCGACGCGGGCCGACCCTCGACGTGCTGTCCACCGCGCACGCGAGGCTGTACGCCGTGTATATCGATGCGGATGCGCGACGGTGGCCACAATGGAGGGGAGCGTATCGATCGAGGAGGACGAACATGAGCGTTTCGCGCGAGGAAGAACTGCTGGCATCGGTGCCTGACGGCCTGTACATCGCCGGGCAGTGGCGTGCGGCGGAGGGGGGCAAGACGCTGGACGTCGCCGACCCCGCCACCGGTGACGTCATCCGCTCGATCGCCGACGCCTCGGTCGCCGACGGCGCGGCCGCCATGGATGCTGCGGCGGAGTCCTTCCCGGCCTGGGCGGCGACGCCCGTGCGCGAGCGTGCCGAGATCCTGCGGCGCGCGTTCGACCTGCTGCAGGCCCGCAAGGAGGACGTCGCGCTCCTGATGACGCTCGAGATGGGCAAGCCGCTCGCCGAGGCCCGCGGCGAGGTGGCCTACGGCGGCGAGTTCCTGCGGTGGTTCAGCGAGGAGGCCGCGCACGTCCAGGGCCGCTACGGCGCGAACCCCGAGGGCACCGGCCGCATGATCGTCACGCAGCACCCGGTGGGTCCGTGCTTCCTCATCACGCCGTGGAACTTCCCGCTGGCGATGGCCACGCGCAAGATCGCCCCCGCCCTCGCCGCGGGATGCACCGTGGTGATCAAGCCGGCCTCGCTGACCCCGCTGACGACGCTCTTCTTCGTCAAGCTGCTCGAGGAGGCCGGCGTTCCCGCCGGTGTCGTCAACGTCATCACGACCTCCACGACGGGCCCGGTGTCCGAGCGCATCATCCGCGACCCGCGCCTGCGGAAGCTCTCGTTCACCGGATCCACCCCGGTGGGTCAGCGCCTGCTGCAGCAGGCCGCGGAGGGCGTGCTGCGCACCTCGATGGAGCTCGGCGGCAACGCGCCGTTCGTCGTGTTCGACGACGCCGACCTCGACAAGGCCGTCGACGGCGCCATCCAGGCGAAGTTCCGCAACATCGGGCAGGCCTGCACGGCGGCGAACCGCTTCATCGTGCACCGCTCGGTGGTCGAGGAGTTCACCCGCCGCGTCACCGAGCGCGTGCAGGGCATGCGCATCGGGCGCGGCACCGAGGACGGGGTGCAGATCGGTCCGCTCATCGACGACCGCGCAGTCGCCAAGGCCACGCAGCTGGTCGGTGACGCCGTCGAGCGCGGCGCCACCGTGACCGTCGGCGGTGCGGCCGTGGACGGTCCCGGCACGTTCTACCAGCCCACCGTCGTCGCCGACGTGCAGCCGGGCAGCGAGATCCTCCGCGAGGAGATCTTCGGCCCCGTCCTGGCGATCGTGCCGTTCGACACCGAGGACGACGCCGTGCGCATCGCCAACGACACCGAGTACGGCCTGGTGTCCTACGTCTTCACCGAGAACCTCGCACGCGGGCAGCGCATGATCGAGCGCCTGGAGACGGGGATGATGGGGCTGAACGTCGGCGTCGTGTCCAACGCCGCCGCCCCCTTCGGCGGCTGGAAGCTCTCCGGGCTCGGGCGCGAAGGCGGCGCCGAGGGCATCCACGAGTACCTCCAGACCAAGTACACGCTCACGGCGAACCCCTTCGCCTGAGCAACGGCGCGCGGCGGATGCGGGGGCATCCGTCGCGCGGTCGCCGGGGCATACTGGACCGATGACGCGCAGGAACGACCGGAGGGCGGGCGACCCACGCGGTCCCTTCGCCGGGCATTCCCTGTGGTGGTGGGGGAGCGCGGCGGTCACGGCCGTCGCCGTCGTCGGTGCGGCCGTGCTGCTCGCGCTGCCGTTCTGACCCGCGTTTCGTGCGGCGGAAGTCGATCCGCTTCGCCGCGGGCCCCGCGGTATGGTCATCGGCATGAGTGCCTACCCGGTCGCCCCGGTCCTGTACGAGCTGCCGGCCGACCTGCAGTCGGAGTCGGTCCTGCAGCGCTTCATCGAGTGGGTCGCGGAGCACCGCGGCATCCGCCTGGACGGCTACCGGGAGCTGTACGACTGGTCGATCACGGATCTCGACGGGTTCTGGGAGTCGGTGTGGCAGTTCTACGACGTGCACTCGAGCACCCCGTACACCGCGGTGCTGGCCGAGGAGCGCATGCCCGGTGCCGTGTGGTTCCCGGGTGCGCGGCTGAACTACGCCGAGCATGTGCTCCGAGGCGACGGCGGCCGCTGCGCGTTCGTCGCGTATTCGCAGACGCGGCCGACGCAGGAGTGGAGCGTGGACGACCTGCGCGCGGAGGTCGGGCGCGTGCGCACCGGCCTCGTCGAAGCCGGCGTGGGCCTGGGCGACCGGGTCGCGGCGTACCTGCCGAACATCCCGGAGACCATCGCCATCGAACTGGCCGTGGTGAGCCTGGGCGCGGTGTGGGCGACCTGCGCGCCGGAGTTCGGCGCCTCCAGCGCCATCGACCGGCTGAGCATCATCGAACCGAAGGTGCTGTTCGCCGTCGGCGGCTACCGGTACGGGCGCAAGAGCATCGACCGCACCGCCGAGGTGGCGGAGATCACCGCGGCGATCGGGAGCCTCGAGAAGGTCGTGGAGGTGGCGTACCCCTCCCACGTCCTGTCCGACGCGATCCGGTACGAGGACTTCGGCGACGGCGGAGCGGAGGACATCGCGTTCGAGCACGTCCCCTTCGACCACCCGCTCTTCGTCATCTTCACCTCGGGCACCACCGGCAAGCCCAAGGCCATCACCCACTGCCACGGCGGCATCCTGCTCGAGCATCTGAAGAACCACGGTCTCAGCTGGGGCCTGCGCGAGGGTGATCGCCTGATGTGGTACTCCACGACCGCATGGATGGTGTGGAACACCCTCCCCTCGGTGCTCCTGGTGGGCGCGTCCGTCGTGCTGTACGACGGCGACCCCACCTTCCCCGACACCCGTGAGCTGTGGCGTGTCGCGGAGGAGACCGATCCCGACGTCCTGGGCATGAGCCCGGCATACATCCGCGGAAGCCGGGCCGCGGGCGTCGACCCGCGCACCGAGTTCTCCTTCCCCCGCCTCCGGCAGCTGTGCGCCGTGGGCAGCCCGCTGCCGCGTGACGGCTACCGCTGGGTGCACGAGGAGTTCGGAGACCGCGTCCTCCTCAACGTCGGATCCGGCGGCACCGACGTGTGCGGCGGCATCGTGCAGGGCGCTCCGCTCCTCCCGGTATACGACGGGCAGATCTCCGGTTCGGCCCTGGGGGTGGCCGCCGCCGCATTCGACGAGAACGGCGATCCGGTGCTGGATTCCCCCGGGGAGCTGGTGATCCGCCGGCCCATGCCGTCGATGCCGGTCGGGTTCTGGGGCGATGACGACGGGTCGCGCATGCACGAGGCGTACTTCTCCTCGTACCCCGGCATCTGGCGACACGGCGACTGGGCGGTCTTCCACGCCGACGGCTCGTGCCAGATCACCGGGCGCTCGGACGCGACGCTGAACCGGGGTGGCGTGCGCCTGGGGACGAGCGAGTTCTACCGCGTGATCGACGCCGCACCTGACGCGGAGGATTCGCTCGTGGTCTTCCTGGAGGGTCAGGGCGAGGACGCCGAGACCGGCCGGCTGCTGCTGTTCGTGCAGATGGCCGGCGGGGCTCCGCTGGACGAGGAGCGGCGGGCATCGTTCGCGCGGATGCTGCGCAGCGAGCTGTCGCCGCGCCATGTCCCGGACGAGATCCACGCCGTCCCCGCGATCCCGCTGAACCGCACGGGCAAGAAGCTGGAGGTGCCGGTCAAGCGGCTCCTGCAGGGCAGGCCCCTCGCGGAGGTCGCTCAGCTGGGAGCGGTGGCCGATGCCGGCGCACTGGAATGGTTCGCGGAGTTCGCCCGGACCCGGTCCGCGGCACCGGTCCTGGACGCATCCGCCCCGTGACGACCGGAGGCCGCCGCCCCGAGGGGCGACGGCCTCCGGCCGGCTGTGGTGTCTAGCCGTTGAAGCTCTCGATGCACGAGGTCACCGGGTCGATCGAGAGGGCCGGGTCGTCGAACTCCGCCTCGTACTTCTCGATCAGGGTCCAGTAGTCCTCCAGGACGCCCTCGGCGTTGGTGAGGCCCGCTGCGGTGGCGTTGCGCACCCAGAGTTCTTCGTTGGTGTAGGTCTCGCCGTCCACGAGCGCGCCGAGCTCCTCGAACTCGGCCACGGTCTCCTCATCCCATGCCGTGAGCGTCTCCACGTTGGGGATGGACGAGATCATCTCGCACTGCTCGTCGGTCCCGACGAAGTGGGTGCCGTCGGCGCTGTCGTATCCGGCCTTCCACACCTCGACCGCCGCGCCGGAGTTCAGCTCGTCGGCGACCTCCTCCAGGGTGGCCTTGATGTCGTCGGGGAACTCGTCGTAGTAGTCCTTCGCCCAGTACATGGCGAACTCGGAGTACACGCCCTGTCCGGTGTCGACCCAGTGCTTGAGGACCTCACCGAGCTTCCACGCCACGACGAAGTCCATGGCACCGGCGGCGGCGCTGACGAGGCCGGTGGAGAAGGAGTTGTACGCTTCGTCGGCCGTCACCTGCGTGGGGACGACGCCTGCGGCGGCGAAGTTCGGCGCGGCGATGGTGCCGGCGGTGCGCATGGTCAGGCCGTCGAGGTCGGCCGGTCCTTCCAGCGGCGTGTTGGAACCGACCAGGATGTTGCCGACGGACCACGTCGACACCGAGTACAGGTTCTTGGCGTCCAGGAAGGTCTTGACGTCCTCGTTGGTCTCGGTCAGCTCCGCCATCGCCGCGGTGATGGCGGCGGAGTTGGTCGGACCGAAGGTGATCTCGGGCAGGGAGTTCGGCACGAAGATCGACGGCTGGTAGTTGGGCACCGTCACCAGCAGCTGGGCGCTGCCGTCCTCGAGGCACGCGTACTGGTCGGCCTGTGCGCAGATCTCGTTCGCGGTGGTGCGGTTGAACGCGATCGCGCCGTTGGTGCGCTCCTCGACCTGATCCATGTACCACTCCTGCGCCGGGCGGAGGACGGACTTGTCTGCGGCGACCGAGGTGATCGTGACCTCCCATTCGCCCTCGGCGTAGTCGCCGCCGCCCTCGCCGCCGGAGGGGCTGGCCGGCGAGCCGCTGCAGCCGGCCAGCATGGCCACCGCCGTCGCTGCGGCCGCGACGGCCGTAGCCAGTCGTCGTTGGTTACGTGAAAACATCGGTGTTCTCCTCAGTGTTCGGTGTGATCGGGACGGTGCGGGTTCCTCGGGATGGGTCGGGAGAGGGGAGCGGCCCTCAAGTCAGGGCGCGGGGATGGTGGGAATCTCCCCGGGCGTGCCGTGGAAGGCGGCGTTGACGGCGTCGGACACGAAGGACGGCAGCCACAGGGTCAGCTCCGGCCACAGGAACAGGATCACCAGGACGACCAGGTCGACCACGATGAACGGCAGGATGCCGACGAAGACCGTGCCGCTGCGGACTTTCGCCACGCCGGCGGCCACGAAGGAGTTGATGCCCACCGGTGGCATCACCATCCCGATCTCCATCAGTTTGATGATGAGGATGCCGAGCCAGATACTCATGAGGAGCTCGGCGGCGGCCTGCGTCGGGGCGTCGGGGAAGAAGTCGGTGGCCAGCGCCATCCCGATCGGGTGGATGATCGGCACGCTCAGCAGCAGCAGCGACATCTCCTCGAGGAACATCCCGAGCGGGATGAGGCAGATCAGCAGGATCGCCATCAGGATGTGGGGGTCCAGCTGCCACTCCCCGACGGCATCCTTGATCCCCTGCGTGACACCGGCGTGCACGAAGAACCTCGAGAAGATCACCGAGCCGAAGATGATGAAGAACACCATCGACGTCGTCGCCGCGGTGTCCAGCAGCGAATCGCGGATCTGGAGCCCCAGACCCTTCGCCCCGAGCTTGCGCCGCTCGATGATGAGGATGATCACGGAGACCACCGCTCCGAACGCGGCGGACTCGGTGGGGGTGAACAGGCCCGAGAAGATGCCGCCGATGATGACGGTGGCCAGCACCAGCACGTAGACGACTCCGCGCCAGGGAAGGTTCCGCCAGTCCTTCGTCTTCGCGCTGAGCCCGATGCTCATCGTCAGCGTGCCCGAGTCGGTGCGCCGCGTGTTGCCCTCGGCCTGCGCGCGGGCCCGGGTCTCGCGCTGCAGCGACTCGTAGGAGGCGATGAAGTTGAGGTCCTCCGGCTTGCTCAGCTTGTCCACGCCCACCCGGCGCGCGCCGATGATCATGATGTACAGGACGTAGCCGAGGAACGAGATCGCCACCGGGATGAGGCCGGCCACCAGCATGGGAGCCACCGACGTGTTCGTGATGACGGCGTAGATGACGATGAACGTGCTCGGCGGGATGAGGATGCCCACGGTGCCGGCGACGGCGACCATGCCGGTGGCCAGTCCCGCGGGATATCCGTGGCGGCGCATCTCGGGCACCGCGAGCTTCGACATCGTCGCGACCTTCGCGATCGACGAGCCGGACACCGCGGAGAACCCGGCCGCGGCGATCACGGTCGCAACCCCCAGGCCCCCGGGCAGGCGCCGGGTGAAGTACGCGGCGATCTCCAGCGCGTACTCCGCGATGCGCGCACGGACGGCGAAGAGGCCGACGAGCATGAACATCGGGATGATCGTGAGGGTGAAGCTGTAGGAGTTCTGGAAGGTCTCGTTGACCATCACGGACACGGCGACGGTGGGCGATTTGACCATCATCAGCCCGAGGGCGCCGGAGATGCCGAGCGCGAAACCGATCGGCACGCGGATGGCCAGGAGGAGGAACATCAGCGCGAGGGTGAGCCAGATGGCGACGGCGGAATCGATCATCGTGCGCCTCCATCCGATCCCTGTGCCGGGGTCCGGTCGATCTGCTGTTCGTGCTCGGCCAGGCTCGCCGCGCGCAGCGCGTCGCGGTCGCTGAGGGCCGTGGGGTCGCTCGGCGGGGCGTCGTCGAACTGCATGACGTCGTCGTAGGGTCGCCGGCCGATGATCGACCGCACCAGGTTGAGGAGCACGACCAGGAAGAAGGGGATCAGTGCGACGGCGAAGACCCAGCGCCATGGCCACAGCGGGGCGAGGCCGACGCCGTCGACGACGGTCTCGGGAACCGGCCACGTACGGGTGATCGCGCGGTCCACCGACGCCCAGAGCAGCCACAGGATGTACCCGCTCGCCAGCGACCAGATGACGATGTCCAGGACGCGGTTCGCCTTCGGTCCGAGCCGTTCGGTGACGACTTGCACGGAGACCTGCTCGCCGCGCACGGTGGTCCACGCCATACCCGCGAACGTCGCGGTGACGAGCAGCCCGCTGACGAGGTTGGTCACATCGAACGGGTCGCCCAGCCATCTCGCGATCACCGAGCCCACGAAGGCGGCGACGATGCCCAGTGTCGCCAGTGTCGCGATCATGGCCGAGACGGCAGCCACCCAGACCACGGCGTTCTCCACGACGCGGATCGGGTCGTCCTTCAAACCGGGTGCACTCACCTTCGAGCCCTCCTCGTCACCAGGAGGGGTCCCCTGGCTTCACGGAGGCTGACGGTACACCAACGGGGCACACGTCGCGACGGTTCGCGGAGGACCCGGATCACCGCGTCAGCCACACCGTCGCCGCTTCCTTGAACGTGCGGGAGGAGACCGCGCTCGTGTGCGAGCGCCCCGCCACCGGCACGAAATGCGCGCCGACGGCGCGGGCGAGCGCCTCTCCGCCGGCGGCGATGGTGTCGCGATCTCCGTTGACGATGCACATCGGCGCGGCGGGTGCGGGGTCGGCGGGGAGGACGGAGACCGTGTCCCGGCCCACCCCTTCGGCGACGTCCAGGAGCACGCCGACGTCGTTGCCCGGCACGAGGGACGCCAGAGAGATGAGAGCCGCGGTCGGGGGGTGGAGGATCGGGGTGCCGCGGAAAACAGCCGCGCGCGCGGCCTCCAGGTCGACCTCGGCGAGCGGTGAGGTGGGTCCGAAGCCGCCGAGGACGAGCCGCCGGATCCGTCGCGGCTGCGCGAGGGCCAGCATCCATCCCAGGCGCGAGCCGAGCGAATAGCCGAGGTATCCGGCCTCGTCGGCGCCGACCGCATCCAGGACGGCGACGAGATCGGTCACGAGCAGAGCCGCCCGGTAGTTGTCGGGGCCGGCCGGACGGGCGCTGCCGCCGTGACCGCGAAGGTCGACGGCGATCCCGCGGAGGCCGGCGTCGGCGAGCGCGGTTTCCCACCCGCTTCGTCGCCAATTCTGTGCACTATTCGACGCGAATCCATGCACGACGAGAACAGGCCGTCCGTCCGCGGCGCCGATCTCCTCCCACGAGACGACGGTGCCGCCCGACCGCACCGTCGGCATCAGTCGTCCTCGGGCGGGCGCAGGGTGACGCGCTTGACCGGCACGTCGGCGTCGACGGCCGGTACCCTCCCGACGATGCCGGCGCTCTCCTCGGGCACCTCGAAGGTGATCAGCGCGTCGCCGACCCGCACCGTTTCACCCTCCTCCGCGCCGAGGCGGGACACGACGCCGGAGAGGGGGGAGGGCAGCTCCAGGGCCGATTTCGTCGTCTCCACCTCGACAAGGACGTCGTTGCGCTCGACGAGGTCGCCCACCCCTACGTGCCACTCGAGGATGACCGCATCCTCCAGGCCCTCGCCGAGGTCGGGAAGCGGGAAGGACTGTTCAGCCACGTCGGTACTCCAGTACTCGCTGCATCCCCAGCAGGATGCGGTGGACACTCGGGATCTGCTCGTCCTCGAGGGCGCCGGAGGGGGTCGGCACGTCATAGCCGGTCACCCGCTGCACCGGCGCGCGCAGCGTGTCGAAGAGCCGCTCCGAGATGCGCGTCGCGACCTCGGCGCCCAGGCCCGCCGTCCGGGCCGCCTCATGCACGACCACCGCCCGCCGGGTGCGGCCCACCGATTCCACGATCGTCGCGGTGTCGATGGGGGAGAGCCACCGCAGGTCGACGACCTCGGTGTCCACGCCATCCTC